>PFJX01000076.1 GCA_002784045.1 Hydrogenophilales bacterium CG_4_10_14_3_um_filter_63_21
GCTGTACGGGCAGCCTTTGGCGGAGGGGCTGGAACTGCTGTTTGCCCTGCCTGGCCTCTGGGTAGGTAACTGGCTGGGCGCACGCAGTCTGCCGCACTGGGCGCCGGCGGCCCTGCCCGGGGCGACACGCCGTGAGGCGGCCGTTCCCGAGCCGCGCGCCAGCCTGGCGGAGCACGTGAGCGGGACGCCTGCTGGCGCGTCCGCGCCAGACGGCAAGTCGGCGGCAAGGCACCACACCCGCCGCCATCGGCATTCTTCCCACCCTTCCCATTCTTCCCGGCCGCGGAGCGGCCGCCGCTTGCCGCGCGGCATTGTGGGCTCGCTGCTGCTGTTGGCGGCGGGCATCGGCCTGGCCGCGTTTCCCTTGTGGCAATGGGGCCTCGGCCTGGGCCTGGCGCTCTACATGGCGGCGCTCTGGCGCTGGCCGCTGGCCTGGCTGGTGGTGGTGCCCGCCGCCTTGCCCCTGCTCGATCTGGCACCCTGGAGCGGGCGGTTCTTCTTCGACGAGTTCGATCTGCTGATGCTGGCCACGGCCGGCACGCTGCTGCTGCGAGGACGGCGCACGCCCGGCTCCGGGCTGAATTCCCTGTGGCCGTTGTTCGCGCTGTGCGCCGTCTCCGTTCTGATCAGCCTCGCTCTCGGGCTGGGGTCGCCGCCGCCCCTGGATGCCAACGCTTTTTCCAGTTACTGGAGCCCTTACAACAGCCTGCGCGTGGCGAAGGGGTTTGCCTGGGGCGGACTGATCTTCCTGTTGCTGCGCCTGGCTCGCCCGGAACCCGCGCAACTGGCCACCCGCCTGGCTATCGGCATGGGCATCGGCCTGCTCGGCGTCGGGCTGGTCGGTCTGTGGGAACATTGGTTGTTTGCCGGCTTCGCCAACGACTCGAATACTTACCGTATCGTCAGCACCTTTTCCAGCATGCATACCGGCGGCGGCCACATCGAGGCCTACCTGGCGGCGGCGCTGCCGTTTCTCTGGCTGGGCTGGAAGACGCGTCTATGGGTGGTGCCGGTCATGGCGCTGACGGTCTCTGCCACGGTCTTCACCGTGGCGCGTGGCGGAGTATTGGCGCTGGGCGTGGTGCTGTTTACCCTGGCCGTGGCCAGCCTGCGCCTGGCCTGGCGCGCCGGACAGCGGCGCCAGGCCGTCCTACCCATTGGTGTGCTCGCGCTCATGGCGGTGGGGCTGCTGGCCGGCATCGGCGGCGGCTACTTTCAGCAACGCCTGGCGCAAGCCGGCGAGGACTGGGATATCCGTGTCGAACACTGGCGCAGCACCGTGGCCATGATGGACGCGACGCCGATGGCGCAGTTGTTCGGCATGGGGCTGGGCAGCTTCCCCAGGGTGTATCTGGAGCGCGGGCCGGCGGATAAGCAACCGGCAACCTTCGGCTTCGTGGTCGAAAACGACAACCCCTTCCTGCGCTTGGGGCACGGCGAAACCCTGTATTACGCCCAGCGCGTCAGCGTGCGGGCGGGGCAGCGCTACCATCTGGAACTGGATGTGCGCAGCCAGCAGCCCGGGGCGCGTATCGAGACCCCGGTCTGCGAAAAGCAACTGCTCAACTCGCGCCGTTGTGTCTGGATGGCTTTCGAGGTTCCCACGGACGGCCGCTGGCATCGCCTCTCCCGCGATTTTTCCAGTGGCCAGGTGGGTGTCGAGGACGGGCTGCAACGGCCAGCGGTGGAACTGGCCCTGTACTACCCGGGCAATGATGGCTTGATCGACGTCGACAATGTCCGCCTGCTCGCAGCGAATGGCGGCAACCTGATCGGCAACGGCGGTTTCACCTGGGGGGGCGACTACTGGTTCTTCAAGACTCATAGCCACCTGCCCTGGCACATCAAGAATGTTTGGGTGCAGTTGCTGTTCGAGCAGGGCTGGCTGGGGTTGTCGTTGTTCTCCCTGCTGGCCGCTTTCGCGCTGGCGCGTCTGGCCAAGGCGGCCTGGTCCGGCCAGGCTCTGGCCTGGGCCTGGCTGGCTTCGTTGCTGGGCCTGTTCACCGTCGGCCTGTTCGACAGCCTGCTGGATGCGCCCCGCCTGGCGACGCTATTGATCGCGTTGTGCCTCCTGGGGGCGGGCCATGAGTGGAATTCGAAACCGTCGCACCGGCACCGCTCGCGGCGATCGCCTCATCCGGGCGAGGCGGCGGATCTCCTGGACACCGCCGCGGAAAATTTCAGCCAGGCCAGCACTCCCAGCGCCAGGTAGGGCCACAAGGAGGCGCTGGCTTTCGCCAGGCCGATGAGGTTGAACAGGCTGGCGATTGGCCACACCAGATAGCCGGCCAGCGCCACTCGGACGCCCAGGATGATCACCAGCAATACCAGCGCGGCTGCGCGGCGGCGGCGGGAAACCTCGGGGATGAGTAAAAACCAGAACGCCAGCAGGAAGGCGGCGAGGGTTTCCAGGGACAGCACGCCACCCACGACTTTGAGTTTCAGCAGCAGGGTGGCGGCCAATAACTTGACGGTGAAGGCGACCAGCAGCAACGACAGCATGGCGCCGACATAACGCCCCGGCCGCAGCAGGCTGGCGGCAAAGGTGCCGAGGGCGGCTATTTCCAGCCAGGCGGCGGCAAACCAGGGCCAATTGATCTGATCCAGCCTGCCCGGCGGCGTATCGAGTGGGCGCAGATGCAGGCCGAGCCAGCCGGCGCCGGGAAAGGGTTGCAGGGTGAACTGCGCGAGCACCCAGAGCAGCAATAAGCAAAGGCCAAAATCCGCCGCCGGACTCACCCGGAACCAGCGCGAGCGCCAGCGCCACAACGCCCGCCCGGCGCGCAGCCAGCGCCGGTGGTGGAGGGTCAACAAGGCGCCGAGGAAGACGCCCAGGGTGTTGAGAAAGATATCGAGATTCGAGGCGATACGACCGGGTACAAGCTGTTGCAGGCTTTCCATACTCAAGCTGTAAAGAAATCCGACAAACGTGGCGAAAACAATCGCCCGCAAGCGGCGCCTTGGCAGCCCGAGCCGCAGCGCCAGGGCATAGCCGAGCGGCAGGTAGGCCAACAGGTTGGTGGAGATGTCGCTGCGGGTGATAAAGCGCGGCAGAGGGGCCGTGATAAACTCGCCCGCCCAGTGTTCCAGCCCGCTCAGCCCGGCAAAGGGATAGAGGCTGCCGAAGGCGATCAGCCCAGCGTAAAGGACCAGAAACAGAAGGGCGGGACGTGGATTCGGGGGCACGGCTGGCGGGTCGAGTGAACAGGCGTTGCATCCTGTCACGTCCACCCTTGCGACTCAACGAACTCAGGGGAATAGATGTTATTCGACGCTTTCAACGGGGATGCGGATGGCCTCTGTGCCCTGCACCAACTGCGCCTGGCCGAGCCGGCGGTGGCGACCCTGGTGACCGGGGTCAAGCGTGACATCGGCCTGCTGAGGAAAATCGACGCCCAGGCCGGAGACCATGTCCTGGCGCTGGACATCGCGGTGGAGAAGAACGCCGGCCCCCTGGCCGCGTTGCTGGAAAAAGGCGTCAAGGTGCGCTGGTTCGACCACCACAATCCCGGCTTGCTGCCCACCCACCCCAACTTCCAGGCCACCATCGACACCTCGGCCGACACCTGCACCAGCCTCCTGGTGGATCGCTTCCTTGGCGGCAAATTCCGCATCTGGGCGGTCACGGCGGCTTTCGGCGACAACTTGCATGAGTCAGCCCGCCGCGCCGCCGAACCCCTGGTCCTTTCCATGCCGCAACTCGACCGGCTGCGTGCACTGGGCGAGTGCCTCAATTACAACGGTTATGGCGAGAATCTGGCGGATCTCCACTTCCATCCGGCCGATCTCTATCGCAGCTTGTCCGCCTACGCCGACCCCTTCGCCTTCATCGAGGAAGCACCGGAATTCAAGACCTTGAGCCAGGGCTATGCCGCCGATATGGCGCAAGCGGCGGCCACCCAGCCGAGTGAAGCGCGGGCTTCCGGCGCCGTGTTCAGCCTCCCGGATGCCGCCTGGGCGCGGCGCGTCTCCGGCGTCTATGCCAACAACCTGGCGACCGCCAACCCCAACCGCGCCCATGCCCTGCTGACCCGCTCACCGAGGGGCCACTATGTGGTCAGCGTGCGCGCGCCGCTGGCCAACCAACGCGGCGCCGACGAACTCTGCCAGCGCTTTGCAACTGGCGGCGGCCGCCGCGCGGCGGCCGGCATCAACGTGCTGCCGGAAGCGCGTATTCCCGACTTCATTGCCGCATTTTTCGCAACCTATTCGTCCTGAACCAGCCCTCACATGGATACTCTGATCTCCCCCTATGGCGGTGTACTGGCCAACCTGATTGCCGATCCTGACCACGCCCAGGCGCTCAAGCAGGAGGCGCTTGGGCTGCAATCCGTGGACCTGGCCTGGAAGCAGATCTGCGAACTTGAACTGCTGCTCAACGGCGCCCTGTCGCCGCTCACCGGCACCATGAACAAAGCCGAACTGGAGTCCGTGCTGGCCACCATGAAGCTGCCTGATGGGACTTTCTGGCCGCGCCCGGTGATGCTGGTGCTGCCGTCCAGGGTCGCGGAAAAACTCCAGCCCGGCCAGAGCGTGGCGCTGCGCGATGGCGAGGGCTTCATGCCCGCCATCCTGCGCATCAGCGAAGTCTGGGCCGCCGATCCAGAAGGAGAAAGCCGCCTGGCCGAGTCATCCGGTGTACCGCTGGCGCGGCCCCTGGCGGAACCTGGCCAGGTTTATGTGGCCGGTCGCCTGGAGGGCGTCGCCCTGCCGCCACGGCACGATTTTCTCGCCCTGCGCCTGACCCCGTCCGAGATGCGCGAGCAATTCGCGCGGCGCGGCTGGCGCCGGGTCATGGCCTATCAGGCCGGCCAGCCCCTGCATCGGCCACAGGTCGAGTTCCTGCTGAACGAAGCCATGCAGCGCGAGGCCAACTTGCTGATCCATGCCGTCGCCGGCTCCGACCCGGTCATGGAATCCGGCCATTTCGCCCTGGTGCGCGCTTGCCAGGCCCTGCTGCCGCGCCTGCCGGCGGCCACTTCCCTGCTCGCCCTGAACCCGATGACGCCCTGGGCGGCGGGGCCGCGCAAGACCCTGCTGAAAGCCATCATGGCGCGCAACTACGGCTGCTCCCTGCTGGTGACGGGTGGCGAAACGCCGCTCACGGGGCGGCACCGACGCGGCGCGGACACGCCCAGCCTGGAGCAGGATGACGCCTATGCGTTGGCACGCGAAAACCTCGGCGTGACCCTGGTGCCGTTTCCGCGGCTGCTCTATGTGGAGGATCGCGACGAGTGGCTGGCCGAGGCGGCCATTCCCGCCGGAACCCACAGCCAGAGCATGAGTGGGGTGGAATTGACCCGTCGCCTGATGCGGGGGCTCAAAGTTCCGGAATGGTTCTCCTACCCGGAAGTCATCGAGGAGTTGCGCCGCGCCTATCCGCCGCGCAATCGCCAGGGCTTTACCGTGTTCTTCACCGGCCTGTCCGGTTCCGGCAAATCCACCGTGGCGCGCGCGTTGACCGTGCGCCTGATGGAGATGGGCGGGCGCCGCGTTTCCCTGCTGGACGGCGATATCGTGCGTAAACATCTGTCCTCGGAACTGGGGTTTTCCAAGGCGCACCGCGACATCAACATCCGCCGCATCGGCTTCGTCGCCAGCGAAATCAGCAAGCACGGCGGCATCGCCATCTGCGCGCCCATCGCCCCTTACCAGCAGACCCGGCGCGACGTGCGCGCGATGATCGAGCAATGGGGCGGCTTCATCGAGGTGCACATTGCCACCGCGATCGAGGTGTGCGAACAGCGTGACCGCAAAGGCCTCTACGCCAAGGCCAGAGCCGGCCTGATCCCCGAATTCACCGGCGTCTCCGACCCTTATGAAACTCCCGAGAACGCGGAGCTTTGCATCGACACCGCTCAATACCGTGTCGACGAAGTGGTACAGATGATCGTGCTGAAACTGGAGCACGAAGGGTATTTACATTGATTTTCCCTGGCTGACATGCACCTCCATATCCTCGGCATCTGCGGCACCTTCATGGGCGGCATCGCGGCCATTGCCCGCCAGGCCGGCCACACCGTCACCGGCTGCGACAGCAACGTCTATCCACCGATGAGCACGCAACTGGAGGCCCAGGGCATCCGCCTGATCGAGGGCTTCGGCGTCGAACAACTGGGTCTCAAGCCGGACATCTGGGTGGTCGGCAACGTGGTCACGCGCGGCCGGCAGCCGCTCATGGAAGCCCTCCTCGATCGCGGCCTGCCGTATATCTCCGGGCCGCAATGGCTGGCGGAAAACGTATTGCGCGAGACGAACAGCCCCCACGCTCGCAGAAGCGGCTCGCTGCCCCCCGAGGGGGCGCATCGCCCGCCTTGGGACGGCCCGGCGGCGGGCAAATGGGTTCTGGCCGTGGCCGGCACCCACGGCAAGACCACCACCGCCTCGATGCTGGCCTGGATTTTGGAAGATTGCGGCCTCTCGCCCGGCTACCTGATCGGTGGCGTGCCGATGAACTTCGGTGTCTCCGCGCGCCTGGCCGGCTCGTCCACCCCCGACTCGCCGTTCTTCGTGATCGAGGCGGACGAATACGACACCGCCTTCTTCGACAAGCGTTCCAAGTTCGTCCACTACCACCCGCGCACGGTGATCCTGAACAATCTGGAATATGACCACGCCGACATCTTCCCCGACCTGGCCGCCATCGAAACCCAGTTTCATCATCTGGTGCGCACCGTTCCGGCCGCCGGCCTGATCGTCGCCAATGGGCGCGAGGCAAGCCTGGAGCGAGTCTTGCGTCGCGGCTGCTGGACGCCGGTAGAGTACTTCGGCAATGCCTCCCCTCTCCCCACCGGAGAGGGGCCGGGGGTGAGGGAGCCACGCTGGCACGCCGATAACGTCACGGAATCCACCTTCGACGTCCACCTCGGCGAAGCCCTCCAGGGCCGCGTCGAATGGACGTTGCAGGGCGAGCACAACCGCATGAACGCGCTCGCCGCCATCGCCGCCGCGCGCCATGCCGGGGTACCGGCGCAGGACGCCTGCGCCGCGCTGGGCCGTTTCGAAAATGTGAAACGGCGCATGGAGCTGCGCGGTGAGGTCAAGGGTGTAAAAATTTTCGACGACTTCGCCCACCACCCCACCGCCATCGCCACCACCCTGGCCGGCTTGCGCGCCAGCGTCGGCCAAGCGCGCATCCTGGCGGTGCTGGAACCGCGTTCCAACACCATGAAGCTGGGCGTGATGAAGGCGTTGCTGGCCGATAGCCTGAAAGACGCCGACCGCGTCTTCTGTTACAGCGGCGGCATCGACTGGGACGCGGCCGGCGCCCTCGCCCCCCTGGGCGACCAGGCCAGTACCCATGCCGATCTTGGCGAACTGGTGGAAGCCATCGCCGGCACGGCGCGGCCTGGCGACCAGGTGTTGGTGATGAGCAACGGCGGCTTCGGCGGCATCCACGAACGCTTGTTGAAGAGGTTGGCGGAATGAACTGGTCCGCGCATTAACACCATGTCCAACGCCGCCTCGCCCGAACCCTGTTGCCACCTGGAGCTAGGCGCGGATGGGCAGGTTCTCCGCCTGCGCGGCGACTGGACGCTGGCGCGGCTGCCGGAATTGCAGGCCCGGCTGCATGCGCTGGCGATCGACCCGCTGCAACCGTTGCAACTCGATGCCAGCGGCCTGGGCGCGCTGGATAGCGCCGGGGCGAACCATTTGCTCAGCCACCTCGAACGTCTGGGGGTTCCCTTTCCCAATCTGCATCTGGCCGGGTTCAGCGCCCAGGGCCTGGCGCTCCTCAACCTGGTGGCCGGCCGGCGCGGCGGGGTTGCGCCGCATTCGCGTCGGCGTGGGCGCCGTGGGCTGCGCCAGGTGGTCGGCTGGCATGCCTTCGACATTGCCCGCGGCACCCGTTCCGGGCTGGCCTTCATCGGCCAGACCGGGCAGGCACTCGGGCACCTGCTGCGGCATCCCGGCCTGGTGCGCTGGCGTGAACTGTTCGTGCAACTGGAAATGGTGGGGCTACGCGCGCTTCCCATCGTCATGCTGATGAGCTACCTGATCGGCGTGGTGTTCGCTTATCTGCTCGGCATCCAGATGCAGAAATTCAGCGCCAACCATCTGGTGGTGGACGGCGTCGGCATCGGCATCGCGCGCGAGATGGCGCCGCTGATCACCGCCGTGCTGATGGCCGGCCGTTCCGGCGCCGCCTTCACCGCGCACCTGGGCGCCATGAAGGTGAACCAGGAAATCGACGCCATCGTCACCCTCGGCCTGTCGCCGTTCCAGGTGCTGGTGTTGCCGCGCCTGTTCGCGATCGTCCTGATGCTGCCCCTGCTCACCTTCGTCGCCGATGTCGCCGGCTTCGTCGGCGCCGCCCACGTCGCCGCCTGGCACCTGGATATTCCCACCGCCAGCTTCTACGACCGCCTGCGTGACGTGTTGCCGTTGAATACTGTGTTGTTCGGGCTGGAGAAAACGCCGGTGTTCGCCGCCGCCATCGCCCTGATCGCCTGCCACAGCGGCTTCACGGTGAAACGCGACGCGCGCAGCGTCGGCCTGCATACCACCGCCACGGTGGTGCGCAGCATCGTGGCGGTGATCCTGATCGACGCCATCTTTGCCGTGGCTTATCCGGAAATCGAGCCATGAGCGATGAGCATTCCGCACGGCCGCCCGAAGGAATGCGAACTCTCCCTCGGGGGGACAGCGCGCAGCGCAAGGGGGCCCAGATGACCGCGCCCGTGGTCGAAGTCGCGGCCTTGCGCACCCGGCTGGACGGGCGCTGGGTGCATGACGGCGTTTCCTTCACGCTGCGGCCGGGCGAGATCGTCGCCTTGATCGGCGGTAGCGGCAGCGGCAAGACCGTGTTGTTGAATCAATTGGTCGGGCTGCGCCACCCCGACGGCGGCCAGGTCAAGTTGTTCGGCGAGGACCTGGCGCGGATGGGTGTGGAAGCGTTGCAGGCGCTGCGCCGCCGCTTCGGCCTCCTGTTCCAGGATGGCGCCCTGTTCTCGGCCATGCGCGTGGCGGAAAACGTCGCCGCGCCGCTGCGCGAACACTTGCCTTGGTTGTCCGCGCCGCTGCGCGACGAAGTGGTCGATCTCAAGCTCGCGCTGGCCGGCCTGCCGGTGGATGCCGCCTGCAAGATGCCGAGTGAACTCTCCGGTGGTATGCGCAAACGCGCCGCCCTGGCGCGCGCCCTGGCGTTGGAACCGGAGCTGCTGTTTCTCGATGAACCCACTTCCGGCCTCGACCCGATCAGCGCGCGCGAATTCGACAGCACGTTGCGCGTGCTGGTGGATAGCCTGGGGTTGACCGTGCTGCTCACCACCCATGATCTGGACAGCTTGTGGGGCTTGGCGGATCGCGTCATCGTGCTGTTCGAGGGTAAGGTGATCGCCGACGGCCCGGTGCGGGAAGTGGCGCGGATCGAGCATGCGTGGATACGATCCTATTTCGATACAAGGGCCTTGGAGTAAACATGGAATCCGAAGCACGCTATGCCTGGGTGGGGGGCACCCTGATCGTCCTGTTCCTGGCCCTGGCCGCTGGCATCTACTGGCTCTCCGGCGCCAGCGACAACCTGCCCAGCACCCGTTTCACGGTGTATTTCCAGAAGCAGTCGCTGGAAGGCTTGCAGATCGGCAGCGAGGTGCGCATGCGCGGCATCAAGGTCGGCCGTGTCGCGGACTACCACATCCTGCCGGATACCGCGCGCGGCGTGCGCGTGCTGCTGGAAGTGGCCGCGCGCATTCCGCTGCTGGAAGGCGCCCAGGCGACGGTCAACCGCAAACTGGTCACCGGCATCGCCGGAGTCGACCTGGTCAACACCCGCGAGAACGCGGCGCCGTTGACCCGCCTGCCGCCCGGTGAGCCTTACCCGGTGATCGCCGAAGGTGTGCCGGAAATCACCCGCATGGCTGGCGTCCTGGAGGATTTGGGCACGAGAGGGAACGAAACATTGTATCGAATCAATTCATTGCTTTCCGACAGCAACCAGCGCGCTTTTCGCGACACCCTGGCGAACACTCGCACACTTACCGGACAACTGGCAAAGACCGCCCCGGCCCTGCGTGACACGCTGGAGCAATCGCGGCGCGCCGGCGAGCGCCTGGAACAGGTCGGGGTCGTCGCACAGGCAACGCTGGCCGCCACTGGCAGGCATATCGACAGCCTCGCCGCGCAGTCGCGCGAGACCCTGAACACGGCACGCGCCACCTTGGCTTCCGCCACGGCCGCGCTGGATCAGACCCGAACGGAAATCAGCGCCCTCAGCTTGAGCCTGCGCCTGTCCGCCGATCTCGCCAGCCAGGATTTGCAAGCCACCAGCCAAGCGTTGCGTGACAGCGGCCGCGCCCTGCAGCAATCCGCGCGCGCCCTGGGCGAGCCGGAACGCATCCTGTTCGGCCCGGCGCAAGGCAGCATGGGCCCGGGGGAGGAACGCCCATGAAATCACGTTGCCTCCTCCTCAGCCTGTGGTTTCTCGGCGCTTGCGGCATTACCGGGCCGCGCCAGGCCGCCACCTGGTATGTGCTGGAAGACCTGGGCACGGCGACAGCGTCCAGCAAACCCGCCTGGCCGGGCACCCTTCTGGTACGGGAAAGCGACGCGCCCTCTTTCTACCAGGTCAGCGCGATGGCCTATAGCCGCGCGGCCGGAACCCGCGGGCACTACCAATACGCGAGCCAGAGCGAGCTGCCGGCGCCCCGCATCGCGCAACTGATCCGCCAGCGGCTGGACCAGTCCGGGTTGTTCACGGCGGTCGCCCCGCTCGGCGCCGGTGTCGAGGGTGCCTACCAGCTCAATACCCGACTGCTCGATCTATACCACGACATAGGCGAGGCGCCAGGCGAGGTGAAATTGGTGCTGGAAGTGGAACTGGTGCGTCGCGGCGATGCCCATCTGCTCGCCCGCACCCGCATCGAGACCCGCGCCCCGGCGCCCAGTCAGGATGCCCGCGGCGCCGCGCGGGGCAGCAATGCCGCGCTCACCCAGGCACTGGATCGGCTCGTGGCGTGGCTGGCGAGGCCCAGGTAGCGCCGGCGCTACCCCCCCCCGGATTGTTCGCAGGCCGCGGCGGGCTTCCCGCTAACTTTCATGGCGGAGAGGCCGCCCGGGATGATGAAACCGGGCGCACTTTTAGGGCCGGCTGGAAGCCGGCGCTACAGTGAAGATGTGCGGTTGTTTCACGTTAAAATGCGCGCCATGCTGATCTACATCCACGGTTTCAACAGTTCCTCCCAATCTGGCAAGGCGCGCGAGCTCATTTCCTGGATGTACGAGCATGGCCTCGGCGAAGCCTGCGTCTGCCCCGACCTGCCGGATCGTCCCGCCGCCGCCATTGCCCTGCTGGAAGGCCTGATCGCGCAAAGCGTCGGCCCGGCCAAGCTGATCGGTAGTTCCCTGGGCGGTTTTTATGCGACGTATCTGGCCGAGAAACAGGGCCTCAAGGCCGTCCTGGTGAATCCCTGCGTGAACTGCCACGAGAAACTGGCGGCCTACGCCGGCAGCGCGCAGAAGAACTGGCACAGCGGCGCCGAATACCAGTTTTCCGCCGCGCATCTGGATGAATTGCGGGTACTGGCGACTCGGCCCGCTCACCCGGAACGCTATCTGTTGCTCCTGGAGACCGGCGACGAAGTGCTCGATTACCGCGAGGCGGTGGCGGCCTTCCCTGGCGCGCGCCAGGTGGTCCTGGAAGGCGGCAACCACGGCTTTGCCCGCTTCACCGAATTCCTCCCCGACATCCTGGCTTTCTAATTTCCGGCGGTTTCCATGTACGTGCTTTACGAAGAAGACGGCGATATCAAGGCCGGCACCCTCCTGGCCGACAACGACAGTTCGCTGCAGATCGAATCCCAGCACGGCAAGCGCGGCAAGCTCAAGGCCAACAGCGTGCTGCTGCGCTACCCGTCGCCCAGCCCGGCGCAAGTCATGGAAAGCGCGCGCGCGCTCAAGGAGGAACTTGATCTGGATTTCCTCTGGGAAGTGGCCGGCGGCGAGGAATTCGGTTTCGAGGCCCTGGCCACGGATTACTTCGGCCACACACCGACTCCGGCGGAAGCGGCGGCCATCGCGCTGGCCCTGCATAACGCCCCGATCTACTTCCAGAAAAAAAGCAAGGGTCGCTACAAGGCCGCCGCCGCCGATATTCTGGCCGCCGCCAAAGCCGGCCTGGAACGGCGCGCGCGCGAAGCGGCGTTGCGCGCCGAGTGGGTGGCGCAACTGGTGGCGGGGCAACTGCCAGAGCCGCTGCGCGCCCATGTTTTCGAATTGGCGCACAAGCCGGACAAGAACAGCCTCGAATTCAAGGCGCTGAACGAGGCCTGTGCGGAAACCAGCCTTTCCCCGGTGCGCCTGCTGGACCAGTGTGGGGCGATTCCTTCCAGCCACGAATTCCACCGCCAGGCATTTCGTCTCGCCCATTTTCCCAAGGGATTCGGTTTCCCCGAGCTGGCCGCCCCCCTGCCGCCGCCCGACCTGCCAGCGGCTGACGCGCCGGCGTTCAGCATCGACGACGCCGCGACCACCGAGATCGACGATGCCTTCTCGCTGCTATTTCGGCCAGACGGCGGCGCGCGCGTCGGCATCCACATCGCCGCGCCGGCGCTGGGCATTCTGCCCGGCTCCGACCTCGACCGCCTGGCGGCGAGCCGGCTGTCCACGGTCTATACGCCAGCGGAAAAATTCACCATGCTGCCGGAGGATCTGATCGCCCAGTACACCCTGGCGGAAAACCGCGCTTGCCCGGCGCTTTCCCTGTACCTGGAAATCGGCCCGGATTACCGCATCGAGACGCTGTCCACGGTCGCCGACCGCGTCAACATCGCCGCCAACCTGCGCCATGAGACGTTGGAGCCGCTATTCAACGAAAACAGCATTGGCCAGCCTGGCCCCGATTACCCGTTCCGCCACGAACTGGAATGGTTGTTCGCCTTCGCCGGCCATCTGGAAGCCGCGCGCGGCAAGGCGGAACAGGTGCAACGCCATGATTACGTGTTCAAAGTGAAAGAGGAGCACGTCGGCATCACCCCCCGCGCGCGCGGCAATCCCATCGACAAGCTGGTCTCGGAACTAATGATTCTGGCCAATAACCGCTGGGGTGAATTCCTGGCCGAGCGTGGCGTGGCCGGGGTCTACCGCGCGCAGACCGGCGGCAAGGTGCGCATGACCCTGCGTCCAGCACCGCACGAAGGCTTGGGCGTCAATTGCTACGCCTGGAGCACTTCACCGTTGCGGCGCTATGTCGACCTGGTCAATCAGCGCCAGATTCTCGCTGCGGCCGCCGGCGAATCGCCTCCGCACACCGCATCCGACCCGCTGTTGTTCGCCACCGTGCGCGACTTTGAACTCGCCTACGACGCCTACAACGATTACCAGCGCCGGATGGAACGCTATTGGTGCCTGCGCTGGATTCAGCAGGAAGGGCTTACCGAGCTCGATGCCACCGCCTGGCGCGAGAACCTGATCCGCCTCGATGGCCTGCCCTTCATCGCCCGCATCACCGGCGCCCCCACCCTGAATCCGGGCGACCGGATCCGTGTCGCCCTCGCCGACATCGATCTGCTCGATATCGACCTGACCTGCCGCTACCTGGCGCCACTTCTCCAGAGTGGCTAAGGGCCTGTTCATGAATAAATTGGGCAATTATGGGTGTGCTGGCGGGATGCAATGCAAGGCGCCGGACACGCCACATGGCCATTCCCTGCAAGTGGCCGGCAACGCCGCAGTGCGCGCGCCAGTGCGGCCAGAATGTTTGAGTTATTCATGAACAGGCCCTAACCCGGATATTGCATGAATACTCGCGCGCCCTCGCTGGTCCCTTGTCCGCACTGGAAAGTCTTGCTCAGTC
>PFJX01000144.1 GCA_002784045.1 Hydrogenophilales bacterium CG_4_10_14_3_um_filter_63_21
GGCTTCAGCCACTTCGTTACCTCCATGACTACTCCAGTTGCTTCCGGCCGGAGCGAAAGTGGCCGGGCGGGTTTCGCACCCGCTAGACAAACAGCGCCTTTGCACGGCGCACAGGAATCTAGGTTAAATGTGGGTTACAGCGTGGCGGTTATTTCACGCTAACTTTCATGGCGGAGAGGCAGCCCAGGATGATGAAACCGGGCGCACTTGTAGCGCCGGCTTACAGCCGGCTGCGTTCTTCTGATCAGGCCTACAAAGCCTGCTGGAAGCCGGCGCTACAGTGAAGACGCGCGGTTGTTTCACGTTAATCGTAGCGAATCAATTCCGGCCCAAAGCTGGGCGTGCGCCCGGCCAGCAGGTCAGTCAGGAATTTCCAGATCATGTCGGCCGAGGGCGGGCAGCCGGGCAGGAAGTAATCCACTTTCACCACTTCGTGCAGCGGGTGCACCTTGTCCAGCGGCAGGGGTAGTTCCGGGTCATTGGGAATGCCGCCGTTCACCAGGCTGATTTCGGTGAGGTAGACCTCCTGCAGGCAGTCGGCCAGGTCCAGGTGGTTGCGCTGCGCTGGCAGGCCGCCAGTGACGGCGCAGGCGCCCACGGCCACCAGAATCTTGCAGTTCTTCCTGAACTCACGCAGGACATGGACGTTTTCCGCGTTGCAGATGCCGCCTTCCACCAGGCCGATGTCACACGGGCCGCAGTGCTTGATGTCGGTGAGCGGGCTGCGGTCGAACTCGATGTATTCGAGCAGGGTGAACAGGCGTTCGTCGATGTCCAGCAAGGACATGTGGCAGCCGAAACAACCGGCCAGTGAAGTGGTCGCGACCCGGAGTTTCTTGCTCATGGTGTTTCCTCGCCAAAGGAGGACGCCGGTTCCGTAAGCGCTAAAGCGCTAACGGCTCCGCTGCCCTCGCAGGCGGCGCATTCGCCAGAAGCGGCGGACACACGCGGCGCGTCATCGAGCGCCTGGGCGCTGATCGGGCGCTGGTCGTAACGACGCTGGCCGATGGGCACGGCGAAGCCGACCCGCTTTTTCAGGATCACCCCCACCGGACAGACCTCCATCGCCTTGTCAAAGAGGGCGATGTCGGTGTCAACGAGCTTGCCGGAGGCGGCGTTGACGATCAGATGTTTGTCCAGGCCGCGCCCGGACAGGGCGAACACGCATTTGCCGTCCACCTCGCAGGAGGCGCGCACGCAGAGTTCACAGAGAATGCAGCGGTTGAAATCGAGCAGGATGTCCGGGTGTGAGGCGTCCACCGGACGGTCCGGGTAAAAGTGCCGGAACCCCGCCGTCAGCACCCCGAGGTCGGAACCCAGGGCCTGCAACACGCAGTTGCCGCTCTTTTCGCAGGAGGGGCAGAAGTGATTGCCCTCGGCGAACAACATCTGCACCAGGGTGCGGCGCAGGGCATTCATTTCCTCGCTGGCGCTTTCCACCTCCAGCCCGGCCGCAGCCGGCAGGGTGCAAGCGGCCTGCGTGCGGCCGTTGGCCTGTACCGTACATACCCGGCAACTGCCGTGCGGCTTGAATTCCGGGTGGTAGCACAGGTGGGGGATGTAGCGGCCGGCGGCAAGGGCCGCCTGGAGGACGGTCTGGGCTGGGGCGAAGGGCACGTCCTCGCCATCGAGCTGGAAGGTTTCGCTCATGCCTCGATCTCCGTGGAAAGGTGGGCGCCGGTATCGTCGCGGCCGGTCATGCGGCGGGCGGCCGCGAGCGCGCCGTCGAGGTCGAAGGCGGGTTCGAAATCGAGCGATTTAAGGCGCCGCTCATAAGTGGGGCGGAAACGCTTCATCGTATCCAGCGTCGGGTTGCAAGCGGTGTGGCCCAAGCCGCAATGGGCGGACTGGTTGAGCACGCGGTCGAGCTTCTCGATTTCGGCCAGGTCATAAAGCGTGCCGTGGCCAGCGGCGATCTTGTCCATGGTGGATCGCAACATGGCGGTGCCGACCCGGCAGGGAGTGCAGAAGCCACAGCTCTCATGGGCGAAGAAGTGGGCGAAGTTGCGCGCCACCTCGAACATGTCGCGGGAGCGGTCGAACACCATGAAGGCGCCGGCGGTGGCGAGGTCTTCGAAGGCGATGCGGCGGTCGAACTCATCGGCTGCGATGCACACGCCGGAGGGGCCGCTTATTTGTACGGCGAGAGTGTTTTCCGCGCCACAGTCGGCAAGCACCTGGCGCACAGTCACCCCGAACGGATATTCGTAGATACCAGGGCGAGCGCAGTCGCCGGATACCGACAGCACCTTGGTTCCAGCCGACTTCACCGTGCCGATGCCGCGATACCAGTCGGCTCCCTTGGCCGCCACCAGGGCGGCGGCGCAAAAGGTCTCGACGTTGTTCAACGTGGTCGGGCATTGCAGGTAGCCGTGGCTGACCGGGTAAGGTGGCCGGTTGCGCGGGATGCCGCGCTTGCCTTCGAGCGACTCGATCAGCGCCGATTCCTCACCGCAGACATAGGCACCGGCACCCAGGTGGATTTCGATGTCGAAGTCGAAGCCGGCATGGCCCAGAATGTCGCGTCCCAGCAGGCCAGCCTCGCGCCGCCGCGCCAACACGCCATTGAGCGGCGCCAGCAGATAGCGGTATTCGCCGCGCAGATAGAGAAAGCCCTGGCTACCGTTGATGGCATAGGCGCACACCGTCATGCCTTCGAACACCAGATCGGCTTGGGTAGAAAGCAGGACGCGATCCTTGAAGGTGCCGGGCTCGCCCTCGTCGGCGTTGCACACCACATAACGCCGCGCATTTGCGTGATCTCCGGCGGCGTCGCGGCAGGCCGCCCATTTCAGGCCGGTGGCGAAGCCGGCGCCACCGCGCCCGCGCAAGTTGGAATGCTTGATTTCCTCCAGGAGGGTGGCGCGCCCCAAGGGTAGGGCAACGCGTAGCGCGTCGCCCGGTTGCAGCGGGTTGCCGAGCAGAATATCGGCGCGGCGAAGGTTGTCCGCCACCGCGAACAGCTCACGCGGCCAAGTCTCAACCGGCGCCTGGGCGAGAATCAATTCGGCGATGCGCGCGAGGCGCTCACGGGAGAGACGCGGAATTGCCCAACCGTTGACCAGCAGCGCCGGCCCCTGATCGCACATCCCGGTACAAGAGGTGGTATCGACACTGGCCAGGCCATCTTCCGAGATATGCCCACGTTCCACCCACAACATCTCGCACAGGGTGGTCAGCAAATCCTGGTTGCCGAGCATGCGGTCGGTGATGTTGTCGGAGAACAGCAGACGATAGCGGCAGGGCGCGTCGGTATGGAGAAAGCGGTAGAACCCCGCCACCCCCTCCACCCGCGCGCGCGGCAGGCCGAGACCAGCGGCCAGGGTGTCGATGTACTCGGGGGCGATCCAGGTCAGCGCTTCTTGCGCCTCACGCAGGATTTGCAGCAATCGGGTTGGGTTGAATTGATGCCGGGCCAGAATAGTTTGCAACGCTTGAGTCATCGTTCTCTCCGTACGCGGCGCGCAGCTTAGCAGCCACCGGGTTACACCGACGATAATCCTGGCTTTCCCATTCAGTACCCCCGTCATGATCGACTTCGACAGCAAAGCCCGCGCCTGGGACAGCAACCCGGCCTTCCAGGAACGCGCCGAACAAATCGCCGCCGCCATCCGCGCGGCGATTCCCCTCAACACCACCATGCGAGCGCTGGATTATGGCTGCGGCACCGGCCTGTTGAGTTTTCCCCTGCAAGGCGCGCTGGGCCACATCACGCTCAAGGACAGTTCCGCCGGCATGTTGGAAGTCTTGCGCGAAAAGATCGCCGCGCGCGGCGTTGCCAACATGGCCGCGCGCCAGGCCGACCTGACCAGCCAGCCCCTGCCGGATGAACGCTACGACCTGATCTATTCCTCGATGGTGTTGCATCATGTCCCGGATACCGCCGCCATCCTCGCCACCTTCCATGCCCTGCTGAACTCCGGCGGCTGGCTGTGCGTGGCTGACCTGGACCAGGAAGATGGTTCCTTCCACGGCAGCGAAGTCGACGTGCACCCCGGTTTCGCGCGCTCGGAACTGGCGCGCAAGGCCGAGGCGGCCGGTTTTGTGGCGGCACGCTTCACCACGGTATGCGAGATTGCCAAGGAAACCGCGACGGGAACTCGCGGGTATCCGGTGTTTCTCATGGTGGCCCGCAAGCCCTGAACAGGAGAACCACATGAGCGACACCGTTAACCGCTCCGCTTCCGGTCATGACCTCACGCCGCCCAGTGTGGCAGAAAAAGCTGCGCTCGCGGCCAGCCTGTCCGAGGAAGAACGCCGGGTCATCCTGCACCAGGGCACAGAACCCCCATTCTGTGGTGGCCTGCTGAAAAACCAGAAAGCAGGGGTTTACCACTGCCGCCTGTGCGACCTGCCGCTATTCCACTCCACCGCCAAATTCGAATCCGGCACCGGCTGGCCGAGCTTCACCCAGCTTTTCGATCCCGCGCACATCCGCGGTATCCGCGACGTGAGCCACGCCATGATTCGCACGGAAATCCGCTGCGCCCGTTGCGACGGCCATCTCGGCCATGTCTTCGACGATGGCCCGCCGCCGAACGGGATGCGTTATTGCCTGAACTCGCTGGCGCTGCGCTTCGAGCCGGATTAGGGGAAACAAGCCCACCCCCCCACTGTAGCGCCGCCTTCCAGCCGGCTTCATAGGCCTAATCAGAAAGACGCCGGCTGGAAGCCGGCGCTACAAGTGCGCCGGTTTCATCATCCTGGGTGGCCTCAATCCATGCCCGTTAGGGGAAACCACCGCGATGCCGGCGTGTTTCCTTTTCTCGGGTTACCGAAGGGTAGGGGCTTAATCAGGCCATCCGGCCATGATCGTCAGGCCAACCTGGCCAGCGCCGCGCGCAATTCCGCCACGTCCTGTTCCAGTCGGGTGACGCGCTCGCTCAGATCAGACTTGGCGACCGGCGCGACAGGAATATCTAACGGCTCACCGCACAACAAATGCGCCCAGCGCGGTTCCCGCGCGCCGGGCTGGCGCGTCAGCCGCAACGCCAGGGCGCCACTTTCCCGGCTCGCCAGTTCCTCCAGATAAGCTTCCACCGCCGACGCATCCGCAAAATGGTGCAGGCGCTCGCAATTGGCGCGCAGTTCGCTGGCGGTTTGTGGGCCGCGCAACACCAGTATGGCGAGAAGATCGACCGCGCCACCGGGCAGGCCGTAGACCTTGCCGAAGTTGTGGGCGTAGCGCAGCACGCGCCCCGAGGCGCCATAGCTTTCCATGATCAGGGTGCGGCCGCGCAAGGCTTCCAGCGTCGCCTGTACCTCGGCTTCCGCAAGGGCCATGACCGGATCGCGCGAGGTTTTCTGGTTGCAACCGGCGGTCAGGCTGTTGACGGTCAGTGGATAGGCGTCCGGGGTGATTTTCTCTTTCTCGATCAGCACGCAAAGGACGCGCGCCTCAACCGCGGCCAGCGGTGGCGGCGAGGTTGGCAGATGCGTAGGCAGATGGGGGTCAGGCACGAAACGGCACCCCGTTCTGTTCGACCAGGGTGACATTGACCACCCGCGCGCCCAATAGCCAGACCCAGCCAGGTTGGCGGTCGTCGCCCTGAGTGGAGTATTCGAAAGCGTATTCGCGGTAAAAGCGGGCGCGTTGCATGGCATCGCGGCGCAACCGGAGTTTGCGCAGCGCCACGCTGGCATCGAGGAATTGCACGCCGGCGCGTTCGCAAGCCAGGCGCGCCGTGGCGAGGGCGATTTCGCGTTTTTGCAGGCTATCCCACCAGAACCAGGCCAGCGCGGCCAGCAGGAGCAGCAGCAAACCCTCCAGGCTCATGCGGGAAGGTTGGCCTGGGCCGCTGCTGCCCCCGCTGCCGCCACTTTGTCCAGCGGCGGCAGCAGCAAAGCGCAGACCGGCTCTCGGCGCGGCCGTCCCCAGCGCGGTTGGGTGGCGTCGGGCTGTATATCGGGCTGTATATCGGGTTGCCCATCCGCGGCCACCGGCGCCACCACCGCGACCGGGCGCGGCGGTGCGGTTTCAGGCAGGGGCGCTTCAACCAGATCGCGCTTGAGAAATTTGCGGATGGCGGCCAGCAACCGCTCTTCTTCGTGCGACACCAGGGAGATGGCCAGCCCGGAAGCACCGGCGCGCCCGGTGCGGCCAATGCGATGCACATAGTCTTCCGGCGCATAGGGCAGTTCGAAATTGACCACGCAGGGAAGTTCGACGATGTCGAGGCCGCGCGCGGCGATGTCGGTGGCCACCAGCAGTTGCACCTTGCCCTGCTTGAAGCCATCGAGCGCGGCCAGGCGTTCCAGTTGCGCCTTGTCGCCATGGATGATGCCGGTCTGCACGCCGCGTTTCTGCAGGCGCCGGCCGAGTTTGTCGGCGGCAATCTTGGTGCGGGTGAACACCAGGGCCTGGTTGATCTCGCGCGCCTTGAGCACGCGCAGCAGGGCGTCCATCTTGGCCTCCTCCTCCACCCGGTGCACCACCTGCTCGACCAGTTCGGCGGCGGTATTGCGGCGGGCGACTTCAACTTTCAGGGGGTTCCGCAAAAAGCTCCTGGCCAGGCCGACGATGCTGTCGTCGAAGGTGGCGGAGAACAGCAGGGTCTGCCGCTGCGCCGGGAGCAGATCGAGGATGCGCTTCAGGTCGGGCAGAAAGCCCATATCCAGCATGCGGTCGGCCTCGTCGAGCACCAGGAACTGCACCTGCGAGAGCTGCACCATCTTGTTCCCGGCGTGATCGAGCAAGCGGCCGGGGGTGGCGACCAGAATTTCCACCCCGCGGCGCAGATCGGCTTCCTGCTCTTTCATGTTGACGCCACCGAACACCACGGTGCTGCGCAAGGGCAAATGTTTTTTGTAGTCGACCACGCTTTCGTGCACCTGAATCGCCAGTTCCCGCGTCGGGGTAATGACCAGGGCACGCACCGGGTGGCGGGCCGGTGAAGCACTGGTGTTGGCGTGCGCAAGCATTTTCTGCAACAGCGGCAGGGCGAAGGCGGCGGTCTTGCCGGTGCCGGTCTGTGCTTGCGCCATCAGGTCGCGCCCGGCAAGCACCAGGGGAATCGCCTGTTGCTGGATCGGCGTGGGAATGCTGTAGCCCAGGTCGCTCAGTGCCCGCAGGATATCGGGTGCCAGCCCCAGTTCCGCGAAGGTGGTTGCGACTTCCAGTGCCGCTGTCGTGTTTTCGTCAACTTCCATCAGATATCCCGCCAGTCCAGTCCTGTTTCCTGGTCGGCCACGCCGACCCAGGCATCTTCGCAGCCCAACGCCCCGGCCAGCGCGGCACGAGCCAACTCGGGCGCGTTGTTGTGTGCCGAGAGGTGCGCCGCCACCACATGCGTGAGCCCGGCGCCGGCGATGCGCGCCAGCAAGGCCGCCGCCGCCGCATTGTCGAGATGTCCGAAGGGCCCGAGGATGCGCCGCCGCAACGCCACCGGATAACTGCCCGCTTGCAGCATGGCCACGTCGTGGTTGCACTCCAGCGCCAGGGCGGCGCAGCCGTCCAGCACCGCTTCCATATGCGGCGTCACGTGGCCGGCATCGGTGAGCAAGCCAAAGCGGCGAGCGCCATCGGAGAAGGTGAATTGCACCGGCTCACGCGCATCGTGCGGTACCGGGTAGGGCGTCACCTGCAAGTCCCCCAATGCGAAGGCCGCGTGGCCGGCGAGGATGTTCGCCGAAATGGGCGCGCTGCCCAGGGCCTCCAGCATGGCGTGGCAACCGTGGCTGAGCCACACTGGACAACGCGCCTTGGCCGCCAGATTGGCCACCCCGCGCCCATGATCGCCATGTTCGTGGGTCACCAGGAGGGCATCCAGGTCTTCCGCCGCCAGGCCAAGGCGGGCCAGACGCCGCGCCGCTTCGCGCGGGCCGAAACCGCAATCCACCATGACCGTGGTCCGGCCGGCTTGCACCACCCAGGCATTGCCTTTGCTACCACTGCCCAGGCTGGCGAAGCGAAAATCGGCCACTACTTCAACTGCTCATAGAGCAAGCTGGTGATGCGGGTGCCGGTTTCATTGTTGGCCGGCTTGCCATCTTCCATGAACACGCGGATGTCCGTGGTTTCACCGCTTTCCTTGAGTCGCACCTGATACTTCAATGCCTTGGCCTTGCCGCCCTCGCTGTTCCAGAACGCCAGCTTGGACAGGAGGCCTTTGTCCTTCTTGCTGTTGGCTTCCGGATCGGCGTAGCGCACGTAATAGACGCCGCTGGCGCGGTCGCGGTCTTCCACCGCGAAGCCGATGCGATCCAGCGCCAGGCCGACGCGGCGCCAGGCGCGGTCGAAGGCTTCCGGCAAGGCCAGGCTGGCCTGGCCATCAGCGGACTTGCTCAAGCTGACGCGCGGCGGCGCGGCCTTCTCGGCCAGCAGGGCCTTGGCGCGCGATTCCTCGACACCGAATCGCACCATCAGGCGACGCAGCATTTCCGCTTCCAGTTCCGGGTCGCTCGGGCGCGGCTGCCAGATGGTGCGGCCCTGGCCCTGGTCGCCGCCTCCCTGGGTGCCCTCGAACACCTCCACCATACCGCGATGGCTGACGTAGATTTCGCTGGCCTGGGCGTCGCCGGCCGGCTCCAGGCGGGTGCGGAACTTGTCCCGCTCGGCGGTGGAATAGAAGTTGTCCAGCGCCTTGCCGAGCAAACCACGGATCCCTCCCTGGGGAATCTTGGCGCGGTTTTCCGCCCAATCGGTTTCCATCACGCCGGCATCGGGCAGCTCCAGGGTGATGAGAAAGCCCATTTCCTGCCAGAACTCCTTGACCACCGGCCACACCTCGGCGGCCGGCGCCCGCACCACCAGCCAGCGCTGGCTGCCGGCGCGTTCGATGCTGGCGCGGTCGACCTTGGGCAACAGGGTCTGCTCGCCGGCGCTCCTGGGCTTGCCGGCACGTTCCTTGTCATAGGCGGAGAAGGTGGCGGCGCCAGTCGGGTTGACGTCTGGCACAGCGAAACGGTTGTCGCCGGCGGGCATGACCAGGTCTGGCGGCGCCTCCAGCGGCGGCAGGCTACCAGTCGACTGGTAGTCGATCTTCTTGCCTTCGAGCATGGAACAGCCACCGGCGGCGAGGGCCAGGGCAACAACAACAACGGTATGGCGCATGGCGGCGAACCTCACAGGGAACCGGCTTCTTTCAGGGCGTGGCGCAGCGTGTCGTGATACGGCGCGGATAAGGAAACGAGGGGCAGACGGATGGCAAGGCCGATCCGCCCCATTTCAGCCAGCGCCCACTTCACGGGGATGGGGTTGGCTTCCACAAACAATTTCTGGTGCAAGCCCAGCAGGCGGGAATTGATTTCGCGAGCGCGCGCCAGGTTGCCCGCTAAGTTGCCAGCCATCGCCGCCACACTCATTTCGTGCATCAGGCGCGGCGCCACGTTGGCGGTCACCGAGATGACGCCGCGGCCTCCCAGCAGCATCAGCACCATGCAACTGGCGTCGTCGCCGCTGTAGACCGAGAAGGAGGCTGGCGCGCGCTTGATCAGGTCGGAGCCGCGCTCGATGTTGCCGGTGGCGTCCTTGATGCCGATCACGCCGGGCACGGCGGCCAGCGCCAAGGCGGTGTCGTTTGAAATATCCGAGGCGGTGCGGCCGGGCACGTTGTAGAGGATCAGCGGCAAGTCGCTCGACTCGGCGATGGCCTTGAAGTGGCGAAACAGGCCTTCCTGGGTCGGCTTGTTGTAGTAGGGCGCCACGGAAAGGCCGGCGGCCGCGCCGGCGGTTTGCGCGCAACGAGTCAACTCGATGGCTTCGCGGGTGGAATTGGCGCCGGTGCCGGCAATCACCGGGATACGCCCGGCGGCCTGTTCCACGGCGGTACGGATCAACAGACAGTGTTCCTCGGCATCCACCGTGGGCGATTCGCCGGTGGTGCCGACGATCACCAGGCCATCCGTGCCCTGCTCGATATGCCAGTCGATGAGTGCCCGGAAACGGGGTAGATCCAGGCTGCCGTCGGGCAGCATGGGGGTAACGAGTGCGACGAGACTGCCGGTAAACATGGCGGTTGGGGAATTGGGAAAAGCCGCGATTTTAGCAGCCTGTCGGCGTTTCCGCGCCAGATCGCGGACAGGGTCCGCGCTTACGCCTTCACGCCGCAAAGCCTTTGCACGCAGCGGCGCTGCTCGGGTTCTTCGACATCCTCGAACGCCAGCACGCGCAGCTTCCCACGCGTAATTTCCAGCAATTCACCGGGCAGCAGCAAATGTGCGGGATTGCGCGGACGGCCATATTTGGCCTGGCCGAGGCTGAAGGTTTCGTAGATCAGGACACCACCGGGTTCGAGCGCGGCGAGGAGCAGGCCGAACAGGGGGCGATGCAGGTAGTGGGTGATGACGATGCCGCGAAAGCTGCCGCCCGGAAACGGCCAGGCATCGGCTTCCAAATCGGCCTGGCGCCAGGTGATGCCCGGCGTGCCGCGCACCACGGTCGCCAGGGAAAGATCGCGGTCGACGGCGATAACGCCATGCCCCAGTCCCGCCAGATAGACGGCATGGCGGCCACCACCACAGGCGAGATCAAGCACACGGCCGCCGGGCGGAATCAGGGCGGCCCAGCGTTGTACCCAGGCGGAAGCGTTCATGTTGAGCAACGGAATCATCCTGGCAACCTGTGGCGTGGCCGTTACCCTCGCGCCAGCACCGGCTTCAAATACCGCCCGGTATGGCTGGTCGGGTTGGCCGCCACCGCTTCCGGCGTGCCCTCCGCGATGATCCGCCCACCGCCCTCGCCGCCTTCCGGGCCGAGGTCGATGACCCAGTCGGCGGTCTTGATCACGTCCAGATTGTGTTCGATGACGACGACGGTGTTGCCGTTGCCTACAAGCCGATGCAGCACTTTCAGCAGCATGTCGATGTCGTGGAAATGCAGGCCGGTCGTGGGCTCATCCAGAATGTAGAGCGTTCTACCTGTATCGCGTTTGGACAGTTCCAGCGCCAGTTTCACCCGCTGCGCTTCGCCGCCGGACAGCGTGGTGGCGGACTGGCCCAGGCGGATATAGGAAAGGCCGACGTCGATCAGCGTTTTCAGCTTGCGCGCGACGGTGGGCACGGCGTTGAAGAAGGCGTGCGCCTCTTCCACGGTCATCAGCAGGACTTCGCGGATGTTCTTGCCCTTGTATTGCACCTCCAGGGTTTCGCGGTTGTAGCGGTGGCCATGGCAGATGTCGCAGGGGACATAGATGTCCGGCAGAAAGTGCATTTCCACCTTGATCATGCCGTCGCCCTGGCAGGCTTCGCAGCGGCCACCCTTGACGTTGAAGGAGAAGCGGCCCGGCTCGTAGCCGCGTTCGCGGGCCTGCACGGTGCCGGCGAAGAGATCGCGGATGGGAGTGAACAGGCCAGTGTAGGTGGCGGGGTTGGAACGCGGGGTGCGGCCGATCGGCGCCTGGTCGACGCTGACCACCTTGTCGAAAAACTCCACGCCCTCGATAGCTTCGTAGGGCGCCGTTTCGTGCGCCGCGCCGTTCAACTGGTTGGCGGTGATGGCGTAGAGGGTGTCGTTGATGAGGGTGGATTTGCCGGAACCCGAAACGCCCGTCACACAGACAAAAATGCCGGTCGGAAGATTCAGGGTGACGTTTTTCAGGTTGTTGCCGTGGGCGCCGATCAGCTTCAAAACCCGGCCTTCGCGCGGCTCGCGACGGTCGCCCGGCGGAGAAATGGAGCGCTTGCCGGACAGATATTGCCCGGTCAGCGAATTCGGGTTGGCCAGGATGTCGGAAAGCCGGCCCTCGGCGACGATCTCGCCGCCGTGCTCGCCGGCACCCGGCCCCATGTCGACGATGTAGTCGGCGTGGCGGATGGCGTCTTCGTCGTGTTCGACCACGATCACCGAGTTGCCCAGGTCGCGCAGGTGCTTCAAGGTGCCGAGCAGGCGTTCGTTGTCGCGTTGATGCAGGCCGATGGAAGGTTCGTCGAGCACATACATCACGCCGGTCAGGCCGGAGCCAATCTGCGAGGCCAGGCGGATGCGCTGTGACTCGCCGCCGGAAAGGGTGTCGGCGGAGCGGTCCAGCGAGAGGTAATCGAGGCCGACATCGTTCAGAAAAGTGAGGCGCGCGGCGACTTCCTTGATGATCTTGTCCGCGACCTGGGCGCGGTTGCCTTCCAGTTTCAGCTCCGAGAAGAACTTCAGCGCCTGGCGAATCGGCAGGCGCGAAAGATCATGCAGCGTCGAACCCCCGATAGTGACGTTGCGCGCCTCGATGCGCAGGCGCGCGCCGTTACATTCCGGGCACGGCCGGGTGGCGATGAACTTGGCCAGTTCCTCGCGCAGGAGTTGCGATTCGCTGTCCTTGTAACGCCGCTCCAGGCTGGGAATCACGCCGTCAAAGCGATGCTTGCGGGCCACTTTGCGGCCGCCCTCGCCAAGGTACTGAAAGGTGATTTCCTCGGCGCCGCTGCCGTACAGGATGACCTGCTGGATGGGTTCCGGTAGGTCTTCGTAAGGCGTATCCAGGTCGAAGCCATAGTGCATGGCCAGCCCTTCCAGCATCCGGTAGAAAAAGGCGTTGCGGCGGTCCCAGCCCTTGACCGCACCGGAGGCCAAGCTCAAATGCGGGAAGGCCACCACCCGCGCCGGGTCGAAAAACGTCACCTGCCCGAGGCCATCGCACTTCGGGCAAGCCCCCATCGGGTTGTTGAAGGAGAAGAGGCGCGGCTCTAGTTCCGGCAGCGCGTAATCACACACCGGGCAGGCGAACTTGGCGGAGAACAGCAGCTCGTGCCCCGAATCCATTTCCACGGCGAGCGCCTTGCCATCGGAGTGGCGTAGCGCGGTTTCAAAGCTTTCCGCCAGGCGCTGCTTCACTTCCTCACGAACTTTCAGCCGATCCACCACCGCCTCGATGGTGTGTTTCCGGTTCTTCTCCAACGGCGGCAGGCTGTCGATGTCGAACACCTCGCCATCCACCCGCAGACGCACAAAACCCTGCGCCCGCAGCTCGTCGAACAACCCCAGTTGCTCGCCCTTCCGCCCGACGACGAGCGGCGCCAGGATCATCAATTTGGTGTCTTCCGGCAGTTGCAACACCGTATCCACCATCTGCGAAACCGTCTGCGCCGCCAGTTCGATACCGTGGTGCGGACAACGCGGCGTGCCGGCGCGAGCGAACAGCAAACGCAGGTAATCGTGGATTTCCGTCACCGTGCCGACGGTGGAACGCGGGTTGTGCGATGTCGCTTTCTGCTCGATGGCAATCGCCGGCGAAAGCCCCTCGATCAAGTCCACATCCGGCTTTTCCATGAGTTGCAGGAACTGCCGCGCGTAGGCGGAAAGCGACTCCACATAACGCCGCTGGCCCTCGGCGTAGAGCGTGTCGAACGCCAGCGAAGACTTGCCCGAGCCGGACAACCCGGTGATCACTACCAGCTCGTGCGACGGCAGATCGACGTTGACGTTCTTGAGGTTGTGGGTGCGGGCGCCGCGGACGCGGATCATGGGGTCAGGCCGGTTGAAGCGAAACGATCAAATATACCCGCCTGGTACCGGGCGGCTCAAACCGCAGTCTTTTCCAACATGGTATGAGTCTGAACGGTAGAGCGTATTTCCATCGAGGAATGAGTCTGAACGGTACAAATGGGATCGATCATTGG
>PFJX01000043.1 GCA_002784045.1 Hydrogenophilales bacterium CG_4_10_14_3_um_filter_63_21
GATCGATCCCATTTGTACCGTTCAGACTCATTCCTCGATGGAAATACGCTCTACCGTTCAGACTCATACCATGTTGGAAAAGACTGCGGCTGGCTGCTAGAGGCTTGAGGGCTTATCATGGCGGGCCACCGCCGGGTGACCTACCAACTTCCCAAATCTTGCACATGACAACCCTGAAATGCGTGGATGACTTCCGCTTCCGCCTCGGCAACAAGGAACTGGTGCCGATCATGATCGGCGGCATGGGGGTGGATATCTCCACGGTCGAGCTGGCCCTGGAAGCCGCGCGCCTGGGCGGTGTCGGCCATATTTCGGATGCAATGGTGCCCACCGTCATCGACCGCCATCTCAAGACCCACTACACCAAGGACAAGCTTAAACAGTACAAGTCCAACGTGACCAACCTGGCCGACAAAACCACGGTCAAGTTCCACCTGGGCGAACTGGAAGAAGCCACCCGCCTGCATGTGCGCCGGGCGATGGACAGCAAGCGGGGCGACGGTCTGGTATTCATCAACTGCATGGAAAAACTCACCATGAACGCGCCTCGGGAGACGATCAAAGTGAGACTCTCCGCCGCGCTGGATGCGGGCATCGACGGCATTACCCTGGCCGCCGGCCTGCATCTGGGTTCCTTCGGCATGATCGAAGGCCACCCGCGTTTCCGCGACGCCAAACTGGGCATCATCGTCTCCAGCCTGCGCGCCTTGCAGCTTTTCATTCGCAAGAACGTCCGCAGCAAACGCCTGCCCGACTATGTGGTGGTGGAAGGCCCCCTGGCCGGTGGCCACTTGGGCTTCGGCATGGACTGGGCGGACTATGACCTGGCCAGCATCCTCGCCGAAATCCAGGCCTGGCTGAAAGCCGAGCAACTCGACATCCCCCTGATCGCGGCTGGCGGTATCTTCACCGGCAGCGACGCCACCGTTTTCCTGGAGGCCGGCGCCGCTGCCGTGCAAGTAGCCACCCGCTTCACCGTCACCCGCGAATGCGGCCTGCCCGACCCGATCAAGCAGGAGTACTACAAGGCCAACGAGGACGACATCGTGGTCAACACCATCTCGCCCACCGGCTATCCGATGCGCATGATCAAGAGCAGCCCGGCCATCGGCGCAGGCACCCATCCCAATTGCGAATCGTTCGGTTATCTGCTCGACGCCAACGGCCGCTGTGCCTACATCGACGCCTACAACCGCGAAGTGGCCGCCGTAGCCGCCAATCCAGCCGGTGGAAAGAAGATCAAGGTCTACGACAAAACCTGCCTGTGCACCCACATGCGCGACTTCGACCTGTGGACCTGCGGCCACACCACCTATCGGCTCAAGGACACCTCGGTAAAACAGGAAGACGGCAACTACGCTCTGCTCTCCGCCGAACATGTGTTTCATGACTACCAGTTCAGCAAGAACAACGAGATCAAGCTTCCCGGCTGATTGGCCGTTTTGTAGCGCCATGACTTCATCCCAAACGCCAACCATCGACGGCAACGAAGCCGCCGCGCGCATCGCCTACCTGTGCAACGAAGTCATCGCCATCTATCCCATCACCCCCGCCTCCAGCATGGGCGAATGGGCGGACGAATGGGCGTCGCGAGGCCAGCCTAACCTGTGGGGTGCCACACCGAAGATCATCGAAATGCAGTCCGAAGCGGGCGCGGCCGGGGCCTTGCACGGCGCGCTCAGCGCGGGCGCCCTGGCAACCAGTTTCACTTCCAGCCAGGGCCTGCTGTTGATGATCCCCAACCTGTACAAGATCGCCGGGGAATTGACGCCCTTCGTGTTGCATGTAGCGTCGCGAACCGTCGCCACCCATGCGCTGTCCATTTTCGGCGACCACTCTGATGTAATGGCCTGCCGTGGCACCGGGTTTTCCTTGCTCGCCGCCGGCAGCGTCCAGGAAGCGCACGACTTCGCCTTGATCGCCCAGGCCGCCAGCCTGGCCGGACGCATTCCGATGCTGCATTTCTTCGACGGTTTCCGCACCTCGCATGAGGTCGCCAAAATCATTGCAATCGAGCGTGACACGGTGCGAATGATGATAGCCGACGACCTGGTGGCCGCGCACCGTACCCGTGCCCTGTCGCCGGAACACCCGGTCCTGCGCGGCACCTCGCAGAACCCGGACGTGTTCTTCCAGTCGCGCGAGCGCGCCAATGCCTTCTACGACGCCTTCCCCGGCATCGTGCAGGCCGCGTTCGATCGTTTCGCCGGCCTCACCGGGCGCCAGTACACGCTGTTCGACTATGTCGGCGCTCATGACGCCGAACGGGTCATCGTGCTCATGGGTTCCGGCGCGGAAACCGTGCACGAAACCGTCGACCACCTGACCTCGCGCAACGAGAAAGTGGGCGTGCTCAAGGTGCGCCTGTACCGCCCGTTCGACCCCGCCACCCTGATCGCGGCGATCCCGGCAAGCACCCGCGCCATCGCCGTGCTGGACCGCTGCAAGGAACCGGGCGCCGATGGCGAACCGCTGTACAAGGATGTGCTGGGCGCGTTCGCCAACGCGGCGGCCGACGGCTTGCGCGCCATGCCGCGAATCCTCGGGGGGCGCTACGGGCTGGCCTCCAAGGAATTCACGCCGGGCATGGTAAAAGCGGTGTTCGATGAACTGGCGCAGGCGCTACCAAAACGCCAATTCACCCTTGGCATCCACGACGACGTGACGAACCTCTCCCTGCCCTGGGACGAGTCCTTTCGCACCGATGCCGGCAACGCCCTGCGCCATGCCGTGTTCTGGGGCCTGGGCGCGGACGGCACGGTATCGGCCAACAAGAACTCGATCAAGATCATCGGAGAAGACACCGATCTCCACGCCCAGGGCTATTTCGTCTATGACTCGAAGAAATCCGGCGCGGTGACCGTCTCACATTTGCGCTTCGGCGCGGCGCCGATCCGCTCCGCCTATCTGGTGGGCGACAACGACGCAGGTTTCGTCGCCTGCCACCAGACTCTCTTCACCGAGCGCTACGACGTGCTGAAACAGGCGCGGCGGGGCGGCGTATTCCTGCTCAACACTGCCGCCTCCGCGGAAACCGCGCTGGACAGCCTGCCGGAAAACCTGCGCCAGCAGATTGTCGAGAAGGAACTCGCGTTCTGGGTGATCGACGCCTACCAGGTCGCTCATGAGGCCGAAATGGGCCGGCGCATCAACACCATCATGCAGACCTGCTTCTTCGCCATCTCCGGCATCCTGCCGGCCGAGCAGGCCATCGCCGCGATCAAGAAAGCGGTGGAAAAATCCTACGGCACGAAAAGCAAACGCCTGGTGGAGCTGAACCACCGCGCCATCGACATGACGTTGGCGCATCTGCATCAGGTCGATGTAGCGCAGGCATCCTTGCCTGCCGCCACCGGTTTTGCAAAAGATGCCGGCTGGAAGCCGGCGCTACAGCCTCCCGCCTTCGTCCGCGATGTCACCCTGCCTCTCTACGCCGGCCTGGGTGATCGTTTGCCGGTGTCGGCGATGCCGGCGGATGGCACCTGGCCGGTGGGGACGGCGAAATACGAGAAGCGCGGCATCGCCCTGGAAATCCCGGTGTGGGATGCGGCGCTGTGCACCCAGTGTGGCAAATGCGTATTCGTCTGCCCGCATTCCGCCATCCGCGCCCGACTCTTCCCGGCTGATGCGGCGGCTGATGCGCCGGTAACCTTCAAGCACGTTCCAGCGAAGAGCAAGGACTACCCGGCCGGCACCCAGATTAGCTACCAGGTGGCGCCGGAAGACTGCACCGGCTGTGGCGATTGCGTGGAAGCCTGCCCGATCCACGACAAATCCAACGTCTCGCACAAGGCGCTGAACATGGCTGATGTCAGTCCATTGCGTGCGCCGGAACGTGACAACCTGGACTTCTTCCTGGCCCTGCCCGAGTTCGACCGCGACGCGGTGAAGCACACCACGATTCCCGGCTCTGCCCTGCTCGACCCGCTGTTCGAGTTTTCCGGCGCCTGCGCCGGTTGCGGCGAGACGCCCTACATTCGCCTCGCCACCCAGTTGTTCGGCGACCGCATGTTGATCGCCAACGCCACCGGCTGTTCCTCCATCTATGGTGGCAATCTGCCCACCACCCCCTATACAACCCATGCCGATGGGCGCGGCCCGGCCTGGTCCAACTCCCTGTTCGAGGACAACGCCGAATTCGGCCTGGGGATGCGCCTGGCGACCGACCAGTTGATGGCTCACGCGCAAAACCTGGTCAAGGAACTGGCCGGCGAAATCGGCGGTGATCTTGTCGATGCGCTGGCCAACGCGGAGCAACGCGAGGAAGCTGGCATTCGCGCGCAACGGCAACGAGTCGCGATACTGCTGGAGAAACTGCAAAACTCCGCACACCCACGCTCCCATGAACTCGCCAGCCTGGCCGAATGGCTGATCCGCCGCTCGGTATGGATCATCGGCGGCGACGGCTGGGCCTATGACATCGGCTACGGCGGCCTCGACCATGTGCTCACCTTGCCCTGGGACGTCAACATTCTGGTGCTGGATACCGAGGTGTATTCCAACACCGGCGGCCAGACCTCGAAAGCCACACCGATCGGCGCGGTCGCCAAATTTTCGGCTGGCGGCAAGGCCACGGCCAAGAAGGATCTGGTCAAGCTCGCCGCGGACTACGGCCACGTCTATGTCGCCAGCGTCGCCTATGGCGCCAAGGACACGCAGACCCTGCGCGCGTTCATCGAGGCCGAGTCTTACCTCGGCCCTTCGCTGATCGTCGCCTACAGCCCCTGCATCGCCCATGGTTATGACTTGCAGTACAACGGACGGCAACAGGAGGCGGCGGTAAAAAGCGGGCACTGGCCGCTGATCCGCTTCGATCCGCGCCTGGAAGCGTCCGCCGGCAACCCCTGGAAGCTCGATTCCGCCGCGCCCACTCAGCCGATCCGCGAGTTCATGGAAAGTGAGACCCGCTTCGCCATGCTCTCCCGCAGCCACCCGGAAGCCGCCGAACACTTCATGGCGGAAGCCCAATCGATCGCCGATCGCCGCTACCAGAGCTATCTGGCGCTGGCGCGGCAAGGCGAACCCAAGACAGGAAGCTGACCACCATGTTCGACCTCTCCACCTCCTACCTGGGGCTGAAGTTGAAGAACCCGCTGGTTCCCTCTTCCTCGCCCCTGTCGAAACACCTGGATACGGCGCTGCGGCTGGAAGATGCCGGGGCGGCGGCACTGGTCATGCACTCGCTGTTCGAGGAGCAATTGCACGCCGAAGCGAAAATGGCCGATCGCTTCCTGCTCAATTCAGGCATCGGCCACGGCGAAGCGGAGGGTTTCCTGCCCGACCACGGCGGCGACAAGAGCACGCTCGACCACTATCTTGAGCATCTGGCCAAACTGAAATCGCGCTTGAGCATTCCCGTCATCGCCAGCCTCAACGGCGTCTCGCTGTCCGGCTGGGTCGATCTCGGCCGGGAATTGCAACAGGCCGGCGCGGACGCCCTGGAACTCAACGTCTATCACGTCGCCGCCGATGCCAACTTCTCCGGGGAATCAGTGGAAGCGCGCTATGCCAGCCTGCTCTCTGAGCTGCATGGGGGGGTGAATCTGCCCATCGCCATGAAACTGTCGCCGTTCTTTTCCTCGTTGCCGCACCTGATCAAGCAACTGGAACGGGCTGGCGCGCGCGGCGTATCGCTGTTCAACCGCTTTTACCAGCCGGACATCGACCTGGACAGCCTGAGGATGGTGGACTGTCTACATCTGTCCACGCCGGATGAAGCCCTGTTGCGAATCCGCTGGATCGCCATCCTGCACGGCCGTACCCGCCTCACCCTTGCGGCCAGCGGCGGCGTGCACAGCCATGAAGAAGCCCTGAAACTCCTGTTGGCCGGCGCCGACGTGGTGCATCTGGCTTCCTGCCTGCTGCTACATGGACCGGAAAGGCTCGGGCAAATCCTCGCCGACATGGAAAACTGGATGAGCGAGCGCGAATACACCTCGGTCGCCCAACTCAAGGGCAGCATGAGCCAGAAAAACCTGCCCGATCCCGACGCCGTCGAGCGCGCCAGTTATATTCGTGTGCTGGACGGCTACGGTCCCGCGCGCGGCGTCCGCTCCTAACCCCTTTTTTAACCCCCACTGTGGCCAGAGAAATGATCGAGAAACCTGAATGTTTCAACCGCGCCATCGCGCTATTCGATGCCGCCAATGGCGAAGACCCCAATCAAGATGAAGGCCAGCCGAAAGAACTGCTCTACGCGCAGCGCATGACGGAAATGCTCCATCGCTTCGCCCCGGACGCCCCGGAAGCCGCGCAACTGGCGGTGCGCGCGCAGCACATCAAGCGCTGGACGGTGCCGCGCGACAGCTACCCGATGACCAAGGAGGGCTACTTCGCCTGGCGCACCGGGCTGTACAAATTCCACGCCGACACGGCCGGTGAGCTGATGCGCCAGGCCGGCTATGGCGACGCGATGATCGAGCGTGTCAAAAAAGCGGTGGGCAAGCGAGCGCTCAAGGTCAATCCAGATACGCAACAAATGGAAGATACCGCCGACCTCGTTTTCATCGAGTACTACATGCTCGGTTTCGCTGCCGGCAAGCCCGACTACAACGAGGAAAAATGGCTGGAGATCATCCGCAAGACCTGGAAAAAGATGTCTGAAACCGCCCACACCTTCGCCCTGTCTGGCCAGCTCAAATTGCCGGAGCCCCTGCTGCCGCTGATCACCAAGGCGATCAGCGGATAGGTCGGATTAGCCGCTTTATCGCGTAATCCGACATTCACAGGCACAACAGCGGACGCTCCTGATCTGCCGTTTATCCTTGGACAAGGGACCAGCGAGGGCGCGCGAGTATTCATCCTAGATTCCTCAGTTGACCGGCCTCACAAGGGTAAAGGAACGGTCAACTGAGGTTATGGGGACTGGCGAGGGCGGGGATCATCCCGCCCTCGGCTCGTAATCGAGTGCAATCTGCTCGAACTCGGACGGAATTCGAGCGATTATTTCCTTCAGCGCGGCGAGGTCTTCTGATTTGTGCTGGCTCTTCCAACGCCGGGCCTGGGATAGCAGGGGCATCTGGATCAGCCTTCTGGCCGGGGCGCCAAGTTTTACCAGCTTCATGCCTTGGCGATAGATTTCCAGCAGGGCGGAAAGCAAAACAAACTGTTTCTCCGGCGAGGCGAAGCTGTCTATTTCATCGGTGGCCGCCTGTTGCAACAGGCCTTCCTTGATCAGGCCAGAGGCTTCCAGAGTCCAGCGCTGTTCGCTGGACAAAGCTTCCACCCCCACCAGGTTGACGATGCGCTGCAATTCTTCCGAGGCGGCGAGCAAGCCCAGTGCTTCGGCGCGGGCTGCTTCCCAACCAGGGGCGACGTTTTCCGCCCACCACTTGGCGGCGGAAGGCACGTAGCCAGAGAAGCTTTCCAGCCAGTCCACCGCCGGGTAATGGCGGGCATCGGCCGGTTCTTTCGAGAGCGCCCAGAAAGTCTGGATGATTTCCTTGGTATGGCTGGTGACCGGCTCGGAGAAATCGCCGCCGGGGGGAGATACGGCGCCGATCAGGGTGACGGAACCGTGGTCGCCGGAGAGGGTTTCCACCCGCCCCGCGCGTTCGTAAAACGCGGCCAGGCGCGAGCCGAGGTAGGCGGGATAGCCCTCCTCCACCGGCATCTGGCCGAGGCGGCCGGCCACCTCGCGCAGAGCCTCGGCCCAGCGACTGGTCGAGTCGGCCACCATCACCACGTCATAACCCTGATCGCGGAAATATTCGGCCAGGGTGATGCCGACATAGATGGAGGCTTCGCGCGCCACCACCGGCATGTTGGAGGTGTTGGCCACCAGCAGGGTGCGCTCCATCAGGGGGCGGCCCGTGTGCGGATCGGTTAGCAAAGGCATGAATTCCAGCACGTCGGTGAGTTCGTTGCCGCGCTCGCCGCAGCCCACATAGATCACGATCTCGGCGTTGCACCAGCGCGCGATCTGTTGTTGCAACATGGTCTTGCCGGCGCCGAACGGGCCAGGAATGGCGGCCTTGCCGCCTTTCAGCAGGGGGTAGAAGGTGTCCAGGATGCGCTGCCCGGTAATCAGCGGCTTCACCGCGTGGTCGCGCCGCTTGAATGGGCGCGGGGTGCGCACCGGCCAGCGGTGGAACAGACGCAGTTTCTTGATACGGCCGTCCGGGAGTTTTACCCGGCCGATCACCTCCATCACCGTGTAGTCGCCCTCCGGCGCCAGGTCCAGCAGTTCGCCATGGATAAGGGGCGGCGTCAGGATGCGATGCAAGATGGATTCGGTTTCCCGCACCGTACCCAGCACATCGCCACCGTCGATATGGGTGGCGTTGTGGCGATGTGGATCGGGAATGAAGTGCCACGGTTTATCCCGTGGCAGGGAAGGAACCGCGACCCCCCGGGCGATGCGGTCGCCGCTCTTTTCCCGGACGGCTTGCAATGGCCGCTGCACGCCGTCAAAGATGGCACCCAGCAGGCCGGGGCCCAGTTCCACCGAGAGCGGCCAACCCAAGCCTTCCGCCACCTCACCAGGGCGCAGACCCGCCGTGTCTTCGTACAGTTGCGCCAGCGCGGTGTCGCCGTCCCGGCCGATCACCTCGCCTACCAGGCCAAGGCGGCCCACCCGGACCTGCTCGCCAATGACGGTTTCCGGCAGTTGCAGTTTGACCAGGGGCCCGTTTATTTCGAGGATTTTGCCCATTTCATTCTCTGTTGTGGCTTGTGCGGGTTGGGTTAGCGTGAAACAAGCTCGCGCCTTTACTGTGGCGCTGGCTTCCAGCCGGCTTCGTGGGCCTGATCGGAAAGACGCCGGCTGGAAGCCAGCGCTACAACTGCGCCCGGTTTCATCATCCAGCGTTACCGAAGGGTATAAGCAGCGGTTAGCGGTTTCATCGCGTTACCCGGCCTATGGTTTCACGTTCTCATCCATGGACCAGCGTTCCCAGATCCGGCGCACTGGCGAACAGGCGTTCCATCGCCACCCGTGCCAGTTCATCCGCCAGCCTGGACTCGCGGGCCTCGAAGGTCTGGTCTAGCCGTGCCCGGTTATCAGCCAGGCGCACGCGGATGCCCCCCTCGCTGATCTGCTCCAACACGCCCAGTTCGAGCTTGCGGCCGGGAGCCACGCGCGCGGCAATTTGCTCCCAGCCCGACACCAGACGGGGTTTGTCCGCCGGCCGCACTTCGGCCACCAAGTCGCCCGCCGGCAAAGCCAGCGTGGCGGCGGCGAGCCACTGTTCCAGCACGGCCAGATAGCGTTCGTCGTCGTCCACCAGCTCCTGGAACGCCATTCGCACGCTAGACAAAGTCGCTTCGGTCAAAGCCCAACGCAACCGATCCAGCTCGGCGGCGAGACGAGTTTCCGCTGCCTGTGCCTGGTGCCGCACCTGTTTCTCCGCTTCCGCCTTGGCGGCCATCACCTCACGTTCTTCCGCCAATCGGATCTTTTCGGAGGCCTCGTTCAGAATGCGCGCCTTGCCCGACTCGGCACGCTCGCGCTGTTCCCGCGCCAGGCTTTCCGCCTGGTGGATCAATGCCTGTTCGAGTTGGGTGACTTGTGCATCAGCTTCCATATCTTCTCCAAATTCAAGGGGCAAGGAGATATTTTCCTTGAACCTTGTCCCTTTCCTCTATTTCAACGCATCCGGTCCGAGTACCGCGCGAACCAGGTCATCGACGGCGGGGGCGTAGTCATGTGGCGCGGACAGGGGCGGTAGTTCGGTCACTACGACGCGCCCACCTTCATTACGCAAACGGTTGAGCCAGACGCCGCCGGCGTGGGCGAGGTTCGATTCCAGCAGGACCAGGGCTTCGCTGCCGTCCTTGACCAGTTGTGCCAGGACTTCCTCGACCTTGGCCGAATCCGCGTCGGGGTAAACCTGGGCACCAATCAGGCCAAAGCCTTCGGTCAACCCGGCGCTGCCCAGCACAACCAGCCGGGCGCCCACAGTGGGAATTGCCGTCTCACGCCTCACGATCAAATCTTGCCCAGCATCAGGATCGACATGACCAGACCGTAAATCGCGATACCTTCGGCCAGGCCCATGTAGATCAGGGTACGTCCGAACATCTCGGGTTTCTCGGCGATCACCGCCAGGGCGGCGGAACCGACCGGGCCCAGCGCGATACCAGCACCGATGGCGGCCAGGGCGGTGGGTAGGCCGATGCCGATCAGCGCCAGGCCACGGCCCAGGGAAATTTCCGTCGTGCCGCCTACCACCAGCTCCGCCGCCATGGCTTCCTGAACCCCCAGTATCAGCGTGGCCGCCAGCCCCGCGCCGAAGACCAGAAAATTCGCCAGCACGCCCGCCTTCAACCAATGGGGTGAAGGCAGGCGGTGGGGTTTCAGTTCCAGCCATATGCCCGCAGCGATCGTGGCGGCTACGGGAAAACCCATCATTGCAATCAGCCAGCTCATTTTTCTCTCCTGAAAAGCCAGAACAATCCAACAGTTACTTCACGCCCACCAACTTCAGCGGGACGAACTCGGTGCCATCGCCATTAAAGAAACGGGAGAACCCTTCGTAATACATCAGACGCAACGCCTGGATGGCCACGATGCCGCCTTCCAGCACGATGATGGCCACGTTGCCCAGGAAAAGGGTCAGCCCATGGCCAGTCGTACCGAGGCCGCCCGCGATGGTGAACACGGCCAGGGCCAGCGCGACATGGTTGAGGCTGAACGCCGCAACCCGCATGAAGGAGAGGGTATTGGCGAATAGGTTGATCCCGGTTTCCAGGGTTTCGATAGCGGTCACCAGGACGCGCTCACCGAGTGTGGCGGGGGTCTCCACCCATTTGAACAACGCGACAACGGTGATGCCGATCAGGGCCAGACTCCAGGCGGCTGTACTCAGGCCGGAAACCGCCGGCATCCCGGCCTCTCCGGCCAAGCCCCCCGCCGCGCCGAGATAGAAAATGAGGCCGGCCAAGCCAGTGGAATCGAACAGCGCCTCGCCCAGATGACCCGCGCTCAGCTTGTTGTAGCTATTGGCCAACAGCGTGAAGACGATGAAGCCAACGCCGAACAGAATGGCCACCGTGAGAATGCGGATCGGGTCATGCAAGGGCGAGAGCCAGACCGGCTCGATCAGCGACTCATACCCAAAAATGCTGCCATAAAGCAGACCGAACCCCATCGACACCACGCCAGCCGCGATACCCAGCCAGGCCAAAGGCCCGAGTTTTCGATAGAACAGCACGGCCAACAGAAGGATCACGCCGCCATGGCCGACATCGCCGAACATGGCGCCGAACAACAAGAGATAGGTCAGCGCGAACACCAAGGAGGGGTCGAACTCGCCATAGCGCGGGATGCCATAGCTTTTCACCAGGGGCACGAAGGGGCGCAGCCATAAGGGATAGAGAAGTAGCGAGGGCACCTGGGCATTTTCTTCCCGCCGCGGAGCGCGCATGTCGATCAGGTAGCGGCCGTGGAAACGGTCTTCTAGTGCTCGGGTCAACTCGCCCAGCGCCTGCTTGGGTACCCAGCCGGTGAACACCGCGAGCTGGCCCTTGCCACGCACGCCATTGATCGAAGCCTCGGCCAGGGGACGCGCCAGTGCCAGTTGCACGCGGGCGCCCTGAATACGTTCGCCGTATTGGGAAAGGCTATCGCTGATGGCCCGGCGGTGGCCGCTGTGAGAGGCTTCCAGGTGCTCGCTTTCCAGGTTGAGAAAGCGGCGCACGGCTTCCGGGTGGCGGCGCAATTCCTCTGGCACTTTTAATTCGCGCCAACCCGCCTGCGACAGGACCCCGCCCATGCCCTCCTCAGCGCCACGCGGGCCGGCGACCACCGCGAAGGCCTGGCCTTCATGGGTGTCGAATACTGAAAGGAGATAGCCGGCCAGAGCCAGGGATTCCTTGAGGCGCCGCACGTTGCCGGAGGGAACCTGGCCCAGGCGTGCATCAAGCAACGAATCCAGCTTGAACAGCCGAGAGATGTCGAGATTGAGGGTTTCCAGCCGGGCAAAGGTTTCCCGCAGGGCGGCGAGACGCTTGCGCTCTTCCTCGATGCGTTGTTCCGCGAGGCTGGTCGCCGAGCAGGTCTGCCACAAGGCCTTCAGCCAGTCGTTGAGTTCACTCAGCTCGACCAGGTTGGGCGCGACCGCGGCGGCCGGGATGGGTGGCGCAATTGCCAGCCCGGCGGCGGCGCCATTCTCGCCGCCGTAGTGTTCAAGTATTTTGGACAGGCGCGAATCGGCTTCCTGAAACACTTCGCGGTAGCGCTCCGCCGGTGCTTCCGGCATCTGTTCGTCGCGTTCCAATACGGGTGCGAAAACACTGTGGCGAGCCAACAGTAGCGCGGTGTCCGCGGCTTCGCTGGCGAGCAACCAGAGGGTGACGCGAGACATGGGTTGGGCGCGGAACATCAGAATGTTTCCTGTGCCAGTTGTCCAACCGTGTGTTCGATCATCGCGTTCGGCAGATGCAAATTGCGGCCGCGCAGGATGGCGCGAACAGCGCGCAGATCGCGTTCACGCAGGATTAAATAGGCGAAAGCGCGGACGCAATCGGGCGCCGCGGAACGCAACACCTGCTCGGCCTCGGCCGCGGCGGCGCGTTCCATCCGTGCAAAGATCTCGGGAATCGTGGCGGCGTCGGCGAGGCTTTGCCGCAAACCTTGCGGCAGGGCGGCCAACACGGCCTCCAGACTCCCCAGTGCCGAGAGTTCCTTCAGGCTGGCGCTGGATAGCCCATAGTGGGCACCCACCAGCAGGTAATAAACTTGGGCGGGCGGCAGTTTGTAGTTGAAGCGGTAGCGCAGCAGCCAGACCAGGTTGATGCGGTTGATCAGCGACCCCATCAACCGCCGCAGGGCCGGGCCGTTTTTCTTTTCTAGCGCCCGCGCGCGATGCGCCAGGCCTTCGTAGTAGCCGCGATCAAGCGCGGCATCGAGCAGGAACGGATCATGGCTATCCTCGAAAGCCTGCCGTGCTTGGCGCACGATGCCCGCATAATGCCCGGTTTCGAGCCGGCGCAGCAGTTCCGCCACATCCTCGGCATGGGCCAGATCTTGCACATCCAGGCGTCCGAAAGCGCCCATCGGGGTAAGCCGGTTGAGCAGCGTCGCTGGCCGCTCATTGCCCATCTTCCCGCGCAGCAGGGTCTTCAGATTGGTCACTTCGAAACGCTCGGTCCAGTAAAGCAAAAAGGCACGCGCGTTACCCGCAAGCGGCCGCAGCAATACCCGTGTCTCGTCCAGCAACTGGGCGATGATGTTTTGCTCCAGAGAATTCAGATCATTGCCAGGAACCAGACCGGCAAGCCGCGCCAGCCCCCCCTCCATCAGGACTTGCGGAATTTCGGCTTCGGGTGACCGCAGCAAGGTTCGGAAATCCTCCACCGGCCAGAGGTGGGCGGCGAACAGGCTGACGCGGGTGTTGAGATAGGCGGACATATCCTTATCCCGTGGCACCTAGCCCGGATATTGCATGAATTCGCGTGATGCCCTGAAGGATACCGGGCTGCGCCCATAATCGCGCAGGCCATTGTTTGCAATGGGAATTTTG
>PFJX01000048.1 GCA_002784045.1 Hydrogenophilales bacterium CG_4_10_14_3_um_filter_63_21
GTAGTGAATTTGAGCGAAATGCCCGTGGTGACAGGGATTGCGACCAGCTACCTAGTCTCATCACTACTTAATGCGAACTGAGCCAAATTCTAACCTGAAACAACCGCCATGCCGTAGGAGCGGACCGCGTGGTGGAGCCCTTACGGCGGGTTGCATTTTTCGGCTGGCCGCGCGCTTATTTGATGATCAGGTCATCCAGCGAACGCCGGTTTTTCGGCATTTCGATCACCGGCTCGCGACCGCCGCGGAGGATGGAGTTGCCTTCAAACAGCGCGCGCTGATCGATCGGTTGCGGGTCGAGCCAGTCCGCTTCCTTGATCTGGCCGCTCTGGCCGTAGGCATCCAGCGCGTTCTGATAGCAGGCCAGCCGCACCTGATCCTGTGGAATGCCGCTTTGCAGCGCCAGCTTCGCCGTCTTGGCCACCGCCAGCACCTCGGAAATCCCCCAGTCGCAGGCCGAATCGACGATCACCTGGTTGGCGCCGTACTGGCGCAGGATTTCGACCATGCGCACATTGCCCATCTTGGTGCTCGGGTAGATCGAGAACGCCGCCCAGAAGCCGCGATCCAGCACCTCCCGGACGGTCTCCTCGTTGTTGTGGTCGATCACCACCCGGCGCGGGTCCAGGCCATGTTCGAGGCAAACGTCCATCGAACGGGTGGTGCCGCTCTTCTTGTCGCGGTGCGGCGTGTGGATCATCACCGGCAGATCGAGCTCCTTGGCCAATTCCAGTTGCAGGCGGAAATATTTGTCCTCCAGCGGCGTTTGTTCGTCGTAGCCGATTTCCCCAATGGCCACCACGCCTTCTTTCAGGGCGAAACGGGGAATCAATTCCATCACCGCCTCGGCCAGTTCTTCATTGTTCGCCTCCTTGGAATTGAGGCCGATCGTGCAGTAATGGCGGATGCCGAACTGGCTGGCGCGAAACCGCTCGAAGCCGACGATCGAGGATAGGTAATCCAGGTAAGAGCCGGCGTTCGTACGCGGCTGGCCCAGCCAGAAAGCCGGTTCGATCACCGCCACCACACCAGAAGCGGCCATCGCCTCATAGTCGTCGGTGGTGCGGGAGATCATGTGGGCATGGGGGTCGATCAACATCATGGTCGGATTCTCGATGGAGGGATGAAGGGCTGCGTGATTGCGGACTATTCGAGATCGGCCCAGGCAAGCCTGCCCGCCGCGATGTCCGCCGCGATCGCCGGGGCTTTTTGCAATAACCCGGCGGCGGCGGGATCGGGGCTGGCCGCCAGGGCCAGGGCCGCCGCCCGTTGTTCGGCCGGGTTGGCGGACGCCAGCACCCGCTCCAGATCCTCCAGCGCGGCGCCACGCGCAAACGGGCCGACGCAGCGCCAGATCTCGTAGGGAATTTCCCGTCCCGCGGCCCAGCGTTCATGGGCGAAGTCGCGCATGATCCGCGCCAGTTCCGCATTGGCCCGTTCATCCAGCCCCTCGATCGGCGCCAGGCGGCTGCCGATGAACAGCGCCTTCAACACCATGTGATTCCAGCGATGGGAGTCGAAGTAGGTCCTGGGATAAGGGTTGTGCTGCGTGATGGCCTCGAACACCGAGCGCATGTTGCCGCGCAGCCCCTCGCCGACCAGAGGTTCGAGGGCGGCGGGCTCCGGGTACAAAGGCAGGCCGCGATACAGGGAGATCGCTTCGGCCATCTCCGCCGTCTGGCACAACGAGCGAAAACGCGGGGCGAAGTCCGGGTCTTTGCCCGGCAGCAGCGAGAGCAGCAAGATGCGCCCGGCGTCAGCCAGGCTCCAATTGCCGGGGCGCCAACCGGCGAGGCACGCTTCGGCGGCCGCCGTTTCCGCCGCCGACAAGCCCAGCGCCCCTTGGCCCAGGCGGCGGGGCACCAGGCCGAAGGCGATATAGAGCGTTGGGTCGGCATGGTCGCTGGCAAGCAACGCGATCCGGCTCGCCAGCCAATCCTGGCTGGCCGGGTCGAGCCGCTGAAACAGCCACTCACGCAGCAGCGCTATGGCGGCATCGCGCCGGGCCCCTCCCCCGGTAGACCCGGCCTCAGGCAATCCGGAGTCCCCGACCGAGCGTATTTGCCGACACGGCCGGTCCCACCCCCTCGCCCGCCTTGCCGGCGGCGCGCTCCATCAGCAGGGCGATGCAACGCTTCATCAGCGGAAGGTCGATTTGGTGGGCTTCCACCTTCCGGCCGATCCCTTCCAGCAGCGGGATCGAGAGATCCCCGCCGAGGTGCTCGCGGAATTCGGATAGCGCCTTTTCCACATCGAGCCAGGACAGCGCCGGGTGGCTGAGGGCAAAGCCCAGCGTCTCCAGCAGCGTCAGGATGCGGAACAAATCCATTTCGCCGAGGATGCCCAGGTGGCGCGAATACAGCGAGTCGAGGGCGATACCGATGGCGACGGCCTCGCCATGCTTGACTTCACTCGCCGACAACTCTTCCAGTTTGTGCGCGACCCAGTGGCCAAAATCGAGGGGCCGCGAAGAGCCGTTCTCGAAGGCGTCGCCGCCACCGCCGATGTGCTGAAGGTGCAATTCGGCGCAGCGGAAGATCATCTTTTCCATTGCCGCCGGCGCGAAGCGGGACAGGCTGGCGCGTTCCTCATAGAGAAAATCGAAGAATTCCCGATCCCGGATCAGCGCGACCTTGACCGCTTCCGCCATGCCGGCGCGCAGGTCGCGCACGGGCAGGCTATGCAGGAAAGCCGCGTCGTTGATGACCGCGAACGGCGGCGCGAAGGTGCCGAGGAAGTTTTTCCGGCCGAAGGCGTTGACCCCGTTCTTGACCCCGATGCCGGCATCGTTCTGCGCCAGCACGGTCGTCGGCAAGCGGATCAGCCTAACCCCCCGGTGCGCGGTGGCGGCGGCGTAGCCGACCGCGTCGAGCACCGCGCCGCCGCCGATGGCGATGATGAAGGAGTGGCGGCAGATCTTGTGCCGCTCCACCAGGGCGTGAATCCGCTCCACCTCGGTGGGTTCATGCTTGCAGACTTCCCCGCCGCGCACCTGGAACGGCGGGGCGACAAAAGACATCACCGACTGGTGGGCCTCACCGTACTGGCTGATTTGTTCCAGCAAGCCGGGGTTCAGGCGCACCACCTCGCTGTCGATGGCAACCAGCGCCTGGCTATGCGGGTGCCCGCCCTGGCGGAGGACGTCGGCCAGCACCGGGTTATCCGGCGCGAAGACCTCCCGGGTAAAGATGACCGGGAAGGTGTAGTTGACGGTGAACCGTTGCTCGATGACTTGCATGGCTTTCCCCTTTCAAGAAACGCCTTGTGACCCGCTAAACCCGGGCTGTCCAATAAGCTACAGGGTGGGAGCACCCCACATGTAGCGCCGGCGTCTCGCCGGCTCGTTCTTCTGATCAGCCCTACCAAGCCGGCGAGACGCCGGCGCTACAGAATCCAAACCTCATAGCCCCCGATGCAGGATCTCCATCGTGATCGTGCTGTAGGCCGTGACCAGGGTCGGATCCTTCTCCATCCAGCGTGCATTCTGATTTGCCCAGGAGCCATCGAGATTCTGCAAATTCAGCAGTCGCTTGGCCAAATCCTGACGCCAGTTGATCTTGCTGCCGTCCTTCAGCGTCAGCGTATCGATACCGGCGGCGGAGAGCCCCTTGGCCATCGTGTGATAGTAGTAATAAACCCCGGCCTGCTGCATCCCGGGGTTCTCTTCGAGGGTGTAATTCCGGGTAAGCCAGTCGATCACCGCCTTCACCCGCGGGTCATTCTTGTCCACTTGCGCGTAGATGAAACTGAGCAGGCCGGCGTAGCTCATGCTGCCGTAGGAACGCAGCGCGGTGCGGCCGTCGCCCAGTTTCTGTTCCCCGGCCATGCTATGGCCGGGGAAATAGACGAAGCCGCCCTTGTTGTCCGAGTCGTCGCTGGCCCATTTCTGGTCATTCGGGCCGGGCAGATTCTGGGTGCGGCTGATGAACCGCGTCACCGCCTGCCAGTTGAGATCGCGGGCCTCCGGGTCGTTGGCCACGTCGCTCTTCAGGTAACGGGTGTAGTGCAGGGCTTCCAGGGCATTGAGGGTGTTATTCAGGTCCGAATGCTTGTAGGTGCCGCCGTAGCCGATCCCGCCATTGACCGCGACATCGTCGCCCAGATTGTCCTGCAGGCCGACCAGGAAATTACGCGCCTTCTTCATGACCGGCTCGTAACTCGGATCATTGGCCACCAGCAGCGCCATCAGGGAGATCGAGGTGTTGTAGTTGGCCATTTTCTCGACGTAGATGCCCCCGTCCGGCTTGGCGTTCCTGGCCAACTGTTCATAGCCCTTGCTGATGTTCGCCGCGTACTTGCGCTTGTAGGAGCCGGACGGGTCGCCCTGAAACGCAGTCAGCGCCAGGGCGGAGAGCGCCGGGTACTCGGCCTGGCCCCAGGTGCCATCCGCCTTCTGTTTCGCGGCCAGCCAGTCCAACCCCTTGCCGATGGCGTTTTCCAGTTCCAATTTCAGGGAAATATCGGATTTGGAACCCGCGACGATTTTTTCGCCGGCGCCCGACGTGGCGGGAAGCAGGGAAAGGGAGAAGAAAACAGCAAAAATGGCGAACAACCTTGATTTCATAGCGACTCCGAGTGGGCTCAATGAATGGGTTCAGTTCTTGACGGTGATGGTCAGGGTGATGGGGGTACCGATGGGTGGCAATGCCCCCTCTTTCACGAACCAGACCCGGTCGCTTTCGCCCCCTGGCGAAGCGTTATCGAACATCGCGACGGGATCATGGTAGAGGGCGATGATCGAGCCTTGAGCCTGGGCCATGAACTTGCCGTTGGAAAATATCGAGCCGGTAAACACCCAACTAAGCGGCTCGCTGTTGGCCATCTTGTCTTCCACTTTCCGGGCTATCCAGTGTTCCGGCTTGAGCGGCACCATCCTGCCGTTCTTGAGGTAGTGGACGGTGATGTCGACCGGATTCCCTTTCGGCGCCGCCCGGTCGCCCTGATGGCTCAGGGGCCGATCAGTGCCTTCGACGCCAAGCAACAGCATGGCCATTTGCAGTTGAGTGGGGTCGATAGCGGTACGGAACAGGCTTTCATGGGTCTTGCCGCTGGTCCGTACCAGCAGGTATTCCAGCATGCCCTTGTTCATGTTGACCACGACCGGCAAGGAAACGCTGCGAGCACGTTTGCTGATCTGGATGTCACCCAGGCTGAACAAGCCGGGGCCGATCTTCTGGAATACCGGCAGGTCGGGGTTGGGCTTGCCCGGCCTCGGCGCAAACGGGATAGGGGGCGGCGGCGGAACCGGTTTCACGGCCCCGGCGGGGGCGGCGGCCGGTGTAGGTTTCACCGCGTCCTGAGCCAGCGTGCCGGTAGTCCAGCACAAAAAGGCCGAAACAATGAGAGGAAGCGCTAATCCTCGTGGGGGTCTTGCGAAGGTCTGTGCGAACGCGTCCATCGGTGAGCCAGCTCCAGCAAAAGGTGAAATAACAAAAGCCACAAGACAGGGCCATGACAACGAGTTTGAAATTGTATTAGCGCCCGGCTCGACACGTCCAACCCTGACGCAAAACAACGACCCCGCCGTAGGAGCGGACCGAGTCCGCGAACTTTTGCCTCAGAATGAATTGGGGGGTGGACTTTTGCGTACACCCCCCAACCCGATAGCCCGCGGTTCAAGCGGCCGGCCATCAACCCTCGCGAACACTGGCGGGGGTTACTTCAACTCCACGGTGAGGAAGCGGCGCTGGTTGCCGACTTCACAAACGGCGGGGCCGACCGCGGCCGGCATGACAAAGTGGAGCGGAACATTGACGGTCGCGCCTTTATCAAGATGCGCGAAAAGCGCCAGGTTCCTGTCGTCCAGCCCTTGCAGATACAGCAGGGTCAGTTTGGTCGGCAGGGTGTTGGTCACAGCGACGGATTTCTTGACGTTATCCACTTTCAGAATGAGATCGGCGGCCAGGGTTGGCAATGCTGAGAGCAGGTACAGCGCGGCCACTCCGAAAACGGCTTTGGCGGTTGTTTTGCCCATGGTAAGACTCCTTGCGGTAGAGGTTGAACAGCCAGGCAGCGATGCTGCACCTGCCTGGCTGGGGGTTGGCGACTTGTTGGCCTGGTTAAGGCGCGAGCGGCGGAATGTTATTGACGGTGTAATGGCTGCCGTTGAAATCAAAGTCAGCGGTCCACAGCCAGCCCCCGGTCGGGGCAATCCTGCGGTCCGCCCGCAGCACGAGGTCTGCCGGCTGGGCCGCGGCATCGCACAGCGTGGTCACCTGGGCGCCGGCCGCCAGATTCCCGAGGTTGGCAACCCCGTCGACAATGGTCAGGTTGCTCGGAGCACTGGTCAAGGTCATCACCAGGTTGCTGGCAGCACCGGTACCCTGGTTCTGGAACAAGACGCGCAGACCCAGGAGGTCCTGGAAGCGGTTGAGTCGCACCCGATAGCAGGACTCATAGGCCTGGCCATAGACAATCGCGATCGAGATAACGTTGAGCGAATCGGTCGAGGTGGCCGACACCCCATTGCTATCCGTGACCCGCAGTTTGGCTGACAGCGAGGTCGGCGCCGGATACTGCTTCTTGACCTTCTTGAAGTCGCCAGCAACAACCGGCACGCCGTCATCACCGTTGGCTTCGTTGAAGAGGCCATCCCCATCGAGGTCCCATTTGTACGAGACGATGCTGTCACCGAGGCAGGAAGCGCCACTGCAATGCGCCGGATCATTCGGATCGTAGGAAGCCGAGCCGTCGAACACGATATCCGTGTTGGGCAGGCCAGACCACGGGCCATTGGTCACCGGCACCGGCGCCACATTGCCGCTGGCTACGTTGACCGTGGCCGTGTCGGTGTCGGTAAGCGGTGTCGGCGCGGTGTCGTCGATCACCCGCAGGGTCACGGCATAGGCCTGGTCATGGCCGACATCGGGATAGGAGACGGAAGGGGTCAGACCCACCGCGCCTTCGCCTGCCGGGGGTGCCGGTAGGGTATCCCACCACAGGCCGTTGGAGGCGTCGAAGTCCCATTGCCACAAGACGATATGCTTGGCCGGGTCCTGGTGATAGGAATTGCCACCGTTCAGCGCCAAAACCTGCCCGGCATTGATGGTCGGGTAGGGGCCGCCGGCGTTCGCGACCGGGGGAAGCGAGGCGACTTCCGGGGCCAGGATGGCCACGGCGGCGGCGGTGGACGGATACATCCAGCCGCCCAGGTTAGGCCAGGAACCGTCGCCATACTGCGTGTTGATCAGGTTCTGGTCGTACTGCGCTTCCCAGCCCTGGCCGGTCGTCGGGGTCGAGCCCACATCGGTGCGGCCCATCACCTTCATCGCCTTGTACATGCCGTACATGGAGTAAAGGTTGTCCATGTTCCAGTCGCCGCCAAAGGTGTTCCAGTTGTCCATCGCGTAGTTCAGCACCCCCTGCACCGCCGGGTCGCTCTCGGGCTTGCCGGCGTACTTGAGCATGATCAGACCGGCGCCGGCTTTCTGGTAATTGCACCAGGAACCGGGACCGTCATAGCCGAAGGTGTTGAGTGTGCCGGCCGTGGCATCGCCGCACTGGCTCCAGGCCAGCCAATGGCCCAACTGCTCGATGACCTTGGGATTGACGTCGATGCCCCAGCGATTCTTGGCTTCGCTCAGGCCCAGCACCGCCCATTGCGTCAGCGAGTTGTCGCCGCGGGCTTCATTCGGGGTATAGCTCCAGCCGCCGGCGCCATTTTGCGCATCGGCTGCACCACAGCTGGTCACTTCCCCGCTGACTGTGATCGGGACGTCGACACTGCACAGCGCCGTGGTGGGCGTGCCGGACGCGCCCGTGTAGCTCATGGCGACGGTGTAATTCCCACCTGTGGCATAGGTATGGTTAACCGTAGTCGAAGTTGCGTAATTGAGTTCTGGGTAGGCCGTGTTGGGGCCACTATAGCCGCAGTAAGTCCCGCTATCCGCGTAGGACGACGTGGAACCATCGCCCCAATCGAAGTCGAAATTACCAGAGCAACCGCCTAGAGAGGCAATATCGCCGGAGTAGAAGTAGCCGGCAGCGTTCGTGATATCCGAGCCCGAGTAGTAAATGGAAAAACCAAACTCCGGCGCGGAGCAAAACACAGAACTGCCGCCACCGTTATTACCATTACCGTCGCTCTGCGCCCAGGCCAGCCAGTCGGTGGCGTCGACCACAATGTCGAACAGCGTCATGCCATTCAGTGCGGTGGAGGTCGCGGCAACATAACTCTGGGCGAAGGCCTGGTCGGCGCTGTTGACCAGGGCCAGAAGGGCGATGGAAGGATGATAGATGATATTGCCATTGCCGAGGTCCACGCCCTTGCCGTTGCCATTGGTGTCCGGGTTGCCGATGCAGCGCTGATTGTTGATGTCAACCAGCGCGGCGTTGTTCAGCAGCGACTGGATCCCTTGGCGAACGGTTCTCTTGTAGAGGTCACTATCCGGCGCCTGCAGGTTGTGGCCATGGTTCTCGAAGGCAATCAAAGCCATGCCGGTATGGCCGGTATCGCCCCAATTGCTGGAACCAGCGCCGTCGTCGTTTTCACCCTGGTAGAGATTGCGCAGGCCGCGATCGATGGCCGAGTTCTTCTGCCGGTTCAGGCTGTCGCCGCCCGCCGCGATGACCTGCAGGTCGATCTGGGCGGTCGCGGTATTGGCCGTATTGGCCGCCTCACGCACCGTGAGCCTGGCCCACTGGGTACCCGCGGCGGCGAAGGTCTTGCCCGCGTAGTCGATGTAGCGTGGGTCACCCACCCCGGCAAAGGCGGTGCTGGTGCCGTCGCTGAACTCCCACTTGAACTCCAGCGCGCCGCAGGCATTGCACTCGGCCCGGCCGAAGTAATCACGCGACTCGCCTTGCAGCGCATAAGCGTTGGCGAAGGTATTGCCGCTGGGCTGCACCCAGAGCTGCACCGGATCGGCCCACGCATTGCCGGCCAGCGCGGCCAGCATGAAAGCCACGCATAACCACCAGCGTGACCAGATTGAAATATCCATCCTTTTCGCGTCCATTTTCTTTCTCCTAGGAAAGACCAAAAACCCTTGACACCCACCCGCTGTAAACAGCGATACCAACATAGGCAAGGCCGGCGAACCGGTCAAACACCCTTGCGTCGCTTCGAGTACACCATCCCGACCAGGCCGGCGCCAAGCAGCAACAGCGCGGAAGGCTCGGGGACCGCGTTGTTGCAGGCTGGCCCCGTGCAGGGCAACGGCGGGGGTGGCGGCGGGGTCTGGTAATCCGAATAAACGAAGTTGTCGATGTGGAATGGCTCACCGAGGCTGCTCGCATTCAGATCATCGAAGATGCGCAGGCCGTCAAAACCGCCGGCAATGGTCAGGGCGAGATTCTGATAGGTGCTGTCGCTGACCACCACCGAGTCGCTGCCGACCAGCGCGCCCGCCAGGTAGGCCTCAACCCAGAGCGTGGTGTTGCCCCCCCCCATCGGGAAGCTGTATTCGGACGCGATGTCGAAACTCGCTGAGCCAAACGCGACTCCGGTTTTGCTCACCCCGATGAAGGTATCGTAGCCGGCTGCCGGGCTGTTGCCGGTGCCGTCGGCATAACCGCTCATCAAGTAGTCATTGAGGGGGGTCACGGAATCGTCGACCAACGTGTCATTTGGCACCAGGGGATCCCCAGCCCAGAAGCTCACAGGCCCGACGACCGGATCCGTCACACCGTGAAGGCCCGTGAAGTCGATCGTTGTCGCCTGGGCGCTCGCCGCCAGGAACAAAGCCCCGATTGCGAGGGGCAACACTTTCTTCAATTTGCTCATTTCAATCCCCTAAAAAAGACAAACGGAAAATTTAGAAAACCGCAGCGCGCCACAGCCGCGGCGTACTTGCCGGTTTAATACGCATGAACCATGCCAACAAGACAAGCCCTTGTTTTTATGGGGTTTTATTTTTGGCCAAAACAGGAGTGTCAAATTTTTCGACAACGCCACACCTACGCGGGCTTGCATAGCCACCACGATGCCGTAGGCGCGGACCGCGTCCGCGATGTGTCGGCAGGCGCAAAGGAGCGACGCTGCCAAGACCACACGTTTTAAGGTTTTTATTTTCGATAGCGGGAGTGTCAAATTTTTCGACAACGCCACGCATACGCGGACGCAGGCTTGCGTAACAACCACCCCACCGTAGGAGCAGACCGTGTGATAAAGCCCCTAAGCGAAGGACTAAGCCGCCAAAAGACGGCGGCCAAGTCCCTGCTTATACCCTTCGGTATCCGCGATAGACCTACGCAAAAAATCGCGGACGCGGTCCGCTCCTACGAAGGAGGTGGGCGTTTTACGTTAATGGAGGTTCGGCGATGAGCGCTTGCAGCCACGGGTAGATCCGCGACATGTCCCGCCGGTTTCGCTCCGAGCAGCCATCGGCCTCGTCGAGAGGAAAGGCGGATAACGCCTTCGGCTCATCTGCCCTACATGTGCTTGCCTTGTACATAGTAGATACATACCTACAAATTCTCGTGCGGCGGCGCGGGTCTGTAGTAACGTACTTACAATTCCTGTGAATCCGAGGCCTGCCATGACTATCACGACCCTTTCCAGCCGCCAGTTCAATCAGGACGCCAGCAAGGCCAAGAAAGCGGCAATGGCTGGCCCGGTGTTCATCACTGATCGTGGCCGGCCGGCGCATGTGCTGCTGACGTTTGCCGAGTACAGGAGGATCACCGGTGGGCAGGCGAAGATTGCCGATCTACTGGCCATGCCGGGAAGCGAGGACAGCGAACTCGAAATCCCGTCCTTGCGCGATCTCGCCCAAGCGGCGGATCTCTCCTGATGTACCTGCTCGATACCCATGTCGTGTCCGAGTTGCGGAAAATCCGTCTCGGGAAGGCGGATCGCCATGTGGCGGATTGGGCCGACAGCCTGGATGCCAGCGATTTGTATCTATCCGTGATCACCATCCAGGAGTTGGAGATCGGTATATTGCTGGCCGAACACCGTGACCCCGCGAAAGGGGCGGTGTTTCGGGCGTGGCTGAATGATCACGTCCTGCCCGCCTTCGCCGGCCGCATCCTGTCCGTCGATATCGCGGTTGCGCTGCGTAGCGCGCGACTCCATGTACCCGACCCTCGCCCGGTCCGTGACGGGCTGATCGCCGCGACGGCGCTGGTTCATGGCATGACCGTCGTGACCCGCAACGTGGCCGATTTCGAGCCCACCGGGGTTGCCACCCTGAATCCCTGGATTGAACCGACCTAGCCCAGATATTGGATATTGCATAAATACTCGCGCGCCCTCGCGGGCCGAATTCCGCGCCGATAGGAAACGTGGATTGGCCCGCCAGCGGGCCTCCTACGGGGTGGCGATGAGTTCCCGCAATCGCTCGATCGTCCGCGATAGGTCCTGCCGGTTGCGCCCTGAGCGCCCATAGCGGACCGCATCGCATTCCTGAAACAGGTCGGCCAGGAGCCGCCGCGGCGGCTCCCCTGGCCCGTCTGGGGGGAGATACGGCTTGAGGCTGCCCACGGTCATGCCGGCTGCGGGCCGCTGGCAACGGGCGGCGGCGGCAGCCTGCGCGAGCCGGAAGGCGGCTTCATAGAACCGCTCCGGGTCATTGGCCGCCAGGGCGGCTTCGGCGCGGGCCAGGTGCTGGCGGGCCACGGCGGCGGCCTCCGCGCGGTGGCCCGCCCCCTCCGGCCAGCGCCGAGTCGCCAGGAAGGCGGTGCTTGCCAAGGCGATCAGCAGCGCGCCGACCCCCCAAAAAAGCGGCCAGGCCGCGGACGGCGTGGCACGCACATGCGCCGCCGGAAGCGCCGCCGGAAGCGCCACCTCTGCCGGGGTTTGATCCGGGGGGGCGCCGGTCAATACCAGGGAAACGGGCGAACTCATCGCGCTGCGGTAGCGCTCGCTCAAGGGATCGAAGAAGCTGATGCGCGCGCCGGGAATCTCCAGGCGGGCGGCCGTCTCGGGTAACAGCACTTGCTCACAGGCCAGGTGGTTCCCGGTTCTTCTGGCCCGCGCGGGATAACCGCGCACCCCAGGTAACGCGATCACGGGGCAAGAAAATCTGTCAAATTTTCCGACACCGGCGATGCGCGTCGTCACCGTGACCGGGTCGCCCCACTGAATCGCCGTTGGCGTGACCTTGCGGGATACCGTGAAGCGGCCGACCGCGCCGCTGAAATCGGCGGGCCGTCCGCGTGTCGGCAGCGGCAAGATGGAGAAGCGGATGGGTTTCGAGCGAACCGTCACGGCGCGGGGTTCACTGCCCCCAAAAAAGGCGGCGGCGCCACGGGCGGGGGCCAGCAGGTCACAACGCAACTCCGCCGGGCCGAGTTCGATTTCGCCCGGCTTGCGTGGCATGAGTGTGGCGGCAAATTGGTAGGCGGTGGCCTCGCGGCCGGCGCGGATCACGCGGGTCTCGCGCGGCGGGGAAAATTCCGTGACGCGGAATGCCGCACCATCGAGCCGGGGGTAGTGGATGTCACGCACCGGCGTGGACCCCGTCAGCAAGGTGACGGTGACGGGAACCGCTTCGTGGAGGTAAACCCGGGGCTTGTCCGGATGCACCTCAAGGATCAACTCGTCAGCGGCCACGCCCGGCTCCACCGCGCCGGCGTGATGAACGGCGAGCAGCAGCGCCAGGAGCATGGCCCGGATAAGCCACTCGGTTAACGTGAAACAAACGCCATACCGTAGGAGCGGGGCCTTTTCTGGGGTGGTCAGGCTCACCAATCCCGCTCCGGTTTCGCCAGCGCTTTATTCTGGTTGCCGCGATGCGGTGGTCCGGCCAGCTTCTCGCGGCCACGAGCTTCGTTGAGGAGACGCTCGGCCTCGGTCTGGGTCAAATCCCGGCGTGGCTTTCCCGCAGTGGCTGTGGCATCCGCGCGCGCCGCCGCTTGCGCCGCGCCCGCTGGCGTCTGACTGGCTTGCGCCTTCGCCTTCCCGGTTGCGGCCGGTGGACGGTTGCCGGCGCTGCCCGCGGGCGATCTTTCCGCGCCGGCCGCGCGAGGGCTCCTGGACTTTGCTGGCCCGTTGCCGAGGGCGGCGAATCGGGCCTGGGCCAGGGCCAGATTGTGGCTGGCATCGACGGCGTTCGCGGACAGCGCCAGCGCCTTGCCATAGTCGGCGATGGCCGCCTGAAACAGTCCCCTGGCAGCCTGCGGGTCACGGGCGGCAAGCTGCTCGCCGAGGCGGAATTGGCAGTTGCCCAGGTTGTAATGGAGGGCTTCTCTAAGATTCGGCGCGGCCGTGGCCAGGGCGGCGGCAAACTGTTTCCGCGCCTGGGCATACTCGCCCTTGCGATACCTGCTCACGCCGAGGTTGTAAGCCAGCGGCGCGGCTTCGCGGCCCAGCGCCACGGCGCGGCCGAATGCCGCTTCGGCGCCGCGCGGGTCGCCGGCCTGGAGTCGCGCCCGGCCCTGGTACTGAGCCAGATTGGCCAGATCCTGGCGCAGGGCGAGGGCCAGGCCCGCCAGAACGAGCAGGGCCGCGATGACCTTGGGCAAGCGGCGCTTCATGGTTCGCGGCGTCCACCGAGGAAGGTTTCGATCAGGAGCAAGGCCAGGGCCAATGCCAGCGGCAGTTGGAAGCGCTCGGCAAGTTGTTGTCGCGTGGCGCTGAGTTCACGCCGTTCCCGCGCGGCCAGTTCCGTGCGGTAGAGCCGGTCCAGCGCTTGGGGGTCGCGCGCCAGGTCGAACCAGCGGCCGCCGGTGGCCTGGGCCAGTAATTGCAGCGGCGCGGTCCGCAAGCGGCTGCGGACCAGGCCGCCCTGGCGGTTCTTGAGAAATTCACCGCCCGGCAGCGGGATGAGCCCGCCCGCCGAAGTGCCCACGGCGACGCCATAAGCGGTGACGCCGAGGCCCCGCAAAGCCTTCGCGCTGGCGGCAACATCCCCGCCGTGATCTTCACCATCACTGATGACAATCAGGAATTTGCCGCGCCCGGGCGTGGCGGCAAACGCCCGCCGCGCCTCGATCAGGGCGCTGTCCAGGGCGGTGCCACCGAGGGGAATGCTGCCGCCGCCAGTCTCGTCGAGGACGGCGGCGAAGGTGTCGGTGTCGCGGGTCGGCGGGCAAACCATGAAGGCGCTGCCGGCGAACGCGATCAGGCCGATGCGGTCTCCCCGCAATTGCCCGAGCAGCCCGCTGACCGCCCGCTTGGCGGCGGCCAGGCGGGTCGGCGGCAGATCGTCGGCGAGCATGCTACGGGAGACGTCGAGGGCGATGAGGAGGTCCAGCCCTTGGCTTTGCTGTGGCCGTGCCACCTGGCCCCACTGGGGACGACAAAGTGCTACGACGAGGAGCAGGAAGGCGGCGGTCGGCAAGAGATAAGCCAGCGGGGAAGGCGCGGGCGGGTGCGCTCCACTCAGCCGGCGCAAGTCGTGGCGCCGCCGCGTTGTCGCCCGCCGCAGCAGGAAGGCGGCGGGGATGCCCAGGAGAACAAGCCAGGCGTATTCAGGCGCGGCCCAGGCCATCTCAGGGCAACCTGCGCAATCCGGTGGCGCGCAGCGCCAGTTCCGCCAGGGCAAGCGCCAGCGCGCCGAGGAGCGGCGCGGGAAACAGCTCGCGATAATTGAAATGCACCTTTTCTTCGATCGGGCGTTTTTCCAGACGATCTATTTCCTGGAAAACCCGCGCCAGGACGCTCCGATCATCGGCCCGGAAATAGCCGCCGCCGGTGATCGCGGCGATCTCGCGCAGCGTGGTTTCGTCCAGGTCCGCCGCGACCCGGCGATACAGCGTGCCGCCGAGGGGATTTTCCATCGGGATGACAACCTCACCGCGCGCGCCGATGCCGATGGTATGAATCCGGATCCGTAACGCCTTGGCCGCTGCCGCCGCCAAACGGGGCTCGCTGGCACCGGCGTTGTTGCGACCGTCGGTGATCAGAATGATGGCCTGGCCGCGCCGCCTGGCCTGTGCCGGGGCGGCGCGCAGCCGGTTCAAAGCCGCCAGGATGGCGTCGCCCAGCGCGGTGCCGTCTTCGATGCGGCCGGTCTCCAGCCGCGCCACCGTGTCCTGGAGCCAGGCGTGATCCAGGGTCAGGGGTGCGGCTGGATAGGGGCGAGCGGCGAAGGCGACCAGCCCGATCCGGTCACCCTGGCGGCCGCGCAGAAAATCGGCCAACACCGCTTTGGCAATGGCCAGACGGTTCTTCCGCGGCGGGCTCGCCTGGCGTTCTTCGGCCAGCATACTGGTGGACAGGTCGATGGCCACCACCAGATCAACCCCCTCGCTGCGCACCCGGCCCTCCCGTTCGACCGCCTGTGGCCGGGCCAGCGCCACGATGGCCAGGGCCAGGATCAGCAGGCGCAGGAAGGGGAGCGCGCGGGCGGCGCGGGTGCGAAGTGTTTCCGGGAGCGCCGCGATCTGCGCCGCCTGGCCCAGGCCTAGCAGCCTGTCGGACTTTGGAATCGTCGGCTGCAAATCGACCGCAGCGGTCCATTTTTCACCGGCTTTTTGCCGCATAGCTGGGCTATGCGGCGGCAAATCCAGCAAAAATTGGCCTCGCCGGGGCCGATTTTCGCTATCGACGACCAAAGTCCGACAGGCTGCTAGCGCCGGAGCTTGCCGTTTCCGGCGCCATAGCCAATAGCCCCAGAGCGGCAGCAGGAGCAGCAGCCAGAGTAGTTGTGGATCGTGGAACCTCATGCCCCGCGCCCTTCCGGCAAGCCGGCGAGAAGACTGGCGGCGCCGCGTAGCGCCGCCTCGACCTCGCCCTGGCTGGGCTGATGGCCGGCAAATTTGACCCGGTCGCACAGCAACAGGAGTTCATCGAGGCGTACCCGCGCCGCTTCATTCAGGCAAGTCGTGGCCGCTTCCCGCAGTTCCGCCGAGGTGCGCCGTTGCGCGGGGATGCCACGGCTCGCGGCCAGGCCGCCGCGCACAATCGCATCCAGGCGGATCACGAGCTGGTCGCCCGGGCAGTTGCCTTGCTGGTAATCGGCGAAGAGGCGCGCCAGTAAATCGCCTGCATCGGCGCGGGGGGCGGCGGGGGGCGGCGGCGCGGCGGCGTCATGGCGACGGCGACGGAGACGGAGACGGCGCTGAAGGAGAAACAGGCCTCCGAGCAGGAGCAACATGCCGCCGCTCACGATAAAAGGCGGCGTCCCCGCCAGCGCGAGTGGCCCGCGGATGTCGCGGAGTTCCGCCGCCGCGAGCGCGTTGGAGGCCACGCATAGCAACAGCAACAGCCCGTACCAGCTCATGCTCAGCGGCGCGGCCGCCGCTGGCGGCCGCGGAAAAAACTCGTGAGCGCGTGGACGGGGGGAGTATCCGTCGCGATCCGCACGTGCTCGACGCCGGTCGCGGCGAAGAGTTGGTCCAGTTCAGCCTGCCGCGCGGACGCATGGCGATGGTAGGCGGCGCGAACACGGGCATCGCGGCTGTCGATCAGGCGCCGGTGGCCGGTCTCCGGGTCGGCCACCCGCACCAGCCCGACCTCCGGCAACTGGCCATCGAGGAGGTCGGTCAGCGAGACGGCAACCACGTCGTGGCGGCGGGCCGCGGCGATCAGGGGCAGTCGAAAATCGGCCGCGAGAAAATCCGAAATGATGATCAGGATGCTGGCGCGCCGCTGTACCCGTTCCAGCGTGTTCAGGGCGCCGGCCAGGTCGGTGCCGCTTCCCTCCGGCGGCCGTTGCATCTCGGCGATGAGGCGTTGCGCATGGCGGGGGCCCTTGGCCGGCGGCAGATAGCGCTCGATCCGGTCGCTAAAGGTGAGCAGCCCTACCCGGTCGTTGCTGCGCACTGCCGCGAAAGCCAGGAGGGCGCAAATCTCGGCGGCTACCCGGCTTTTCGCGCCGCGCGGCGCCAGGTAATCCAGGGAGGGAGATTGGTCGAGAAGAAGCATGACGGTCATTTCCCGCTCCTCGACAAACTGTTTGACGAAAGGGCGGCCGCTGCGCGCCGTGACGTTCCAGTCGATGGCGCGGATATCGTCGCCCGGCTGGTACTCCCTGACCTCCTCGAACTCGATGCCACGGCCGCGAAAAGCGCTGCGATACTCGCCGGCGAACAGGCTGCTTACCCGCCGTGACGAGAGTATCCGTAGGCGACGGGCGGCCATGGCCGAAGACGGCTTGAGTGGGGAGCGCGCGGAATTCATGGCACCTCGGTCTCGGCCAGGAGCCGGTCGATGATCCAGTCGACCGTGATCCCCTCGGCATCGGCTTCATAGCTGGGGATGATCCGGTGGCGCAGGACATCCGGGGCGATGTCCTTGACGTCCGCGGGGACGACATAGCCACGGCCACGGAGAAACGCCATGGCGCGAGCGGCGAGCACCAGGTTGATGCTCGCCCGCGGTGAGGCGCCATAGGTGATGAATCGCCCTAGATCGGCGAATCCATAGCGGGCCGGTTCCCGAGTGGCGAAGACCAGGTCGATGATGTATTTCTCGATCTTCTCGTCCAGGTAGATGGCGTCGACCAGGGCGCGCATCCGCACGATATCGTCGGGGTGGATCAGCGGGGTCAGCGCTTTCGTCCCGCCGGTGTGCGCGACCCGGCGCATGATCTCCCGCTCCTCGTCGCGCGACGGATAGGTGATCGCGATCTTCATCATGAAGCGGTCCATCTGGGCTTCCGGCAGCGGGTAGGTGCCTTCCTGCTCGATCGGGTTCTGGGTAGCCAGCACCAGGAATAAGTCTTCCAGAGGATAGGACGTGTCGCCAATCGTCACCTGCCGCTCTTCCATCGCTTCCAGGAGGGCGCTATGGACCTTGGCGGGCGCCCGATTGATCTCGTCGGCCAGGACGACATTGGCGAAGATCGGCCCTTTCCGGGTGGTGAAAACGCCCTCACGCGGGTTGTAGATGAGGGTGCCGACCAGGTCGGCGGGAAGCAGGTCGGGGGTGAACTGGATCCGCTGGAAACGGGCGTCAATCAGGTTGGCCAGACTCTTGACCACCTTGGTCTTGGCCAGGCCGGGTACCCCTTCGATGAGGAGGTGTCCGTTGGTCAACAGAGCCACGAGGATCCGCTCCACGAGAAACCGCTGGCCAACGATGGCGGTCTCGATCGCGGTCAGGATCTGACGAACGAACGCGCTTTCCTTCCGCACCTCCGCGGTGATGCTGGCAATGTCGACGGTCATTTCACTCTCAAAAAGTTTCCTGATTAGCCGCGGGGAAGGTGAGGTGATGCGGTTCGCCGCGCCCACACCCGCTCCCGCAATGTCTGTGGCAGCGGACTCGGTCCGCGATCGCTACCGTAGCCATCGCGGAGTTCATATCAGTGTTCAACGTTAACGGGTTAAGAAGCCCCTGGAAATTCAGCGCTGCCCGCGAAGTATCTCCGGCTCCCGCAAGCGTAGGCAATCGCGTTTTCGCGCGCGGCCATGGCTTCGGACCCGGCTGCCGCCGCTCTCGATAATGTGAATTTCGCACACACAAACGATTTCCACCTGTTCTCCACCACTGCCGCCTCATTTAGATGCTTATGCAAGGCCAGTAAAGAAAATATTTTGACGTGTAAAATTTTTACACATATGATGGCATCACCATGTGCTCGGCATGGGGAAACATTCGTTTTTGATGGTTTTACAGCCAGGAGGCTTTCATGACTTCTACCCGATACGTCCATTGGTCGGCGCTGCTATTGGCGCCATTCCTGTTATTCACGCAACCCGCCCTGGCTGATTCCAAGCATTCTGAATCCGACCAGGCCAAGACCACTTCGACCAAGGCCAAGCTTCAGGCTACCCCGACAACGTTGGCGCTCACCGTGGGCGGCTCGGCCAAGGTGAGCCTGGCCAATGTCTCCGGCAGCGTGAAGGTGAGCACTTCCAATGCGAAAGTCGCCAGCGCCAGCCTGTCCGATAAAAAAATCAAGGTGGCCGCCAAAGCCGCGGGAACCGCGCGCTTGACCGTGCGCGACGCCCGCGGCAGCGTGGCCATTGCGGTCACGGTCACCGCGGCGGGCACGCCGGCGGCGATGAGCGCCAGCCCGAGCGCACTGAACCTGGCTTCCGGGGCTTCCTCGGCGATCACGCTAGCCAATGTTTCCGGCACCCTGAGCGCGAGTTCGTCCAACACCGGGGTCGCCACCACGGCGATCTCCGGCGCGCGCGTCACCGTCTCGGCCAAGCTCGCGGGCACGGCGCAAATCAAGATCAAGGACAGCAAGACCACGCTGACCATCCCGGTCACGGTGGCCCAGTCTAGTAGCGGTGGTGGCACTGGTGGCGGCACTGGCGGTGGCGCGGCAGGCACCTCGTTTACCCTGGTGGCCTGGAACGACCTCGGTATGCACTGCATGGACGCCGACTACTCGGTGTTCTCCATCCTGCCGCCGTTCAACAACCTGCATGCGCAATTGGTGGACAGCGGCAACAACAAACTGGTCACCTCCGGCGTGACCCTGACCTATGAGGCCATGGCCGACCTGGATGGCTCGACCAACAGCATTTCCTCGACCAAGAGCAATTTCTGGACCTATGCCCAGCCGCTTTTTGGCGCCAGCCTGGCGGACGATGTCGGCCTGACCGGGAACATGGCCCCGTCGTTCACACCGCGGGCGCTCACCTTCGCGGCGGCCAGTGGCCAGTTCATCGCCGATGGCATTCCCATCACGCCGTATGACGACGCCGGCCGCAAGAACTTCTATCCCATGGTCAAGGTGGTCGCGCGCGATGCCGCCGGTACCCAACTGGCCCAGGCCCGCGTGGTGTTGCCGGTATCCGATGAAATGAGCTGCGCCGCCTGCCATGCCTCGAATTCCGGTGCCGCCGCCAAGCCGGCCGCCGGCTGGGCCAACCTGGCGAGCCCGGATCGTGACTACAAGACGAATATCCTGGTTCTGCACGACGAGAAATCGCTGAGCGTCAAAGCCTATCAGGACGCGCTGGCGGCCAAGGGCTACGCCGCCGCCGGACTGGCCGCCACCGCCGCCAGTGGCAAGCCGATCCTGTGCGCCACCTGCCATTCCTCCAACGCCCTGCCAGGCACCGGTGTCGCCGGCATCAAACCCCTGACCACCGCCATCCACAGCCATCACGCCATGGTGAAAGACCCGGCCACCGGCCTGGTGCTGGACAGCATCAACAACCGCAGCGCTTGCTATCAGTGCCACCCCGGTTCGCAAACCAAGTGTCTGCGCGGCGCGATGGGTAAAGCCCTGTTGGCCAACGGCCAGGCGGCGATGGATTGCCAGAGCTGCCATGGCACCATGGCCAACGTCGGTAGCGCCACCCGCACCGGCTGGCTCGACCAACCCAACTGCCAGGCCTGCCACCACGACGGCCAGCGCGATCTGACGGCGGTCAGCAATACCGGCCTCCCGAAGACCTGGCTGGATACCCGCTTCGCCACGACGCCGAACGCGCCCGCCACCGGGTTCAGCCTGTATCGCTTCAGCACGGGCCACGGCGGCCTGCAATGCGAGGCCTGCCACGGCAGCACCCATGCGGTGTTCCCCAGCGCCCACGCCAACGACAACGTGTTGTCCAATGACGTGCAGGGCCACGAAGGCACCATTAGCGAATGCAGCGCCTGCCACAAGACGGTGCCGCTGACCGCCGACAAGGGACCGCATGGCATGCATACGGTGGGCAACGCCTGGGTGAAAGGCCATGAGAGCTCCGCCAAGAGCAACAAGGCGGCCTGTGCCACCTGCCATGGCGCCGATTTCCGCGGCACTGTTCTCTCCGCGGTGAAAGTCGCGCGCACGCTGAACGCCGATGGCAAGACGGTGAACTACGTCGCCGGCCAGAAGGCGGGCTGCTACGACTGCCACAACGGTCCGAATGGCGGCTAAGCCAAACGGCATCACCAGGAAAAGCGGGTGGGGGGAGCTCCACCCGCTTTTTTTCTGGCGGCCAGTCGCATTAACGAGGTCAGATACGCCTTCTCCGCGATCCGATCGGATTGTGGAGAAGGCGTATCTGACCCCATTAACCCTACGCGTTCTGGCTCTTTTTCGAATGATCTGTGCCCCCGGCTCGGAAAAATCGCCCAAGCGGCCCGGCGAACGACTGGAGAGCCATAGGGGCACGCCTGATATGATTTCAAAAATGGATATGCCCGCCCGCGCCTCCTTGGTCACCTCACCCGCGCTGTTGCAGGCCGTACAGCGCCTGTTGCGCCCACTGGCGCGGCTGCTGATGGCTTATGGCGTCAATTTTGTGGCGTTCAGCAACCTCGCCAAAGGCGTATTCGTGGATGTCGCCGCGCGCGAGTTTCACGCCGACGATGGCGTGGTCACGGATAGCCGGGTGAGCCTGCTCTCCGGCGTGCATCGCCGCGAGGTCAAGCGCTTGCGCGAGGAAATGCTCTATCAGATGCCGCCGCCGCCCGTGGTTTCTCTGGGCGCTCAGGTCGTTTCACGCTGGTGCGCCGAAGCGGCCTTTCTCGATCACCAGCGCCGACCGCTACCCCTGCCGCGACTGGCCAGCCAGGGCGGCGACGTCTCCTTCGAGCGCCTGGTGGAGAGTGTCAGCAAGGACATCCGCCCGCGCGCCGTACTCGACGAATGGCTGCGCCTGGGCGCGGTCACCCTCGACCAGGACGACCAGGTGCATCTGGTGGAACACGCTTTCGTGCCGGCGCGGGGGATGGAGGAAAAGAGCTTCTATCTGGGCAAGAACATTGGCGACCACCTGGCGGCGGCAAGCCATAACCTGCTCGACGGCCAGACGCCCTTCCTGGAGCGCAGCGTCTATTGCGACGGCCTGTCGCCAGAGTCGGCGGAACAACTGCGCGGCCTGTCGCGCGAGTTGGCGATCGATGCCATGCAGGCGATCAACCGCCGCGCCCTGGAATTGCAGGAAGCGGACAACGGCCGGGCCAATGCCAGCCAGCGCATGACCTTCGGCGTCTATTACTACGCGGAAGACACCAGGCCGGTGGAGCGCAAGGAAGGGCGATGATCCGATTCCGGCGCGCGCTGCTGCTCGCTTTGCTGTTCCTGTGCGACGGGGTCCAGGCCAATCCCTGCGCCCTGCCCGGCCTGAATCTGGACGGCGCCGGGATGGGCGGCAGCGGCCATGATGGCAGCGGCATGGGCGGCAGCGGCCATCAAGCGGATGGTGGCGGCATGGGCGGCAGCGGCCACGACAGCGATGGCCAGGGCATGGGGGGGACCGGGATCGTCGGCGTCATCACGGGCTTCGGCAGTATTTGCGTCAATGGCCTGCGCGTGACCTATGACGCCCAAACACCGCTGAGCGTCGACGGCGAGCCCGGCGACAGCGGGCAACTCGCCATCGGCCAACTGGTGTCGGTGGCCGCGGAGGGCAGCGGCGATACGCTGCGTGCCCGCCGTATCGCGCTGATCTCGGCACTGGTCGGGCCGGTGAGCTGGGTTGCCCCGGGGGGAGATCGCTTCATGGCGATGGGCCAGATGGTGCGCCTGGCAACCGAAGGCGCGCCGCTGGGGCGGGCGCGTGGGGCGGTGCCGAAGACCGGCGATTTCGTCCGCGTCAGCGGGCTGCGCGACGCGGCCGGCAGCGTGCTGGCGACGCGAGTGGAACGGCTTAAACCCAGACCCCAGGTATCGGTGACGGCGGCGCTGGATCATCAGTCCGGCAAGGTGGCGCGGATCGGCGCGCTCAATGCGGTCGGGGTGAAAACGCTGCCGCCGGGGCAAGTGGTGCGTCTGGCCGGCGTGCTGAAAAACGGCGTCCTCGCGGTACGCGAGACCCACCTCGACCCCGCCCTGGATTTCCAGGCCAAGCCGGAACGGCTGGTGTTGCAAGGCGTGGCACAAGCGGAAACAGGTTCGCGATTGCTGGATATTGGCTATGCCCGCATGGCCGTGAAACCGGGTGTCGCGCGCGCCAGTCCGGGCCAGTGGGTCAGGGTGGAAGTGCGGATCCATGGCCATGGCAGGCTGGAAGCCGTCCGTCTCGATGTCGGCCGCGCGAATTTCGCCAGCCATGAAGCGCGGCACAAACATGGCGCCGGCGGGGGGCGCCCCGCGCCGGATGAGCGGGAGCACGCGGAGGAACGGGTTTCCTTGCCTGCGGGAACCCGCGAGAAAGCAGATAAAGTAGAGCGGCCCGAGGTTCCGGAAATGCCCGAGAAAGCGGAAAAGGCCGATAGGATCGAGAAAATCGAGAAGGTGGAGAAGATTGAAAGAGTCGAGAAAGTCGAGCGGGTAGAAAAGCCTGAAAAGATCGAGAAGCCTGAGAAGGTCGAAAAGCCTGAGAAAGTCGAAAAGCCGGAAAAGCTGGAGAAGGAGTAGCCATTGGAACGATCCGAATTGAGCAGAAGGCGCGTCTGTATCGCCGCCGCGGCGCTGCTTGCGTCACCGGCCGGGGCGGGGGAGTTCACCCTGACCAGTGGCCTCGACACCAGCAGCGGCAAATATGGCGCCAGCCAGGCCACGGAAATCTGGTATGTCCCGCTGACCGGCAAATACGAAACCGGGGCGTCCACCTTCAAATTGGCGGTCCCCTATGTGCGTATCAACGCCGCCATCGGCGGCAATCTGATCGGCGTCGATGCCCAGGGCCGCCCGCTTTATGACGGCACGGGCGCCAGGACCAGCCAGGAAGGCATCGGCGATGTGGTGGCCAGTTACAGCCACAGCTTGTTCGAAAAGCCGGTGCGCGGCCTGCTGTTGGATCTGGCGGCCAAGGCCAAACTGGCCACAGCCGATGCGAACAAGGGGCTGGGCAGCGGCAAGAACGACTACACCGTGCTGGCCGACCTCTACTACCTGGCCGGCACCTGGACGCCTTTCGCCAGCGTGTCCTATCGCTTCACCGGCGACCCGGCCGGCAGCAACCTGAAAGATGTCTGGGGCGGCACCCTGGGCCTGGGCTACAAACAATCGTCGGAACACAGTCTCGGCCTGATGTGGGACAGCCGCCAGGCCAGCACCAGCAGCGGCATCGCCAGCAACGAGGCTACCGCTTACTGGGTGCATAAATACGCCGGAGGGATGAAACTCCAGGCCTATGCCGTCAAAGGCTTTTCCGACGGCAGCTCCGACTGGGGCCTGGGCCTCATGTTCAGCAAGACCTTCAATTGAAGACCCTCATGAAAACGACGAATCCGCGCCGCATCACCGGCTTCACCCTGCTGGAACTGCTGGTGGTTCTGGTCATCCTCGGCCTGCTGGTGGGTTATGTGGCGCCGCGCTATTTCGCCCAGGTGGGCAAGTCCGAGGTCAAGGTGGCGCGCGCGCAGGTGAAGGCGCTGGAAGACGCGCTCGACCAATATCGTCTCGATGTGGGCCGCTATCCGGCTTCCCAACCGGGCCTCGCCGCGCTCAACGACGCCCCCGCCGGCGAGGCCCGCTGGCAAGGGCCGTATCTGAGAAAGGCAGTGCCCAACGACCCCTGGGGCCACCCGTACCAATACCGGGCGCCGGGCGAACACGGCGAATACGACCTCTGGTCCTTCGGCCGCGATGGCCAGGCCGGTGGCAGCGGCGAAGACGCGGATATCACGAGTTGGCAATGAGCGCGCGGACAGCCGCTGGTTGGGTCAATGAAACCGCCCCCGTAACGCCGGCGCTACAGCACACTGAAACATGATCTTCCACATCCGCGCCCTCAACGCCGGCGGCCGCGTCAGTCTGCGCCTGGAGGCCGCCAGTGCCGCCGAGGCGGCCGCGCAGGCGCGTGGCGACGGGCTGACCGTGCTGAGGGTGCGCCCCGACCGCGGGCTGGAAAGCCTGTTCGCCCGGCGTGCGCGTTTCCCCTTGCTGCTGTTCACACGCGAACTTCTGGCCCTGCTGTCCAGCGGTTTGACGCTGATCGAAGCGCTGCAAACCCTGCTGGAAAAGGAAACCCGCGGCGAACCTCGCCAGGTGCTGACCGGGGTGCTGGAACGGCTCAATCAGGGTGAAACCTTCTCCGCCGCACTCGGCCATTTTCCCGAAGTATTCCCCCCCCTCTACGCCGCCAGCGTCCGCGCCGCCGAGCGCAGCGGCGACCTGGCTCCCGCGCTGGCGCGCTATGTGGCCTGGCAGGAGCGACTGGACACAGTGCGCCGGCGGGTCATTTCCGCGTCCATCTACCCGCTCATGCTGCTCGTGTTGGGCGGGCTGGTGGCGCTGTTCCTGATCGGCTTCGTCACGCCGCGCTTTGCTTCCATCTACGCCGACAACCTGCAGCGCCTGCCCTGGGCCTCGCGCCTTTTGCTGGGCCTGGGGGTCTGGATCGACGCGCATGGGCTGGGCGCCGCCCTCGGCTTCGCGGGCGCCTTGCTCACTTTTGCCTGGGCCGCTTCTCGTCCCACCGCGCGCACCGCCGCGGCCCGCCTGGCCTGGCGCCTGCCGGCCCTGGGCGAGCGCCTGCGGGTGTTCCAGCTCACCCGTTTCTACCGCACCGTGGGCATGCTGTTATCCGGCGGCACCCCCATCCTGCCCGCCTTGGGACTGGCGGCGGGCCTCCTGACGCTGGAATTGCGTGCCCGGGTGGCGGTCGCCGCCGGCCATATCCGCGCCGGCCAGCCCATCTCCGAGGCCATGCAACAGGCCGGCCTCACCACGCCGGTGGCGGGGCGCCTCCTGCGGGTAGGCGAAAAAAGTGGGCAGATGGGCGAGATGATGGAAAACATCGCCAGCTTCCACGACGAGGAAACCAGCCGCTTCGTGGACAGCTTTACCCGCGTCTTCGAGCCCCTGCTGATGGCCGTGATCGGCCTCCTGGTGGGCGGAATCGTTGTCCTGCTGTATCTGCCCATCTTTGAATTGGCGGGGAGCATCGAATGAACTCTGTAGCGCCGGCTTCCAGCCGGCTGTTTTCAAAGACGCCGGCAAGGGTGCCCGCGCAATAGTTGGCTTCCCTGCCGGCCCGCGTCTCCTGACCATACCCCCATGACCATTACCTCCGATCTCGTCCACCAGGCGCGTGAACAGGCCGCCGCCCGTGGCGAGGCGCCGCTGGCCGCGCTGGAGCGCCTGGCCGGGCTGGACGGCCAGGCGTTTCAGCGCGCCCTGGCCGATGCCTTTTCTTTTCCCACGCTGGATATGGCGGGTTTACGTGGCTTGGCGCCGGCCTTCGACCTGCTGCCGTTCGCGCAGTCGCTGGCGCGCGAGTGCGCGGCCTGCCGCGATAGCGACGGCCGCCTCTGGTTTGTCTTTGCCGATCCGCTCAAGCCCGAGTTGCTGGAGTGGGCCGAACGCCGCCTCAACTCCGCTTTTTCCCCGGTGCTGGCGCGGCGCGAGGACATTCTGGCCTGGCTACATCGCCTGGAGGTGAACCTCAAGGCAATGGATAGCGCGCTCGGCGAATCCGCCGCCGGGGTCGATGACGGCCGCGCCGAGGAACTCTCCCTGCAAGCCATCGGCGCCGATGCCTCGCCGGTGATCAAGCTGGTGCACTCCACCCTGTATGACGCGCTGTCCAGCGGCGCCTCCGACATCCACCTGGAAAATGACGCCCAGGGCCTGACCATCAAGTACCGCATCGACGGCGTGCTCAATCGCATCGCCCAGCCCGCCGGCCGGGAGATGGCGGAACAGGTAATCTCGCGGGTGAAGGTGATGGCCGAGCTGGACATCGCCGAGCGGCGCATTCCCCAGGACGGCCGCTTCAAAGTGAAACTGCGTGGCCGCGAGGTGGACATCCGCGTCTCCATCATGCCCGGCGTGTTCGGTGAGGATGCCGTGCTGCGCGTGCTCGACCGCCAGCAACTCAATGACGAGCTCTCCGGCATCACCCTGGAGCGCCTCGGTTTCGCGGGCGAGACGCTGGCGGCCATCCGCCACTTGGCGCGCGAGCCCTACGGCATGTTCCTGGTCACCGGCCCGACCGGCTCCGGCAAGACCACCACCCTGTATGCCGCGCTGTCCGAAATCAACACCGGGCGCGACAAGATCATCACCATCGAGGACCCGGTGGAATACCAGTTGGCCGGCGTGTTGCAGATTCCGGTCAACGAGAAAAAAGGCCTGACCTTCGCCCGCGGGCTGCGCTCGATCCTGCGCCACGACCCGGACAAGATCATGGTGGGTGAAATCCGCGACCCGGAAACCGCGCAGATCGCCATTCAGTCCGCGCTCACCGGCCATTTGGTATTCACCACCGTGCACGCCAACAACGTGTTCGACGTGATCGGCCGCTTCATGCACATGGGGGTCGACCCCTACAGTCTGGTTTCCGCCCTCAACGGCGTCCTGGCGCAGCGCCTGGTGCGGGTCAATTGCCCGTATTGCAGCACGCGGGTGGCGCCGGAGGCCGAACTGCTCGCGCTTTCCGGCATTGCTGGCGGCGGCGGCTGGAACTTCCAGGCCGGCAGCGGCTGCGCCCAGTGCCGCGGCAGCGGCTACAAGGGGCGCCGCGCCATCGCCGAACTGATGCGGCTGAACGACGAACTGCGCGAACTCATCGTCGCCCGCGCGCCCATCCGCCAGCTCAAGGAAGCCGCCGCCCGCGCCGGTGTGCGGCCTTTGCGCCACGCCGCCCTTGATCTGGTGCGGCAGGGCGTCTCCACACTGGAGGAGGCCAATCGTGTCACTTTCGTTGGCTAGTTCCATCCTTTATCTCGCTCCCGACCGCGCCACTCTGCGCGCGCGCGGCGCGATGCATACCGCCGCCGTGCCAGGGGCGCCCGGCTGGGCGGGCGCCCTGGCGGCGCTGCAAACCCTGCTGGAAACACAGCGGCCGGCCGGCCAGGTGGCGGTCCTGCTGTCTTCGCATTTCGCCCCACTCTGGCTGCTGCCCGGCGCCCCCACCCGGCTGAATTACCAGGAAACCCGCGGCTGGGTGGAAGCTCAAGCGGCGGAACGCTTCGGCGAACTGGCGGCGAACTGGCGCCTCGCTTTCCGCCCCGCGCCGGCCGGCGAACCCCTTCTGGCTTCCGCTATCGACGCGGCGCATTGGGCGGAACTGCTGCACACCCTGGCGGAAGCGGGTCTGCGCATGGCGGCCGTGGCGTCCTGGCCGGCGCTGGCCCTGGCGCGCTATGGCAAACACGGCACGGCGCGCCTGGCATTGGTAGAAAGCGGGCGCCTGACGCTGGTGAGCCTGCTCCGCGGCGAACCGGTCGCGCTCGACAGCGTGCGTGGCGAAGCAGATGCGCTGACCGGCCTGTTGACGCGCGCGGCGCTGGTCGATGGCCTGGGGGATGCGCCGCTGCACCTGGTCGGCACCGGCGTGGCGGGTGAGTTGGCAAGCGCTTGGGCTGGCGCCCAGGTGCTTGCCAATGCCGCAGAGACCGCGGTCCTCAGCGGGCGCGCCGAACCCGACTTTCTCCAAACCCGGCCACGCCCGCCCCTGGTGGCCTGGCTGCTGCTGGCCGTGGGGCTGGGGCTGGCCGCCCTGGCCGGCACTCGCTACACGGCGCTGGCGGAACAACTCGACACCCTGTCCGTTCCGGAAACCACCGTATCCGCCAAACCGCGCGGGGCGCGCGTCGTTGCCAGCCCGGAAGCCTCGGCGCGCCCGTGGGGCGATCTGCTGAATCGCCTGGAAAGCCAGCGGCCCAAGCGAATCGCCCTGTTGTCCCTGCGTGGCGACGCCCTCCGGGGCGAAGCGAGGATTACCGCCGAAGCGCGTTCCCCGGCCGACATGCTGGCCTGGTTCAAGGCGCTGCGCGCGGATCCCGATTTACACGAGGTCAGCCTGGTGCGGCACGAACTTCAGGTAGAAGACGAGCAGCAGCCGCTGCGCTTCGAGCTACGTCTGGCTTGGGGGGAGCGATGAAAGCCGCGCGCATCCTCTTTCAATTCACCCGCCTCGGCTGGCCCGGCGCGCTCGGTGCCGTTCTGCTGCTGGCCGCCCTGGCGGCCGACCGGCTGGTCAACACCCCGCTGGAAGAAAACCTCGCGGCCAGCCAGGCCGCCACCGCCCGCCGCGCCCTCCTGCCGCCAGCGGCGGAGCGGATACAGAAGCCGATTGTCCTGCCGCGCGAACGTGCGGAAGCCGCCTTGCCACGCCTGTTCGCCGCCGCCCGCCATCACGGCCTGAGCCTCGACGAAGGCCGCTACGCGGAGACCGTCAAACCCGGCCAAAGCGGCAAGGTGGGAGAGGACGGCCGCCGTCTGCGGATCGACCTGCCGGTGAGCGGCCCCTATCCGGCCCTGCGCGCCTTCCTGGCGGAAGTGCTTGACGAAAACCCGGCGTTGCGCCTGGAAAGCCTGGAACTGCGGCGCGACGACATCGAGACAACCGATCTTGAAGCGCGCCTGCGTTTCGTGCTGAACCTGGAGGCCGCGCCATGAAGCCGCGCCAGGTTTTGATTGCCCTGGCCCTGGGGGTGACCCTGGCGGCCGCGTTCTGGCCGCGGCCAGAGGAAGAAGTCGTGGAGGCGGTGGCGCGCTCGGGTGGTGGAACACAGACGACTGGAACACAGAGGACTCACCGGCCCGGAAATGGTGCGCCGGCGTCTCGCCGGCCAACAACGCCGGCTGAGGCTCCTCCACAACTCGGCGCCTCGCGCGTTGACCTGTTCCCGGCGCAGACCTGGCGGCCGCCACCCCCGCCTCCACCGAAGGTGGTGCCCTTGCCGCCACCGCCCCCGATGGCGCCCCCCCTGCCGTTCCAGTACCTGGGGCGCTGGCAGGAAGAGGACAAGGAAGTGATTTTCCTGGCTCAGGGTAGCCGCGTGCTGCACGCGCGGGTCGGCGACACCCTGGCCGGATGGCATCTGGACCAGGCGAGCGAGTCCGCGCTCACCTTCACCTGGACCGCTTTGAACATGCGGCAAATATTGAGGATCGCGCCATGAAACGGCTGTTGTTGCTGATCACCCTCTCCCTCGTCGTGGCCGCCTGCGCCAGCGACCCGGCCTACCGCGAAGGCGAAAAACTCCTGGCCGAGGGCAAGGACGCGGCCGGAGTCGCCGCGTTGGAAAAGGCCGTGAGCAAGCATCCCGGTGATGCCCAGTACCGCACCACCCTGGTGCGGGCGCGCGAGGGCCTGTTGCAGAAGGGGCTGCTCGCCGCCGAGGAGCAGACTCGCGCCGGCAAGCTGGAGGAAGCCGCGGCGTCCTACCACGAACTGGCCCGGCGCTATCCCGACGACGCCCGCATCGTCAGCGGCTTGAGCAACCTTCAGATGCGCCTCGACAACGAGGCGCTGGTGAAGATGGCGGCGGAGGCCCTGGCGAAGAACGAGCCGGAAGCCGCGCGCGCGAAACTTCGTGCCGTGCTGGCGCGGGATCCGGGCAATGTGGCAGCGCTAAGCCTGCTCAAGCAAGCCGAAGAGAAAACCGGACATGCGCGCGGAGTGGATACGCCGCGGCTGGGCGCCACTTACCGCCGCCCGGTGAAACTCGAATTTCGCGATGCGCCGCTGAAACAGGTGTTCGACGCCTTGAGCCGCCAATCCGGGCTGAATTTCGTGTTCGACAAGGACGTGCGGGTGGACCAGAAAACCACTGTGTTCGCGCGCGACACCGCCATCGCGGACGCCCTCGATGCGCTGCTGGCCACCAGCCAGTTGGCGAAGAAAATTCTCAACCCCAACACCGTGCTGATCTACCCCAACCAACCCAACAAGGTGAAGGACTACCAGGAACAAGTGGTGAAAAGCTTCTTCCTCGCCCACGCCGAAGCCAAGAATGTGATGACCCTGCTGCGCACCATGGCGCGGATCAAGGACGTCTATGTGGACGAAAAGCTGAACATGGTGGCGGTGCGCGACACCCCGGAAGTGGTGCGTCTGGCGGAAAAACTGGTGAACATGGCCGACCGGCCGGATGCCGAGGTGATGTTGGAAGTGGAGATCATGGAGGTGAAAAGGAGTCGTTTTCAGGATCTGGGGGTGCAGTGGCCGAACCAGTTCTCGGTTCTCAGCCGTGAAACCCAGAGCCAGATTCTCGGAGCGGGCACCACCAGTGCCTCAACAGTGGATACCAAGGTCAATGCGCCGCTCACCATCCAGTTGCTAAAAGGTGTCGACGCCTCGGACATCCTTGTTGGCCCGTCGCCCGCCCTGAACCTGCGCAAGGATGCCAGCGACGTCAATCTCCTCGCCAACCCACGCATCCGGGTGAAGAGCCGGGAGAAAGCCAAGGTCCACATCGGCGACAAGGTGCCGGTGATTACTTCCAACGTCACTTCCACCGGGGTGACCTCCGAATCGGTCGCCTATCTCGATGTCGGCCTCAAGCTCGACGTGGAGCCGCAGGTGGGCCTGGAAGGCGATGTCACCATCAAGGTCGGCATGGAAGTTTCCAATATCGTGCGCGAAGTGAAGAGCGCCACCGGCACGCTCACCTATCAACTCGGCAGCCGCAACGCCAACACCGTGCTGCGCCTGAAAGACGGCGAAACCCAGGTGCTCGCCGGCCTGATTTCCGACGAAGACCGCGCCGGCGCCAGCAAGGTGCCCGGCCTCGGTGATCTGCCCATTTTTGGCCGCCTGTTCTCCAGCAACCGCGACGAACTCAACAAGACCGAGATCATCCTCACCATCACCCCGCGCATCCTGCGCAACATCGAACGCCCGGAACTGGCCGACGCCGAATTTTTCGCCGGCACCGAAAGCCATACCAGCGATCAGCCCCTGCGCCTGCGCGCGGGCAGCCCGTTCCCCGAGCCAGCCGCCGGGGAACCCCCTTCGGCCCCGGAACTGCCGGTGGTCATGGTTCCGCCCATTGCGCGATGAACCCCACGCCGCTCCCCTGCCCCGCCAAAGGCTTCACTTTGATCGAACTGGTGGTGGCCGTGGCCATCGTCGGCATCCTCGCCTGGATGGCCGTGCCGCTGCTGGAAGTCACCCAGCAACGCCGCCAGGAAGCCGAGCTTCGCCTGGCCCTGCGGCAGATTCGCGGCGGCCTCGACGCCTACCGCCAGGCCGTGCTCGACAAGCGCATCGAAGCCCCCGCCGATTCCACCGGCTACCCGCCGACACTGGAACACCTGGTCGCAGGCGTGCCCGACATCACCCAGCCTGACAGCCGCCCGATCTACTTTCTGCGCCGCCTGCCGCGCGACCCCTTCGCCACCGACGGCGATGCCAGCGCCAGCGACACCTGGGGCAAGCGCAGCTACGCCAGCCCGCCGGACGATCCCAAGGAGGGCGAGGACGTGTTCGATGTCTTTTCCCGGTCGGAGAAAATCGGGCTCAACGGTACGAGGGTTCGGGAATGGTAGCGGCGCGGGGCAAGGGTTTCACCTTGATCGAACTCCTGGTGGTGCTGTCGATCATCGCCCTCCTCCTCTCCATCGCCGCGCCGCGCTATTTTCAGCACGTGGACCGCTCGAAAGAGGCCGTACTGCGGGAAAACCTCGCCACCCTGCGCGATGCGCTCGACCAATACCACGCCGACAAGGGCCTCTGGCCAGACAGCCTGGAAACCCTGGCGCAGGAGCACTACCTGCGCGCCATACCGACCGACCCCGTGACCGGCCAGACCAATACCTGGGTGACCGAGGCGGGCGAGGATGGCAGCGGTGTGCGCGACGTGAAAAGCGGCGCGGCAGGCGAGGACGCCGGCGGGAAACCCTATGCGGATTGGTAAACAGACGGGCTTCACGCTGCTCGGCTTGCTCTTCCTGGTGGCCGTTTTCGGTGTGGGTCTGGCCGCTCTGGGCAGCATCTGGCAAACGGCGACGGCGCGGGAAAAGGAAGCCCAACTCCTGTTCGTCGGCGACCAATACCGCCGCGCGCTCGCCAGCTATTACCGGCAGGCGCCGGGCGCCGATAAGCGTTATCCGAAGAAACTGGAAGATCTTTTGCGCGATCCTCGCTTCCCGCACACCGTGCGCCACCTGCGCCACCTCTGGCCGGACCCCATCACCGGGGGTGGCTGGGTGCTGGAGCGGGATGCCGCGGGTGGCATCAAGGGCCTGCACAGCCCGTCCCTCGCTACGCCAAGAAAAATCGCCGGCTTCCCCAAGGAATACGCCACGTTCGAAGGTGCCGGCCGCTACGCGGACTGGGTATTCCTGGCGGCGCCGTAACTCGGCCATGAACGAATGTGCGCCCCCACTGTAGCGCCGGTTTCATCAACCGGGGTGGCCTCAATCCATGCCCGTTAGTGTGTTTCTTGAGAACTTTGCCCATCGCGGCCTGGGCCTCGCTTATTTACTGTACGCCACCCGGTGTTTCACTCGGCGGGGGCAGCCCATGGGCGTCTGCGCAGGCGCCGATACGCCCAGATCACATATCCGGAAAAGCCATAGGCGACCAGCAGCAGCAGCAGAACGATGGGTGGGTCGATGGCGACCAGGGCAATCGACAGCGCGATCAGGACGATGACGAGGAACGGCACGCTGCGCTTGAGATTGATGTCCTTGCCGCTATAGAAACGCAGGTTGGTCACCATGCTGATGCCGGCGAACAGGGTCAGCGCCCAAGCCAGCCAGCGGATGTCGGGACCGGTGACATGGTTGTCCACCATGACCCAGACCAGGCCGGCCACCAGGGTTGCCGCCGCCGGGCTGGGCAGCCCCTGGAACCAGCGCTTGTCCTGCACGCCGAGCAGGGTGTTGAAACGCGCCAGGCGCAGCGCGGCGCCGGCGCAAAAGACGAAGGCGGCGATCCAGCCCAGCTTGCCCATGCCTTTCAGGGCGAAGCTGTATATGACCAGGGCGGGCGCGACACCGAAGGAGACCATGTCGGAGAGCGAGTCGTATTCCGCGCCGAAGGCACTCTGGGTGTTGGTGAGGCGCGCCACCCGGCCATCCAGCCCGTCCAGAATCATGGCCACGAAAATGGCGATGGCGGCCTGTTCAAAGCGGCCATTCATGGCCTGGACGATGGAGAAGAAGCCGGCAAACAGGGCACCGGTGGTGAACAGGTTGGGCAGCAGGTAGATGCCGCGGTGACGCGGCAGGGTGGATTGATCTTCCTCGCTGGATTCCGGTTCTGTTGGCAAACCGGTGTCGTGCTCATCCATATTCAGAGTTGCGCCAGAACGTCACTGGACGCGCTTACCTTGTCGCCAAGCGCAACGCGCGGGCGGGCGTCGAGCGGCAGGTAGACGTCCACGCGCGAACCGAAACGGATGAAGCCGTAGCGCTGGCCGCGTTGCAGGGTGGCACCGGGTTCGACGTAACAAAGGATGCGGCGGGCAATGAGGCCAGCCACTTGCACACAGGTGACATCCTTGCCCTCGCGCGTCTGGAACCAGAGCGCATTCCGCTCATTTTCCGTGGAGGCCTTGGCCAGGTCGGCATTGAGGAACTTGCCCGGGGTGTACCAAGCCCCTTTCACCTCGCCATCTACCGGGGCGCGGTTGGAGTGGACGTTGAAAACGTTCATGAACACGCTGATCTTGAGCGCGCGGCGCTTCAGCCAGGGATCGTCGGTTTCTTCCACGGCGACGATGCGGCCATCGGCCGGGGAGAGCACCAGGCCTTCACCCACCGGGGCATAACGCGGTGGATCGCGGAAGAACTGGAGCACGAACAGGGTAATCAGCCAGAACGGGGCAGCCCAGAGCCAGCCCAGCCCGGCCGTGGTGACCATGGCCAGAACGCCGGAAATCGCCAGAAATGGGCGCCCCTCCCGGGCAAAGAGCGGATGCGGCCAGGGGGCCCTGGGGGGAGGAGCGATGCCGATGCACATGGTGCGGAAGTTGGCGCTAGGCAGCGGGCAGCCGGCAGAAACTGCCGGCCTCATACCGCCTACTGACGACTTAGTTCCTCGTCCTGTCGACCAGTTTGTTGGCCTTGATCCAGGGCATCATGTCGCGCAGCTTTTCGCCGACGATTTCGATCGGATGCTCGGCATTCAGGCGGCGACGGGCGGTCATCTCGGGGTAGTTGGTGCGGCCCTCGAGGATGAAGCGCTTGGCATAATCGCCGCTCTGGATATTCTTCAGCGCCTCGCGCATGGCGGCGCGCGACTGTTCGTTGATCACCTTGGGGCCGGTCACATATTCGCCATACTCCGCGTTGTTGGAGATGGAGTAGTTCATGTTGGCGATGCCACCTTCGTAGATCAGATCGACGATCAGCTTGAGTTCATGCAGACACTCGAAGTAGGCCATTTCGGGGGCGTAGCCGGCCTCCACCAGGGTCTCGAAGCCCATCTTCGCCAGTTCCACGGCACCGCCGCAGAGCACGGCCTGTTCGCCGAACAGGTCGGTTTCGGTTTCTTCACGGAAGCTGGTTTCGATCACACCGGCCCGCGCCCCGCCGTTGGCGGCGGCATAGGCCAGGGCGATGTCGCGGGCCTTGCCGGATTTGTCCTGGTGGACGGCGATCAGGGAGGGCACCCCGCCCCCTTGCAGGTAGGTGGAGCGCACCGTGTGGCCGGGGCCCTTGGGGGCGATCATGATCACGTCCAGGTCGGCGCGCGCCACGATCTGGTTGTAATGGATGTTGAAGCCGTGGGCAAAGGCCAAGGCGGCACCCTGCTTGATGTTGGGGGCGACGTCGTGGCGATAGAGATCGGGCTGCAGCTCGTCCGGCACCAGGATCATCACCACATCGGCGCCCTTCACGGCTTCCGCCACTTCCTTGACGTTGAGCCCGGCATTCTTGGCCTTGGCCCAGGAAGCGCCATCGCGGCGCAGGCCGACGGTGACCTTGACGCCGGAATCTTTCAGGTTGTTGGCGTGGGCGTGGCCCTGGGAGCCATAGCCGACGATGGCGACCTTCTTCTTCTTGATCAGAGAGAGGTCGGCGTCTTTTTCGTAGTAAACCTTCATGGGAGTCCTTTTCAGTTTGATCAAATTTTCATGATGCGGTCGCCGCGTCCGATGCCGGAGGCACCCGTTCGCACGGTTTCCAGGATGGCCGCCGGATCGACGGCTTGCAGAAAAGCATCCAGCTTGGAACCGGGGCCGGTCAGTTCGACGGTATAGGTTTTGTCCGACACGTCGATGATGCTGCCCCGGAAAATATCCGCCAGGCGCTTCATTTCTTCACGCAGGTCACCGCTGGCGCGCACCTTCACCAGCATCAGTTCACGCTCGATATGGCTGCCGTCGGAGAGATCCTGCACCTTGACCACGTCGATCAGCTTGTTGAGTTGCTTGGTGATCTGCTCGATGACGTCCTCGGAACCGCGCGTGACGATGGTCATGCGTGACAGAGTAGCATCTTCGGTAGGCGCGACGGTGAGCGACTCGATGTTGTAGCCGCGCGCGGAGAACAGCCCGGACACCCGCGAGAGCGCGCCGGATTCGTTTTCCATGAGGAGGGAAAGGATGTGCCGCATCGTGGAGCCTTACACCAGAATCATTTCGGAGAGACCTTTGCCGGCGGGAATCATGGGGAATACGTTCTCGCGCGGGTCGGTCAGGAAGTTGATGAACACCAGCCGATCCTTGTATTTGCCGAAAGCATCGCGCAGGGCGGGCTCCACGTCCTCGGGCTTCTCCACCCTGATGCCGACGTGGCCGTAGGCCTCGGCCAGCTTCACGAAGTCCGGCAAAGAAGTCATGTAGGACTCGGCGTAACGCTCCTCGTAGAAGAACTCCTGCCACTGCCGCACCATGCCAAGATAACCGTTGTTGAGCAGAATCACCTTGATCGGCAGCTTCCATTCCTTGCAGGTGGACAGTTCCTGGATGTTCATCTGGATGCTGCCTTCGCCGGTGACGCAGGCCACCTGGGCATCGGGATGCGCCATCTGCACACCCATCGCGGCCGGTAGGCCGAAGCCCATGGTGCCGAGGCCACCGGAGTTGATCCAGCGGCGCGGCTGGTCGAATGGGTAATACTGGGCCGCCCACATCTGATGCTGGCCGACATCGGAAGTGATGTAAGCCTGGCCGCCGGTCACCTCATACAACTTCTCGATGACGTACTGCGGCTTGATCAGAGCCGACTCGCGGTCGTACTTCAGGCAGTCCTGGGCACGCCACAGTTCGATCTGCGTCCACCAGGCCTTGAGCGCCGCCTGGTCGGGCTGTTCGGTGCTGGCTTGAATCAGCTTCTGCATTTCGTCGAGCACCTGCGCCACTTCGCCGACGATGGGCACATCGACCCGGACGCGCTTGGAGATGGAGGAGGGATCGACGTCGATATGGATAATGCGGCGCGCTTCCTTGGAGAAGTGCTTGGGATTGCCGATCACGCGGTCGTCGAAGCGCGCACCCACGGCCAACAGGACATCGCAATGCTGCATGGCCATGTTGGCTTCGATGGTGCCGTGCATGCCCAACATACCGAGGAACAGAGGATCGGGCGCCGGGTAGCCACCCAGCCCCATCAAGGTGCTGGTCGCGGGATAACCGAGCGTGCGCACCAGATCGGTGACTTGCGGCGCGGCATTGCCCAGCACCACCCCGCCGCCGGTGTAGATCATCGGCCGCCTGGCTTCCAGCAGCATCTGCACGGCCTTCTTGATCTGGCCGGCGTGCCCCTTGCCGGTGGGGTTGTAAGAGCGCATGGAAACGCTCGCGGGGTATTCGTAAGCGCAACGGTGCTGGGTAATGTCCTTGGGAACATCGACCACCACCGGGCCGGGGCGGCCGGTCGCGGCGATATAGAAGGCTTTCTTGAGGGTGATCGCCAGGTCGCGCACATCCTTGATCAGGAAATTGTGCTTCACGCAGGGGCGGGTGATGCCCACGGTGTCGACTTCCTGAAACGCATCCTGGCCGATGGCGGCGGTCGGCACCTGGCCGGAAATCACTACCAGAGGAATGGAATCCATGTAGGCGGTGGCGATGCCGGTCACCGCATTGGTGGCACCCGGCCCGGAGGTGACAATCGCCACGCCTACTTGCCCGGTGGAACGCGCATAAGCATCCGCGGCATGCACGGCCGCCTGTTCATGGCGCACCAGAATGTGCTCAAAAGCGGTCTGCTTGTAGATTGCGTCGTAGATATCGAGAACGGCGCCGCCGGGATAGCCGAAGACGTGCTTGATACCTTCATCCCGCAAACAGCGGACGACGATCTCCGCACCAGTCAATTCCATGTCCGCCATGGCGAGAGTTTCTTGATCTTTAGAAAGGGGGTGAACACTAGCGATTGCGACCCCTCCGGTCAAGCCGGGACACGCTTCGCAAGAGGCAAACAAAGAGGGGTTTGGCCTACGCCAAACCCCTGATTTCTGGTGGGTTGTGTCAGATTCGAACTGACGACCGACGGATTAAGAGTTCTCAAGAGTGGCCATTTATCGACATTGAAGCGCATCACTAAACCCATATAAATCATGATGATAGGTATGTAAGCAAATAATCCGAAGTTGCTTTACGTTGATCAATATCCCATAATCCACTTACAAATGGCTTACATGAAAACAGCCACCCGATTTTCGGATTATTCACGGACTGGGATGAAACATGGCACGCATCAAACTTACCGCCGGCCGGATTCGCGACTTCGCCACCAATAAGGCACAGGCTTTTCTATGGGATGCTGACGTTTCAGGCTTCGCGCTGCGAGCCACTGCCGCCGGGAGCAAGGCCTTCGTCTTCCAAGGCAAGCTGGACGGCCGGGATATGCGCGTCACCATCGGCGACGTTCGCTCATGGGGCATTGATACCGCCCGCGCCGAAGCCCGCCGTATGGGCACCCTGATCGACCAGGGCATCGACCCGCGCCAGGAAAAGGCCGAGCGCCTGGAAGCCGTCGAAACAAAGCGAGTCGAAGCCCGGCGCCAGGATGTGACCGTGGCCGAGGCCTGGGGCGCGTACCTTGAGGCCCGCAAGGCGAAATGGAGCGAGCGCACCCTGTACGACCATATCGCGGTAGCGCGAACCGGCGGGGAGGTACGCAAGCGCGGTCCTGGCACCATCGAACCCGGCCCGCTGGCATCGCTGATGCTGCTCATGCTATCCGACCTGACAGCCGATCGCGTGAGCGCCTGGCTCGAACAAGAGAACACCCGCCGCCCTACCCGTGCAGCACTGGCCTATCGCCTGATGCGCGCCTTCATTCGGTGGGCAGCGGGAATGCCCGAGTATCAGACCGCCGCCCACTTGGAGGCCGTGGGAAGCCGCGTGGCACGTGACCACCTGCATCGCGTGAAGGCGAAGGAGGGCGACTGTTTCCAGCGTGAACAACTGCCGGCATGGTTCAAGGCCGTGCGCGAACTCAGCAACCCGGTACAGGCCGCCTACCTGCAAGCCCTGCTGTTGACTGGCACCCGCCGCGAGGAACTGGCAGGGCTACGCTGGGAGGATGTGGATTTCCAGTGGAAGAGCCTGCACATTGCCGACAAGGTGGAAGAGACCGGCCGCATCATCCCGCTCACGCCTTTTGTCGCCGCGCTGCTGGCCAGTCTGCCGCGCCGGAGTGAGTGGGTATTCAGTAGTCCCACCGCCGCCACTGGACGCATCCAGGAGCCGCGCATAGCCCATAACCGCGCCCTCGCTATCGCCGGCCTGCCGCACCTGTCGCTTCATGGCCTGCGCCGCTCATTCGGCACCCTGAGCGAGTGGGTGGAATGCCCCGTGGGCATCGTGGCGCAAATCATGGGGCACAAGCCATCCGCCATTGCCGAGAAGCATTACCGCCGCCGCCCGCTCGACCTGTTGCGGATGTGGCACGCCAGGATTGAAGCGTGGATTCTGGAACAGGCCGGCATCGAGCAGCCCGAGGAAGTCGCGGCCGGCTTGCGGCTGGTGAAGATCGCCTAAACGGCAACCGAGTAAGCCCGCCCCTATCTCGACGGAGAGAAAAGCCGGAAACCTTCACCGGCCTGGGATGGGCACCTGATTGAAGGCGCTTTGAAGGAAGCGCAATGACAGAAAAAAGACCGAAACTGCCCAACTTGAAGGGCCTTGCTCTCTCAATGTTGGGAGAGTCCGGGCAGCCTGACATACCGCTGGGCATCGTCGATTTAGTTGTGTTGGACCGTAATGAAGAGCGGGTATGGCTTGCCTGCGTTATCAAGAACACCGCCGGCCATCGCATCGGCCAATTCATCGGGCCGTCATGTGGAATACGCATAGCAGACCTGCCCCCACCGAACAAAGGTGGCGCTCCCAAAAAGGTGGCCGAACATATGGCCTTGTGTCTCGCCTGGCGCATCAACTACGAGTTGAAATCGTCGGTTATTGCGGCGGACATGGAAACCATGCGCCAATTTCATCGCAAAGGAACCGGCAGACTTGCCGAGATAAGGCGAGCATTCGAGCAGAAGGTAAAACATCGCATCGTCGCCACCGGCCCCGACCGCGTGGCCGTCTTCATTGAGCGCCCGACCGTTTACCGTGATGGCCAGCAATACACAGTGCTGGGGCTTGGCTGGGCATGGCATTCCCGACTAGGGAACGTCGCCGTACATGGCGCACTCAAGATAGAGGGGACCCCTGCTGATGGTGAACTGCTACCACTAGGCCACGGCTCGATACTGCTGATTCAACGCTAAATCGCCACCCCGAAACTTGAATTGAAGTTTCGGGGTAAATCGGGGTGCGCGCACATTGATAGTCTGGCTGCACCGTCGCTGAACAGAGCGGCATTTAACAAGGTGCAAGCCATGAGACATACCGCCACACCCGGCACCGCGAACGCGGTTCGCCTTTCGACCGAAGAAGCCGCCGGGCTTCTCAAAATCAAACCTCAAACCCTGCGCGCCGCGCTTTGCCGTGATGGCCATTACTGTGGCCTGCGCCCGGTCAAGATGCCGAACCGGTTTCTTCTCTGGCCGGGTGATGCCGTTGAGCGCCTGGCCGCTGGTGAGGCTCTGAAATGAGCGCGGCCGCCGAAAGCCTTGGGGAAGGTGGCGACCGCATGGAAGAGCCGGGAAATCATAGCACCATCGAACTTTTCCCGGGTGACCCGCCGCCCGCCGCCGGGCCGACCATGCCCACCCCTACAAAAGAAACGCCCCGGCGCCAGGGGCACCAGGGCGAGCGGACTACAGACTCCCGCAAGCATACCGAATTCCCAAAAGACGCGCGCGGCCTGCCGATCTTCGACCATGCCGGGTTGGAAGTGCTGAAAGCCTGGCGCTATTTCTCTACTGTGCCCGGCGACGCTCCCGCCATCGTGGCGGCGCTGCTGGTGATTGCCTGGGCAATCAAGGGGCGGCTGTCATGACCG
>PFJX01000096.1 GCA_002784045.1 Hydrogenophilales bacterium CG_4_10_14_3_um_filter_63_21
TGCCTCATCTCGGTCTCCCGACCATTGCGATGAGGCCACTATCCACCCTCATGGGCTCATAGCATGAGCCTGTCACTACTTAACGCGAACTGAGCCATAAAAAACCCCGCCAGGTCAGAGACCGGGCGGGGTTGGGTGAAAACTGATGCACAAGCGCATGCTCACCAGGCGTAGGCATTGCGGCCGACGACCGGCACGATGACTGGCGGAACAGGAGGCATACCGGTTTCGACAAGAGTCTCGTTGTCTACGACTTCCAGCGCAACCTCATCCGTTTCGGCCGAGGGCTCCTCTGCCAGGATGATCTCCAGTTTCGACTCGGCCAGCAGCCTGCCGGGATCGGACAGAATCTCCATCAGCCCGGAGAGCATCAGGAAGTCCCGGCCAACGATCCTGCCGTTGGAAGGCAACGCCGACGCGATCTCGTCCACGAAGTGAGCGATGCGACCGACCTTGCCATCCAGGAACGCCAGGCTGTGGCACTTCTCGGCAACCCGGTTGAGCAACCCCCGGATTTTCTGAGTCACGCCATCCACCTTCGGACTCCAGGTGTCCCGGACATCCTGGGCGACCTCGTGGGCGAGTTGCCCCACGATGCCGCCTACCTCATGGCCGATTGCATCCTGGACCGAGAGGCTGACGGGAATGGCCTGGGGCTGCACCTTGAAGACACCGATGCCGAAGCGCAATGCCTTTTCCACGTAGGGCAGGGTCTGCGCCTTGGCGCGGATTTCCGAAGCCTGGGAGGGATGAGCATTGGCCCAGTCCTCGACGGCAGTCAGGTACTTCGACAGGAAATCCGTCCTGGCCTGCTCGAACTTCGAGGCGATCTGCGACAACACCTGAAGCAGCGGTTCAACCTGGGAATCCGGCACGGCGAAGCCGTTCAGGAACCCCACACCGGTATTGCGGCAGGCCCGCATCGCCGCCTGCTTGTAGGCTGTGAAGGGCCTCAGCAAGGCCGGGTCGATCACTTTCAACGACCCAGAGGTAAAGACCTCGGGATCGTCGGCCAGGTCGCGCGAGACCTTCCCTGAATACACGGCGGCGTCCACCGCGACGACGTTGACCTTCTCGATGAACTCCTGGATGTTGATGCTCATGACGACTCTCCTTCTGGACGCCACCCCCACGGGCGGCTGGTTGGTTGAAGCCGGCGATGGAAAAACCCCATGCCGGCGCTTCGGTTTCAGAAGGGAGTAGGGAAAGCAGCAGGCGATAAAAACCCCGCCAGGTCAGAGACCGGGCGGGGTCGAGGGGTATTTCAACAAGAGATGAATGGGCCGAAGCCCGCTACCTGACGCTGTCTGCAACGCAACCCCGCAGGGCATCGACATCCTCGCCAAAGAACAGCGGATCGGAACGCGCTTGTTTTGCGACGGCATCGCAAAATCCGGTGATTCCGATGCCGCGTGTTTCCACGCTGTACTTGGCATGCTTCGGATGGTCCGTAAACCAGAAGCTGTCCCCCGCAACCACCAATTCCGGCATGGTGAAGCGCATATCCTGTTCAACGTCGCCAGGCCCCCAAGTATCAGGGCCGTCGGACACCCGCAGCTCGGTGAGCTGATGTTCGGTGCCGATTGCAGCAAGGCGTTGCAGACGGGCGCAGAACTCGGGCGTTACATCCAGCTCCGCGAACGTGGGGCCATCGCCGTAGTCATCGCACGCATAGGCTTCCAGATAGACCTTGGCCATCGTGTTTCTCCTTCTTGAAAGTGAGGAGGAATCCCGGCCCGGAGGGGCCAAAGACCCCTCGTGGGTGGATGACGCTCAGAATTCAGAGCGCAAATACTCGACTGCGATGAACTTCGACCATTGCTCGCCGGATGGCAAGCCACTGGCGATCTCAAGCACCTTCGATTCCCCTGGGTAGTGGTCAATGAAACCACCGCTCAGGATCGCGTTCTGCAGGAACATGAGATCGGCCAAAGTACGCACCCCGTGTTGTTCAGCAATGCCTGTCAGTGTTTCCACCGAATCCAGCAACTCTTGCATGAACAACCTCGCACGGTCATGGCCTTGGGTTTGATGTTCTTCATCGTCCTGCGAAACAGTTGATGGTGGCGCCAGGTAGATTTCGACCGGAGCCAAGCGGTAAAGCTGGATGTCGAAGTCCCCATCGGGGTCGTTGATCTTGATGGCGTTGCCGTCCACGATGGCGTTGGCCAGGTCTTCTTCGGTGATGCGCTCCGAGAATTCCGTGCCTTCCCAGTCGCCGACCCAGGTGAAGTACAGCACTTCGTTTTCCGGGTCGCCGTTCGGTTCATCCATGTTGGTGATGCTGCCCAGCAGCGGGCTGCCGGCGATGTACCAGGCGTCGGCGCCGACGATGGCGTCGAAAAGTTGTTTCACTTGTTCCATGATGGTGCTTCTCCTTGATATGCGCCCCACGGCGCGTTGACGAAGGCCTGGCGGATGCCGGGCACTGGCTTCAAGGAGGAGTAGCGAGAACGCCAGACGATAAAAACCCCCGCCAGGTCAGAGACCGGGCGGGGTCGGGATTGCCAGGCTAAACACCCCAGACGGCGGCTATGCCGCCAAGGCCTCACGGTTATCCATGCGGCATTTCACGGCGTCGAGAAACTTCCGGTAACCCGCGCTGAATGACGCCGGTGATTCTTGCGGCACACCTGGCAAATGCGTGCTTACGGTCTCGCCATCGATCTTCAGGCACATCCAGCCACCCGACGTAATGCGCCCGCCCAGCACCAAGGTTTCATACGAGACCGCCAGCGACGGGGCCACCACATCACCGCGCCTCAACAGGGATGTCGGAGCGGACAAGTGAACCACCCCAAGCGCGATCAACTTGTTGATCTCCGCCACGCAGGCTTCGTGTCTCATTTCCATGATGACTCTCCTTCCGAAAAGCGCCCCCACGGGCGCGGTTGATTTCGAAAGGGAGTAGGGCAAACGTGGGTTGATAAAGGAGGGGAGGGCGACTACCCCGTATCGAGACGCAGCCAGCCCTCATGCAGCCTGCCAGCAGTCGGAACACGGATATGCACTATCCATCATCGACTACAGACATCAGCATTCCGAAGCAGATTTCCGAAGCAGCATTCCGAACGATCATGAATCACTCCAGTCGTCGGCCAGCCCAGCCTGCTCTGTGGCTGCTTCTGCTTTCAGGCGCGCCCGCACTTCGTTGGCCAGCGCCATGAACTCCGGATCGCACTCGCCATGCCGGCGGTAGCTTTCCAGCATTTCCTGGAAGATCGCGTAGTGCTTCTGGTCCATGCCACCGATCCAGTGCAGCTTGAAGGGGTAGTCATCGCCATTCCACAGGCTCAGGACGCACATTCGCAGCCGGTGTGCCGTGCTGTAGTACCCAAGGATCACGTCCCGGTGGCGTTTGAACGGGCTCTCCATGCCAGTGCCTCCGTTCAGAGCGACGGGTCTGCCCCGATGGCCGACGCCACAGGCTCTCGTTTCACCGGACCCGGCCCGGCGTCAGAGCCTGCCCCCGGCTTGAACGGGGGTTGTGCATGTGCAGCCTTCTCGCCCTGCGACTCCTCCCGACGACGCTGAACCATGTCGTGCCACCACTCCGGCAAGGGGAAACGAATGTCGCCAGGGTGTTCCTCCGTCCCTCGCTGCACCACAGAAAACTCCCCGCAGCGGATGTAAAGCTGCCTGCCCAGGATGACGGGGCCATCGCCTACCGATTCCGGCTCTCCATGAATGAGCTTCACCCGGATCTGGCCCACCACCTTGACCGGCGCGCCGATGCAGATGGACGACAGGTGGGACTGGGGTTTGTTGGAATACAGCCGGACCGGGATGCTCTGGTCCGGATTCTTGTGCTGCCGGATCAGCGCGGCGATATAGCCTTGCTGGTGCTCGGTGGGCTTGAGGTAGGCGGCCCCTTCCATCACCCCGGCCAGCATCGCCACATTGGCGTTATCCCCCAACCGCGTGTCCAGTCGTCCGCGAGTGGCTTCCAGGACCAGGCGCAACGGGTCATTCGGCGCTTCATCCTGCCCGGCATACTCGGACTGGATAGTGCCAGCACGGAACGGGTTGAAACCGTCCAGCTTGATGCCCTCCGGCATGGACGCATTCCAGGCCAGCCACAACGGCATCGAGCGGGTGGATGGGGTGCGCATGTCGATTACACGCAACTCCGCATTGCGCAGCCCGTCCGGCGACTTGGCCCCATACACATGGCAGGTGGCCGTGATCGGCGTGAACTCGCGCGGCACGGCGATCCCATCGCCGACCTGCACGGGGATGGCGTGAACCAGGTCGGCCGATTCGCTTTTCTGCTGGATCAGGAAAGAACGCCCCTCGGGCCTGCGCACGAACCCCGTGATATAGGCCACGTTGAGCATGGCGTTGACGTACTTGTGGGCCGCCGCGATGCGGGAACTGCCACTCTTGAGCATGGTGAAACCCTCCATTGATAAAAAACGACCGTGAATTGACGACCGTGAATTGCATTGCCTAAAAAAACGTTTGCACGTATGGTTTTTGCACAGTGGCCGTAGGATTTCTTGCTGAGACCCCACGGCTTTCCTGCCACGACGAAGGTGACCGGTATGGCTGCTCCAAAGAAACAACCCCCCTCCAAAGCGCGCGCAACCAAAGCGCCCCCGGCTGAAGCGCAAGCAACGCCTCCCGGTGCGGCCCTGATCGCCCGGCTGTGGGAGGAAATGGCCAAGCGTGGCCACACGACCCATGAACTGGCCGAGGCGCTGGGCATCACCTACGTCTATCTGATGAAACTCGCGAGTGGCGAGAAACCCATCTTTCAGCTCGGGCGTGAAACCCTGTTGCGCGCCGCCGAATACCTGGCCATTCCCGCTGCCCAGGCCTATCTGCTGGCCGGCGCATTGAGCCCCGAGGACTTCGTGTTGACGCCCACCCTGGAAGAGCGGATGGCGCGGGTGCGGGAAGCGATGGTTCATGACGCGATGTGGTGCGGGCTCGCCCTCAGCGATGCGTTGTGGGCGAAGACGCCGCAAGAGGCACGCCTGCTGATTTGCCTGCTTTACGAGCAGGCCGCGCAGACGACCTGGCTGGACTGGACGCTGATCCCGAAGGGGACGACCCAGGCGAAAGCGAAGAAGGCTTCCTGATCCGGGCATGGCCCCGCAACCGCGCCAGTTCACAAACACCCCGGCTCGGTACGTGAATACGCAGGGCCATCCCTCCCGGCCCTGAAGCGCCCGATCGCCTGCCTCTCCCGGTAGGGGAAGCACGGCTGAGCAGGGGGCTTAGAACTCATCGTCCATCTCCCGCATCAGCTTCGCCACGGCCTCGGTCATGCCCTCCTGGCCCAGCGCATTGGAATCACCCGGCGCGCCATTCACCTGCGAGGAAGGCGCCATCGCGGCAGATTGTGGGGGATTCGAAGGCGTGCCCGCAGAGGCCGCCGACTCCGGCGCCGGTGAATCCTGTGGGGCATCAGGCGTGACAGCCGCCGGCACTGGCAGCCCCAGTCGGCTGGCCGCTGCGCTCAGGATGTCGCGCACCGACGCGGAAGTCCCTCGGTAGGGCAGCGCCCAAAGCCAGGCGGCCAGTTCGGGGTCTTTCCTGGCGTTGACCACGAAGGTGACCTTGATTTCATCAGGGGGCTCGCCGCCCCGGACCCACTTTCCCATCATCGTCCCCGGTTCAGACGCTCACGCCTTGAAGCTCGCGCGCCCGCATCAGCGCCATGCCGAAGCGGCGCATCCCTTCCGCCACGGCCAGGCGTGGCTTATCGGCCAGGTAGGCATGTGGCCACTTCGCCTGGATGTGGGGGTGAACGATAGGCGCGCCACCCCCCGCCAAGAGGACGCCATCCAGCTTGCGGACATAGGGCTCCATGAGCCGGGTAGCGGTGTCGATGACCTCGGTGACGACCAGCGCGACGGATTGATCCACTTCATGGCCCACCTCGGTCTTGCGCCCGAAATCCAGGATGCGCCGGGTCTGCAACGCCTCTTCGCACTCGGGTAGGTCGACGGTCAGCCCCTTCTCGGCCAGCATGCGCGCCAGGTGATCTGCGGCGACGCGCACCCCCGCGCAGGAACCGGAGGCTTTTTCCACCCATCGCCCCCGCTGCATGAGCATGAAATCGGTGGAGTAGTAGCCCACCTCGATGACGCCCCAGGATTCCTCCATCATCGAGCGTACCGGTGAGGGATTGCCCAGTCGGTCGAGCATCATCATCTGGAACGGCGCGAAGGGCTGGGGAACCACCTTGATTTCGCCCTTGTGGGCCTCGCCGGCCAGTTGCTTCAGTCGGTCACGCTGGCGCGAGAACAAATGCGTCGGCAGCCCCATGACCAGCATGGCGTTTTCCGGCAACCCGACTTCATCCTGGATGCGCTTCAACGCCCCCTTCAGGAGCGCCATGTGTTCCGGGGTGTCCACCCAGTCTTCCGACAGGCCCGTGGACGTACCGCCCTGGGTGCGAGCGGTCTCGCCGAAGAAGTAGCTCCGGCTGCCCACCATCACCGTTTCCCGCGCGGCACGCCGGGCCTCGCCGTCATCCGAGATGGTGAAGGCCGGCACCGCGATGGACGGGAACAGGAGATGGCGCTCCTTCTCATCCTGGCTGTAGCACGCGATCTTGACGGCGGAATGCCCGATGTCCAGGCCGATCACGCTGTTTGCAGTTGGCATTCGATGCTCCTCATGAGGTGACTTGAAACGGCTTCGGAAAGCGAATTCCGAAACAGACGACCGAGAGCGTCGTCAGATGCTGAAAACAATACAGCATCAACATATACCGTTGCAAGTACACACAACACAAGATAGCATCATCATTGCTCTGGACAGCCTGAGCCCAATCCCAAAGCACATAACCTGTTCTTCTCCTGGAGCCCCCCCCCCGAAATGGATTGCCCGAGTAACCAGGACCGCATTGACGAGCACCGACTCTGGCTGGCCGGAATCGCCGAGGAAGGGCGCGCGCTGTTTGCCGATCTCGGAAATCTGCTTTCCGAAGTCGATGCGCTGTTACTGAAATCCGATGACGTGCTGTACTACGCGCAGCCCCCGATGGACGGCAAGCTGGGCGTGCGTTTCTGGCGGCGCCAACGCTATGACAAAGTGGAACCGGTGGTGGTTGTCTGGCACAAGAACCAGAAGGGGCGTTTCTGGCCGGAGCAAGTTACCGGCTATCTGACGCGGCGCGTATGCCGTCGCGGGACGTTCAAGGTCAACGCCGAAGTCACGGCGGAGACGGTGGTCGTCGTCGATAAGCTACTGGCGATGCGAAAGAGCCTGACACTGCTGCTGTACCGCACTCGGCAATCGGTGCACAGCCTCAAGACCCACCACAGGCCGGTGCTGAACTACCAGAAGAAGCGGCTAGCTGAGCTACAGGCCGAAAGCAAGAAGAACCTGAACAGCCTCTATGAGCAGCAGGATGAACATGAAACCGCTTGATTGCTCACAGGCGTCCAACCTTGACGATGCCATCGTGCTGCTGCGGGTGATCGCCATCGCTGTAGCGCTTTCGCTGGCGGTCGTGACGCTGTGGTGGTCTGGCTGGGTGGGTGGGCTGGCCATGGGCGCTTTCCTGATGTGGATGTATGGCCGAAGGCGTGCATTGCGTAGCGATTCAGCGTCATTGAAGAACAGCAGGGGGTGAGCGATGGCGGATTTGGAAGTGCAGGTTCGGCTTTCCGAATCGGAAGCCTGGGACTTGGCCCAGTTCCTCAAGCGGGTGGGCTTCGACCAGTTCTACGTCAATGCGCAGGACAGCGATGAGGCCTATCGCATGATGTTCGCTGCTGAGAAGGTCCGGAAGGCGCTGGCCGAGGCAGGTTATTCGCCCAGGTGATCGGTGAAACCAACCGGAGACCGAGCATGTGGTCGTGGAAAGTGCGGAAGAAAGTGGAGCCGTGGGCTTGCGTGACTGCGGATCGAGCGCAGTGGGTGACGGTCCTGATGGCGACCAGCCGGCTATTCGGTCGGGGCGTTTTCAGCATCCTTGATGTCGCCTGCATCACGGGACACAAGACCTTGACCATGCCAAGCGCTACACCCATTCGAGGGACGAGGATCTGCCACGGAAATCGGGGTAGGATTAAATCCTATTCGCTTCATTGGAGGTTAATCATGCGTACAACCCAGCAATTCAGCATCACCCTGCCGAACGAGATGGCGGATGCTGTGAAATCCAAGGTCGCGGCCGGCGAGTATGCCAGCGAAAGCGAAGTGATCCGGGACGGACTGCGCGTCCTGATGGCCCGTGACCGCGCCGTGGAACACTGGCTTCATGAGCAAGTGGGTCCGGCCTATGACGCGCTGAAAGCCGATCCTTCGCGGGCCATCACCGTTGATCAGGTGCGGGCCAGGCTCGCGGCTGAACACAAGACCGCCAAAGCCAAAGCGTGATGCCTTACACCGTCGTTTTCACGCCAGAAGCAGGGGAACAGCTCGCGGCGATCTATCGCTATATCGCGGCGAAGGCATCGCCTGAGACGGCGGAGCGCTACACCAGTGCCATCGTCTCGTATTGCGAGGGGATGCAGTTCACCCCACATCGAGGCACCCGCCGCGATGAAATTCGCTCCGGCCTACGCATCACGAACTACAAAAAACGTTCCGTGATCGCCTTTGCCGTGGACGCAGAACAGGTATCCATCATTGGCGTGTTCTATGGCGGCCAGGACTACGAGACTGCCCTGGAGTCCGATCTGGACGACTAGGACCAAGAGGAAGGGGTAACAGTTTAACCAGGCCAGTACAGCGCCCATGCAGCAAAGCTGGGCAGGCCAGTGTCGCCGGTAACTGTTTAGCCAGGGCCTTCACTGTCCTATGAAATAACCTTGCTTCTGCGAAACATAACAACACGCAACGGTATAGCATCGTATTATTTGCTACGATGTTAGCGATAAACATACGCCATGAATCAGCACGATGAAGCACTTTCCGCACGCATCGTTCGCGTCCACGTCGTTGTGGAAGGACGACGGACCTCGGTGTCGCTGGACGAATTACTGGTCAAGTTGGTGATGAGAAAACTGGGTGGGGCGGAGCAGATCGTGATGTGGGCGACAGGGGCGGCCGAGCGTGCCGTCCAGCGACTCCAGTCGTGTCCGGCGTCCAGACGACAGCGAATAGGGCTATCTCGGCTGGTGCAGCGCGAGGCCATCCGGCTGATCGCAAGGACGGATCTGTTGTGACCCAGGACGCCACCAGCATCCCGACCGGGAAACGCGCGGAGAAACCCGCACACAAGGCCAAGTCAGCGAGAAAGGCCCGAACGCGCCAGGTCAGGAAATGCGTCGAGGCAGTCCACATCACCAACAACATCACCCTGGTTCAGCGCAAGCTCATCAATGGGCTATTGCTCAACGCTTACTACGAGCTGCCAAACCAGAGCATCACGATCCACCGGATCCAGGTCAGCCAGCTCGTGGACCTGATCGGCTATGACAGCAACGATATCGCTCGCATCAAGGTGTTATTGAAAGCCCTTACCAACACGGTCATCGAATGGGACATCATGAACGAGGCCGGAAAACGGGAGTGGGGCGTGTCCGCGTTGCTGGCCAGCGCGGACATCATCGATGGGGTCTGCACTTACGCCTACAGCCCCCACCTCCGGGCAAAGCTGTTCAACCCTCAGTTCTACGTCCTGCTCGACATGGACATCGTGCGCCGCTTCCAGTCCGGCTATGCCCTGGCGTTGTACGAAAACTGTGCGCGCTATCGCAGGCTTGGACAGACGCCCTCCTTCCCGATCGAGGTCGTCAGGTCGCTGCTTGGGGCACGAGATCCGTACTACGACGACTACCGGAAGCTCAACGAGCGAGTGCTCCAGCCGGCGCTCAGAGAGGTCAACGCGGTGACCGATCTGGCCCTCAGCATCGAAGTGAAGCGGGAGGTCCGCCAGGTTGCCGAGATCCGGTTCCTGATCGGCAACAACCCGCAACAATGCATGCAGATCGGGCCGCCGAGGGATAGCTCGGAGGGGTTCGAAGCCGCACACCCCTCAACTTCATCTAGTCCGGATACCGTTACGGAATGCGATAAATCGGCCGCCATTGCTTCGAATACGGGCAGCCTAAATGAAGATGTTCCAGAGGCGAATACCCCCGCTCTGGAGGGCAACGGATCCCTTGCCGGGCCGAATCCGTTGCTGGTGCGCCTGCAACACGAGTTCTGCCTCTCGTCACGTGTTGCCGCCCGGGTATGCAGCGAAAATCCGGAAGCGGCCATCCAGGGGGCGATGGATTACGTGCTGTCGCGTTACAACGCCGGCAAGGTGAAGGACATCGGCCCCTACTTTCTCGCGGCCCTGAAGGAGGGCGCCGCCATCAGGCGGAGCGATCTGGAGGCGAACCGCGAGGTGGAAGCCAATTCCAGGCAAACCGCCAAGGAGAAACGGGAAGCACAGCGCCGCGAGAAGGCCCAGGCTGAGATGAAGCGGAACCAGTCGTTATGGGCGCACTTCGAAGCGTTGCCCGAGGACGGCCGGCAGGATGTTCTGGAGAAGTTCCAGGCTTGGCTGTGTACATCGAAGCACAAGCAGAACATCGTGGACATCTTCCAGCGTGGCGGGCTGGCGCATCCTTGGGCCAAGTCAGAGTTTCTGTTCTATCTGGGCACGCTCGACAACTGAACTACCGCAACATCGCGGGCAAAGCCCGCCCCGAGGCTGCTGAGCGCTAAACCCGCATCATCGTCTCGCAGCGCCGCTGTCTTGTATTGCGAGGGGATGCAGTCCATCCCACATCGAGGCACCCGCCCACCCGCCGCGATGACATTCGCCCTGGTCTACGGCATCACGATCTACAACAAAGCATTCCGTAATCGCCGTTGCCGTGGACGCAAAACGGGCATCCATCGTTGGCGCGTTCTACGGTGGCCAGGACCATGAGGCTGCCCTGGAGTCCGATCTGGACGACCAGGGACACCGCCCATCTGGCCGCGTCACACGATACCGTTGCATAAGCCCATAAGACGCCCGCCATTACGTCTAACAGGGTTGATGTAGGTCAGGGTATTCCCAGGCCAGAAAATCCCGCCCAAGAGGGCGATAGGCCCCTTGCCGAGCCAAATCCGTTCCCAGGCTCGTCTGCAAAACAGTGTTCTGCCCATCGGTGCCCGGTTGGGCCACTGGCACATCCCCTTGTCCACCTTGCCAATTGTGTCTCGATGCAGACTCGGATGCGCCGAGAGGAGTGGAACCCCTTCTCTGTCTTCCTGACGGTCGGTACTGTGGGTGTTCTGGACGAGCCTCGGAGGGTGATTCCAGGAATTCAAAAAACAACAACAACAACCCCCTGCTTTCCCGGCCCCGGCGTTCGCGCGCGTGTTGTTGTTGCTTTTCCTTTAAAAGGTTTAATAGGTTTAGGGCGAATTTTGCAGGTCGATTCAAGGAGTGGCTTGTCCATTCCTACAGCCACCCATCGAATCGTCGTAAACCCGCATGAATACTGGTTTCCAGCAGCATGTGGAGCAGCCCCTCCAAGGTGGTTCTGGGGGTGGCTCTGCCTGTGGATAACTTTACGAGATGTCCCCGTTTACAGGGGCGTGAAAATCGAAATGTCCCTGTTTATGGGGAGACGCCAGATGGCGGCTTTCTGTGCACTGTGGATAACTTTCAATTCACCATGCCGGGCGATGAAGAACTACAGCGCGGCTGATCGGCGGGATAGAGCGTGGATAGAGGCTTTGCACGGTTTTGATGTGGCGGCTACAAGGCGATTCTCATGGTGGCTGTGGGCGTGCAATGCATCGCTAAATGTCCCCGTTTATGGGGCGAGATGTCCCCGTTTACAGGACGGAAAACGGACGAAATGTCCCCGTTTACAGGGAACTAAATATAATATAATCAATGTGTTATGTAATTTCGGTGCTTGATTTGCATGATGTAGCACGGAAACAAGGCAGTCCGAAAGAACGAATAGAAATCCGAAACCAGTATCGGAAACCAGCCTGGCGGTGCTATTCCGCCGTCGGGCAGGGATAGCGGAGGTAGGCCGGGGAGGCATTGAGACGCTGGCGAAGCGGGCTCAAGGAAGAAGCGCTAGAAAACGCGCCAGTCGAAGAAAACAGGCGACACCAGCCCAGATCACCAAGTTCTCACCAATGCCGCGCCCCGTGCCCAAACGGGCTACGTTGCGTGGACAACGCTTCACCCATTGCCCGATCCTGTCGAGCATCCATCGGCCCCTCCTCGCCGTTGGAACCTCCAGGACGAAGCTACTTCTGTGCCCGCTGCGGCGCAGAGGTGCTTCTCTGTAGCTGTTGCGACCACGGCCAACGCTACTGTACCGACGAATGTGCCCAGGCGGCCCGCGCCTGTTCCCTGCGCGCGGCCGGCAAGCGCTATCAAGCGAGCCCGCGTGGCCGCCACGCCCACGCCGAGCGCCAACGCCGCTACCGTGCTCGGGAAAAGAAAGTGACGCAGCAAGGTTCCCCACCCCGGGCTCCGACTGCTGTACTGCCTCCCCATCCGACGACACCTACGGAAAGCGCCTTGCCGCAGTCCCGGCACTGCCACTTATGTGGCCGGCCGCTAGCCCTGGATGTGCGCCAGGGCTTCCTGCGCCGTCGGATTCGCCGACCTTCACCCCTAACCAACCGGAGAGAGACATCTCATGGACCTGCCCCCTGAACGCGAAGCCCCTACGCGCATAGACCCCGCTGGCTACCTCGCCCAATTCAACATACTGCCCTATCTGGTCGCAGTGGCCGATGAAGTGCTTGACCTGGGTATCGAACCGATCACTCCGGCGCAACTGGCGCGCGCTGCATCACGTGCCATTCGCAAGATGCCCGTACATGCCCTGGAAGCGGCTGTCGTTTCGATGGCGATGCTGGGCGAAGGGCTGGTGGAGACCGATGCCGCCCGCGATCTGATCCGCCTGCACCTTGCCGCAATTGGCGAGGCGCTGGAGGCGAACGACCGGGATGCCATGGGCGATGCCTATGGCAAACCGGTGGTGAACCTTGACCAGGGGAAAGGGTAGGGCGTTGATCACACCCGCCATGATGGTGATGACCGGCGCCGGCAAGCACGCCATGGACCAGGGAGAGCGGCTATGGCTGGCTGTTCATCCTGGGCGACAAGGTGACAATCGAGGTTCTCGAATGGCGGGTAAAGGCCATACTGCCGACGCATGGCACGACGGATTGCCGCTGGCCGGACCCGACCCGGAAGAGTCAGCCAAGCTGATAGCTTCGGGTGACTGTTTTCCCGG
>PFJX01000041.1 GCA_002784045.1 Hydrogenophilales bacterium CG_4_10_14_3_um_filter_63_21
TCAGGTCGGCGGCGGCCAGGGTGTAACTCCAGTTGCCGGAACCGTCGGCGCTAACCGTGCGGGTATTGCCGCCCAGGCTCAGGGCGATGGTGGCATTGGCTTCGGCACTGCCGCTAATAACGGCGGTCTGCTCGCTGGCATTGATGAGGTTGTCTGTGGCGACGGTGTTGATGACCGGCGCGGCGGGCGCCGTGGTGTCGGCTGTGGGGGTACTGCCGCCGCTGCTGCCGCCGCCACCCCCCCCGCCGCCGCCGCCGCGACGACGACCCCGCCGCGACGACGACCCCGCCGGCGATCAACATTCCGGTGCTGATGCCACCCGTCGCGGTCGTGGCGGTAACAGCATCCGCGCCAGCGGAACCTGCCGGGACGCTGCCGGCCTCGGGCGGCGGGGCATCGGAGGCGCCCGCTTCGGCCAGGTGGATGCCACTACCGCTATCGCCGTCGTCGGCGCGGGCTTGGGCGCCGGCCTCACTGTCGTCCATAGACTGGGCGGCTTTGTCGATCTCGTCGTCGATCGGCGGCTTCTGGTGCTTTCCGGTTCGGATTGCGCCCTGTGCAGGGGGGGGTGGCCGGTTGCATCGCCCAAATGGCAGGGTTCAGGCCTTCGCTTTTGTCAGCTTGAACTAGGGTTTTTTTCCGGCTCATTTTGGTTTCCTCCAGCCGCAACGATTGGGTTTTTCAGTAACGACGCGGCGATCGTCTGAAAGGCGCGTTTATACCAGGGGTTTACACCGCCGTGTATATTGGTTGGTGCGTCCCACCGCATGCCCTTCCGCGTAGGCCCCGCGTCAATCCCTCCAGATCACGCTGGCCATGCGGCCGCTGCGGGGTTCGCGGCGGTAGGAGAAGAAACGCGGGTCGTTGAAGGTGCACAGGCCACCGCCATAGACGCGATCAACCCCGATGGCGGCCAGGCGGATGCGTGCCAGGGCATAGAGGTCGGCCAGCCATTTCTTCGGCGCCTCATCCAGGGTTCCCGGTAGGGCCGGCCGGAAGGCGATGCCGGTGAGCGAATGCTGGCTGATGAAGGCTTCGCGCACTTCGCCACCGACTTCGAAGGCGGCCGGGCCGATGGCGGCGCCCAGCCAGGCGAGGATGCGTTCGGGTGGCAAGCGCATGGCGGCCACCGTGGCTTCCAGGACGCCGCCGGCGAGGCCGCGCCAGCCGGCGTGGGCGGCGGCTACCACCGTGCCGGCGGCGTCGCAGAGCAGCACCGGCAGGCAGTCGGCGGTGAGTACCACACGCACTTCGCCGGGCTGGAAGGCGATGGCGGCGTCGGCGGTGGGCGGTGTTCCCCCCCCTTTGGCAAAGGGGGGAGTGACAACCTCACAGCCGTGCACCTGATTCAGCCAGAGCGGTTCGGCCGGCAGCCATTGCCGCAGACGTCGGCGGTTCTCGGCCACCGCTTCAGGGTCGTCGCCGACATGGCCGGCGGGGTTGAAGCTGTTGTAGGGCGGCCTGCTGACGCCGCCGGAGCGGGTGGTCATGAAGGCGCGCACATTGGCCGGGGCGGGCCAGTCGGGGGTGATCCAGTCGGGGGGCATGGGTTTTTTTTGTAGCGCCGGCTGCTAGCCGGCTGTTTTAAAAGACGCCGGTGAGACGCCGGCGCTAGATGTTTTCCAGTTCCCGCAACAACCCGGCGAAATCCTCGGGGGGCGGGGCTTGCCATTCCATCGCTTCGCCCGTGCTCGGGTGCACCAACCCCAGGCGCACGGCGTGCAGGGCCTGGCGGGAGAAGGCGATGGGGCTGCGGCGGCGCCCGGCATAGACTGGGTCGCCCAGCAGCGGGTGGCCGATGTGGGCCATGTGTACACGGATCTGGTGGGTGCGGCCGGTGGCCAGGCGGCATTCCACCCAGGCGAATTCGGCGAACTGGCGCAACACCTGGTAGTGGGTGAGGGCGGGTTTGCCGCGGCCTTCCTCCACCACGGCCATCTTTACCCGCTGCGTGGGGTGGCGGCCGATGGGGGCTTCGATCGAACCTTCGGCCGGCTGAATGCGGCCCAGCGCCACCGCCCAATACACCCGTTTCACCGTGCGCGCCTGCAAGTCGCGCACCAGTTGCGTCTGCGCTTCCAGGGTTTTGGCGACCACCATGAGGCCGGAGGTGTCCTTGTCCAGGCGGTGCACGATGCCGGCGCGAGGCAGGGTGGCGGCGCCGGGAACGTGGTGGAGGAGGGCGTTGAGCAGGGTGCCTTGCCAGTTGCCGGCGCCGGGGTGGGTAACCAGGCCGGCGGGCTTGTCGAGCACCAGGATGGCGTCGTCTTCATAGACGATGGAGAGGGCGATGGCTTCGGCCTGATACGGCAATTCGGCGGGGTGGGCTTCCGCCTCCACGCTGACCGTTTCGCCGCCCCAGACCTTGAGTTTTCGGCTGGCGTGGGCGTTGACGTTGGGGTTGGCATTGATCACCTGTACCAGGCCCGCGTCGATCCAGGCCTGGATGCGGCTGCGCGAGTATTCCGGCAGCAATTCGGCGAGGCTTTGGTCGAGGCGGCGACCTGCGTGTTCGGCGGGAATGCTGAGGTGGCGGGTTTCCACAGGGTCGGCGGGTATAATCCGCGCGCCTTTTTTTGGGGATTGAAATGCCGCGCATTCTAGCTTTGCTTCTGTCGTTGAGCCTCATGGCGGGTTGTAGCCTGCTGCCGGAAGTGATCGATGAGACCAAGGATTGGTCGGCGTCCAAGCTGTATTACAGCGCCAAGGAGTCGCTGGCCGATGCCAATTACACGGAAGCCGTGAAGATGTTCGAGAAGCTGGAGGCGCGCTATCCCTATGGCGCCTATGCCCAGCAGTCGCAACTGGAAGTGGCGTATGCCTATTACAAGGACAACGAGCCGGCCTCCGCCATCGCCGCCTGTGACCGCTTCATCAAGCTGCACCCCAATCATCCCAATGTGGACTATGCCTATTACCTCAAAGGCCTGGCCAATTTCGTGGAAGACACCAGCCTGTTCGCCCAGTTCGCCGACCAGGACATGAGCGAACGCGACCCCAAGTCCGCGCGCGAGGCGTTCGAGGCGTTCAAGGAACTGGCTACTCGTTTCCCACAAAGCAAGTACGCCGCCGACGCTGTGGGCCGGATGAAGTACCTGGTCAACAACCTGGCTGGCCATGAAGTGCAGGTTGCGCGTTATTACTACCAGCGCGGCGCTTATGTGGCGGCCGCCAATCGCGGCAAGTTCGCGTTGGAGAACTACCGGCAGTCGCCGGCTCTGGAAGAAGGCCTGGCGATCATGGCCAAGAGCTACGACAAGCTGAACCTGCCCGACCTGCGCGACGACGCCCTGCGCGTGCTCAAGCACAACTTCCCCAACAGCCCCTACGTGGCCGGCGACGGCCCGGTGCGGGAGAAGCCCTGGTGGAAGCTTTGGTAGGGATGTAGCGCCGGCGTCTCGCCGGCGTTTCCCATTCGCCGGCGGGACGCCGGCGCTACACGATGGTCGCCCACGCCCTCACCTTTACTTCCCATGACGCTGAATCCTGGCTGTTGAGCCTGGAGCCGGTGTATTCCGAGGCTCAGCGCGAGGTGCTCAAGCGGGCGCTGGGCTGGCTGGCCGATCACTCGGCCGATGCGGTGGTCGATACGGGCGCGCCGCTGGCCAGCCACAGCCTTGGCACGGCGGCCATCCTCGCCGGCATGAAGTTCGACGCTGAGACAGTGGCTGCCGCGCTGTTGTGCGGCCTGCCCGATGCCGCGCTGACGCGCGACCAACTGGCCAAGGCCTTCGGCGCGTCCAATGGCCTTGATGCCCACCTCGTCGCCCTGGTCGAGGGCGCGGCCAAGCTCAACCGCATGGATCGCTTGCTCAGCGAACTCGCGTCTGAATTTGCCACTGAAGGCGGCCAGAGCGAGGCGCTGCGGCAGATGTTGCTGGCGATGACCGACGACATCCGGGTGGTGCTGATCAAACTGGCCGAGCGTACCCAGGCGCTGCGCGAGTTGGCCGACAAGGATGAACCGCTGCGCCGCAGACTCGCCGCCAACGTGCGCGAACTCTATGCGCCGCTGGCCAACCGCCTTGGCGTGTGGCAGCTCAAGTGGGAACTGGAAGACCTCTCCTGCCGCTACCTGGAGCCGGATACCTATCGCCAGATCGCCCGCCTGCTGGACGAGCGCCGCCTCGATCGCGAGTGGTACATCGAACAGGTGGTCAAGCAGCTTTCCGAGGCGCTGGCCGCCGATGGGCTGGCAGGCTTCAACGTCAATGGCCGTCCCAAGCACATCTCCAGCATCCTCGCCAAGATGCGCAAGAAGCACCTCTCCTTCGACGAGGTCTACGACGTGCGCGCCCTGCGTGTGCAGGTGCGCGATGTGAAGGACTGTTTTCACGTACTTGGCCTGGTGCATAGTTTGTGGCAACCCATCCCCGGCCAGTTCGACGACTACATCTCGCGCCCCAAGGGCAACGGCTACAAGAGCCTGCACACCGCCGTGGTGGGGCCGGAGAACCGGGCGCTGGAAGTGCAGATCCGCACCTTCGACATGCACCAGGAGGCGGAATTGGGTGTGGCCGCGCACTGGCGCTACAAGGAAGGCGGCAAGTCCCAGGGGGATGGCCTCCAGGACAAGATCGCCTGGCTGCGGCAGCTCCTGGCCTGGAAACAGGAAATCGGCGAGGGGGAAGGCGAGGGGGGAGATAAGCAACTAGCGCAACACTTCCGCAACGAACTGTTCCAGGACGAAGTTTTCGTCCTCACGCCGCAAGGCCGGGTGGTGGCACTCACAGCCGGAGCTACGCCGCTCGATTTCGCCTATGCCGTACACACTGAACTCGGCCATCGCTGCCGCGGCGCCAAGGTGGATGGCACGCTGGTGCCGCTGGATACGCCGCTTACGACCGGGCAGCGGGTGGAAATTCTCACCGTCAAACAGGGCGGCCCCAGCCGCGATTGGCTCAACCCGCATCTGGGTGTGCTGACGACCACGCGCGCCCGCGCCAAGGTGCGGCAATGGTTCAAACAACGGGATCACGGTGCCCATGTGCAGGAAGGCCGCGACCTGCTGGAGCGTGAGATGCATCGCCTCAACCTGGCCAAGGTCAGCCTCGACAAGCTGGCTACCCGCCTCAAGTTTGCCGATCTGGACGATCTTTGCGCCGCGCTGGGACGCGGCGATCTGGGCAGCGGCGCGCTCGACCGGGCGCTGCACGAAGAATTCATCCCGGCGCTGGAAAAGCCCCTGGTCTCGGCGCCCAAGCACAAGGCGGATGCCAGCGGCGTGCTGCTGGAAGGCGAACCCGGCCTGCTCACCCAGATGGCCGGCTGCTGCAAACCGGTGCCACCCGACAAAATTGTTGGCTATACCACCCAGGGCCACGGTGTCACCATCCACCGCGCTGATTGCCCGATGCTGCGGCATCTCCCGGATGACCGGCGCGCGCGGCTATTGGCGGCGGAATGGGGCGGACAGGACAGCCAGGTATTCGCGGTGGACGTGGAGATCACCGCGCACGACCGCGCCGGCTTGCTGAAAGACGTGGGCGAATTGTTCGCTCAGGAAAAGATCAACGTAGTGCGCGTCAACACCCTCTCCCAGGACGATATGGCACGCATGGAATTCACCCTGGAAGTGCAGGACATCGCCCAGCTCACCCGCTTCCTCGCCCGCGCCAGCCAGGTGCGCGGTGTGCATTCGGCGCGGCGCCGATAGGGTGTTGCTGTTGCGCCGGCTTCCAGCCGGCTGTTTTAAAGACGCAGGCTGGAAGCCGGCGCTACAGTTTTGCTTCCCCCTTTTCCAAGAGGGGGATGAAATCTCCTACCGATACTTGCGCACCACCCCCACCACCACCCCGAAAATTTCCAGCGAGCCTTTCGGGCGGATCACCGGGTAGGCCGGGTTGGCGGGTTGCAGCACGTAGTCGCCTTTTTCCCGCGCCAGGGTTTTCAGGGTGAATTCGCCGTCCACGATCGCCACCACCAGGTCGCCCGCCCGCGCGTCATGGCGTTTTTCCACCACCGCGATGTCGCCCGGCTGGATGCCGGCCTCGATCATGGAATCGCCCTTCACCCGCACCAGCACTGTGCGCGAGGGCTGTTCGATGAGAAATTCGTCGAGGGTCAGGGTAGCGCGCGAACTGTCGTCGGCCGGTTGCGGAAAACCGGCGCGCACCGAATCCGCCAGGGTACGTTCGAAGAAGCGGGCGCCTGGTTTCAGGCGCTTGTCCGGCGCGGCTGCGAGAAAACCTTCCAGGCGCAGCCGCGCCACCAGCGCGGCGACCGTGGATTTCGATTTCAGGCCAAGCCGCGCGCCGATGGCGGCATAGGACGGCATGACCCGATGGCGAGCGTAGTAATCCTGGAGTTGGGCGAGGTAGGCCGCATCTTGGTTCATGGCATGGGCATCGGGAAAACGGGGCTGCCAAGGTAAAGAACGAACGTTCGTTTGTCAAAGCGTGATCGCCCCCCCCTTTTTTTGCTGAAACTCGCCGTAGGCGCGGACCTCGCGGCTAACACGCTCTTCGGGGTGCGCCGAGCCGCTGCCACGGCATGGCGCCGAGTGAGTTATCTTTGCCGCCCGCCGTTTACCTGGAGTTCCCGTGTCCACCCACCCCCTTGTTTCGGTCATCGCCGCAATGGCGCGCAATCGCGTCATCGGCATCAACAACTCGCTGCCCTGGCGCCTGCCGGAAGATCTCAAGCACTTCAAGGCGCTGACCCTGGGGCATCACATCATCATGGGGCGCAAGACTTATGAATCCATCGGCAAGGCTCTGCCGGGCCGCACCACGGTGATCGTCACGCGCGATTCCGGGTATCGGGTGGAAGGGTGCCTTACAGTGCATTCCATCGACGCGGCCATCGCCGCTTGTGGCGGCGATGCGGAAGTGTTCTTCGTCGGCGGCGCGGACCTGTATGCCCAGGTACTGCCGCGCGCCGACCGTCTCTACCTCACGGAAATCCAGGCGGACTATGCCGGCGACGCGCACTTTCCCGAGTTCGACCGCGCCGCCTGGCGGGAAAGCGAGCGCCGGGAAAACGTCAATCCGGAGGGACTGGCCTACCACTTCGTGACCTATCGGCGCCCGTAGGAGCGGACCGTGTCCGCGCCTACGACCCACCACCGAACAGGGCATCCAGCTTCGTTCGCGCCATGCTGTCGCCGTTTTTCGCTGCGACATAGGCGCCCGGCCGGGGCTGGAACCAGTCGCAGAAGTTGGCGCGGGACTTGTCTGCCACAACCTCGGCGGCGGGTTCGCGGCATTGTTTCGACTTGGCCGGATCGTAGTGGCGGCACAGGCGGCAGACGTGTTGCTCGGCATGGCAGGCCAGGCATTCGGCGCGGTGGCCCAGGGGCAGCGGCAGATCGGCCAGGCTGGCGCCGCATTTCCAGCACACCAGCGCGTTGTTCATGCCATCCCATCCACGTTTCGTTGCAACCAGTACTCCAGCAGCGCCAGATGCCACAGCTTGCTGCCCTGGATGCGGGTGTGGTGGCGTTCCGGTTCGGCCAGCAGTTTCTCCACATAGGCGCGCTGGTATAGGCCGCGCTCGCGGCAGGCGCGCGAGTCGAGGATGCCACGCATGAATTCGAGGAAGTCGCCGCGCACGTATTTCAGCGCTGGCATCGGGAAGTAGCCCTTCTTGCGGTCGATCACCGAATCCGGCAGCAGGCCACGGGCGATTTGTTTCAGCACATGTTTGCCGCCCGAGGCGAGTTTCAGTTCCGCTGGCATGGCGGCGGCGAGTTCCACCAGTTCGTGGTCGAGGAAGGGCACCCGGGCTTCCAGGCCCCAGGCCATGGTCATGTTGTCCACCCGCTTTACCGGATCGTCGGTGATCAGCAGGGTGACGTCCATCCGCAGCACCTGATCGATAAATTCGTCGGCACCGGCCTCGGCCAGGCGCGCGGCGACCGTGGCCGCGGTGTGGTCGGGGCCATGCCAGGCTGGCGCCAGCATCGCCTGCATCTCGCCATGATCGCGGTCGAAGTAGTGGCGGCGGAAGCGTTCCAGCGGGCTGCCGGCGCGCTCGGCCCGCATCCGCTCATACCAGTAATAGCCGCCGAAGACTTCGTCGGCGCCCTGGCCGCTTTGCACCACTTTCACGGTTTTTGCGACCTGTTCGGCGAGCAGGTAGAAGGCTACCGCGTCCTGGGCGACCATCGGCTCGGCCATGTTGTCCACCGCCTCCGGCAGGCGCTTCAGGACTTCGCTGTTGGCAATGCGGTATTGGTGGTGGCGGGTGCCGTAATGCGCGGCGACAGCGTCGGAATACTCGAATTCATCGCCGGATTCTTCCGGCTGGTCTTCGAACCCGACCGAGAAGGTCATCAGATCGCTCACCCCTTGTTCCGCCAACAGCGCCACCAGCAGGCTGGAATCGAGGCCGCCGGAAAGCAGCACGCCGACTTTCACGTCGGCGATGGCCAGGCGTTTCTTCACCGCGCTTTTCAGGCTGGCATGGATGGCCTCAGTCCACTCGGCTTCGCTCATGGGGCGGGCTGGGCGTTGCGCGGTGAGCCGCCAGTAGGGCGTTTCCTTCGTCCCGCCACGGGCGTCAATGCCGAGGCTGACGGCCGGCGCCAGTTTGCGCACGCCGGAGAGCACGGTGCGCGGCGCCGGAACCACCGCGTGCAGGGTGAAATGGTGATGCAGTGCCACAGCATCCAGGCGGGTATCGATGCCGCCTGCTGCCAGCAGGGCCTGGACGCTGGAGGCGAAGCGCAGGCGTTGCCCGGCCAGGCTGTAGTAGAGCGGCTTGATGCCGAGGCGGTCGCGGGCGAGGAACATGCTTTGCTTGTTCGCATCCCAGATCGCGAAGGCGAAGGCGCCGTGCAGACGCGCCACGCAGGCTTCGCCCCATTCCGCGTAGGCGCGCAGAAGGACTTCGGTATCGCCATCGGAATGGAAATGCTGGCCCTGTTCCAGCAATTCGGCGCGCAGTTCCGGGTAGTTGTAGAGGGTGCCGTTGAATACCAGGGCCAGGCCGGCTTCACGATCGACCATCGGCTGCGCGGAACGCGGCGACAGATCGATGATGGCCAGGCGGCGATGGCCGAACGCCACCGGGCCGTCGCTCCAGAACCCCGCCGCATCCGGCCCGCGCCGCGCCAGGCGGCCGCTCATGCGCTCGATGGTCGCGCGCGCCGGGGCTAACCCATCGAAACGAAATTCACCGGCTATGCCGCACATGGCAACGGGTAGGGTGCGCCGCGCGCACCATGAGGCGTCGAATGGTACGCGCGGCGCACCCTACGGTCAGACATACAGCGGCTCCTCCTCCATCAGCGCGATCTGCTCGCGCAGTTCGAGAATGCGTTCCTGCCAGTAGTGCGGCGTGTCGAACCAGGGGAAGGCGGCGGGGAAAGCGGGGTCGTCCCAGCGTCGCGCGATCCAGGCGGAATGATGGAGCAAGCGTAGGGTGCGCAGGGCTTCGATGAGATGCAGCTCGCGGCGGTCGAACTCGGCGAAATCCTCATAGCCGGCCAGCACGTCGCACATCTGCCGGGACCTGCTGGCATGGTCGCCGGAGAGCAGCATCCACATATCCTGCACCGCCGGTCCCATGCGGCTGTCGTCGAAATCGACGAAGTGTGGGCCACTTGTTTGCGACCCCTCGGTCCACAGCACATTGCCGGCGTGGCAGTCGCCATGCAAGCGCAAGTGGGCGACCTGGCCCGCGCGCGCGTAGCAATGGCGCACGCCCTGCAAAGCCTGTTCCACCACGCTCTGCCAGGCGGGCAGCAGATCGGCGGGCAGCCAATCGCCGGCCAGGATGAAATCGCGCGATTCCTCGCCGAAACTGGCGATGTCCAGGGTCGGGCGGTGGTGATAGGGCAGCAAGGCGCCGACGGCATGGATACGGCCGATGAAGCGGCCCATCCATTCCAGGGTATCGGGATTGTCGAACTCCGGCATCCGGCCGCCGCGCCGGGGGTAGGCGGCGAACAGGAAGCCCGCGTGTTCATGCAGCGTGGCGCCACTCGTAAGCCGCAACGGCGCCACCACCGGCAGTTCACGTTCCGCCAGGTCCAGGGTGAAGTCGTGTTCTTCCTGGATGGCGGCGGCACTCCAGCGGCCGGGTCGGTAGAACTTGACCACCAGTGGTGGCCCCTCCTCCATGCCGACCTGATAGACCCGGTTCTCGAAACTGTTCAGCGCCAGCAAGCGGCCATCCGGCCTGAGGCCGACGCTGTCGAGCGCGTCGAGCAGGCAATCGGGCGTCAGTGCGGCGTAGGGGGTGTTGCTGGTTGCGGTGGCGGGCGACATGGCCGCCATTGTAGGCGTTGGCGTTAAGCCTACGGAGTTCAGGCCGTGAACGACCTCAGCTTCCGGCAATCCAGGACCGTGATGGTGCGGCCCTTGACCTTGATCAGGCCGGCCTCGGCGAGGTGGCCGAGGACGCGCGAGAGCGTTTCCGGGGCCAGGTTGAGTTGCGAGGCTAGGGTCTGTTTGCTGGCAGGTAGATGGATTTCATAGGGGCCATCGTTTAGCACGGGGATGGCCTGGGTAAGGAAACACGCCACGCGCTGCGCGCTGGTGCGCAGGGTGCAGGACTCCATATTCTCCAGCAGTTCGTGAAGGTGCAGCGATAGGCTGGCGAGCATCCTGCGCACCAGGATGGGGCTGCTATCCATGGCTTCCAGCAGCGTGCGTTTGGTGATCAGCAGGACGATGCTGTCCACCGTGGTCTGGGCCATTACCGGGTAGGGGTGTTCCTGGAATAGCACCGCTTCGCCGAAGGTGCTGCCGGGGCCGCACATGTGCACGACTTTTTCCGCACCCTGCGCCGAAGGGATGGCCAGCTTGACCTGGCCCATCACCAAGACATGCAATCCCTCGGCCATGTCCCCTTTCTGGAACAACACGACATTTTTTCTGACCCGGAATTCTCGGCAACCCGCGGCGATCGGTTGCAGTTCCTCCGGGCTCATGCCACGGAACAGGGGTTGGCGGGAAAGGACTTCGGCGATGGAGTGGTGGGTATCCTGAGCCAACTGGGTGCTCCTGTTGCAGGGGGTGTGATTAGTACACTTAAACCCCGCGCCAAACTTGATCATTGTCAAAGTAAATAAAGGATCGCAAGGTCAGGATTTGGTCCGCGTCTAACCCCAAGGAGAAGACCGTGAATTTGTCAGGCATTTTGGTGGTAGCCAAACCGGAGAGCCAGGGGCAGGTGGTGGAAGCGCTCAATGCCCTGGAAGGTGTGGAAGTGCACCAGGTGGAGGTGGCGAGCGGCCGCATCATCGCGGTGCAGGAAGCCGCGGACATCCACGCCGAAATCGAAGGCGTCAGGCGCATCAAGGCGCTGCCTAACATCATCATGGCGGAAATGGTTTATCACTATCTCGCCGAGGATGAATGCGTTTACGAAGCCATGCCGCCGGAGTTGGTTGAACAGCAGGATGGATTTGAAGCCTGTGCCGTACCGGCATATTTGAACAGTTGATCGAGCCAGGAGGCTGAGATGGGACTTTCGCGTCGTGATTTTCTGAAGACCAGCATTGCCGGCGCCACCGCCGCCACGGTGGGGATGCCGCTTTCCGAACAGGCCGAGGCCGCTGTCAAGGCGGGCGAAGCGGATTGGCAGTGGGACAAGAGCGTTTGCCGCTTCTGCGGTACCGGTTGCGGCATCATGGTGGCCACCAAGAATGGCCGCATCGTCGCCACCAAGGGCGACCCGGATGCCCCGGTGAACAAGGGCCTGAACTGCATCAAGGGCTACTTCAACGGCAAGATCAATTACGGCCAGGACCGCCTGACCCAGCCGCTGTTGCGCATGACCAACGGCAAGTTCGACAAGAAGGGCAAGTTCACGCCGATTTCCTGGGAACAGGCGATCGACATCATGGAAGAGAAGATGCGCTGGGCACTGAAGGAAAAGGGGCCCACCGGTATTTCCATCTTCGGCTCCGGCCAGTACACCGTCCATGAAGGCTACGCCGCCGCCAAGCTGATGAAGGCCGGCTTCCGCTCCAACAACATCGACCCCAACGCCCGCCATTGCATGGCCAGCGCCGTGGTCGGCTTCATGCAGACCTTCGGCATCGACGAGCCGCAGGGCAATTACGATGACATCGAGCACACCGATACGGCCGTGCTGTGGGGTTCCAACATGGCCGAGATGCACCCCATCCTGTGGTCGCGCATCACCGACCGGCGGCTTACCCACGCCAAGATGAAGGTGGTGAACCTGACCACCTACGGCAACATGTCATCGGATATCGCCGACCTGGAAATCGTCATGGCCCCGAACAGCGATCTGGCGATCCAGAACTACATCGCCCGCGAGATTGTCAAGCGTGACGCCATCGACCACGACTTCGTCAACAAGCACACCGTGTTCGCCACCGGTCCTTATGACATCGGCTATGGCTTCCGCCCGAAGAACGTCGACAAGTTCGCTTCCGGCGCCGAGATGGAGACTTACAAGAATGAGAAGGTGCACGTCATCGACCAGTACGAGGCGATCGCCCAACGTAAGAAGGAAGGCGAGGCCGTCGAGCAGAAGAACGCCGCTACGCCGATGAAGGACTGGGCGATCAGCTTCGATGACTTCAAGGCCGCTGTCGAGCCCTACACCCTGGAGTTCACCGCCGCCGTCGCCAAGGGCGATCCGGACGAGCCGATGGACAAGTTCAAGGCCAAGCTGCAACAACTGGCCGATTTCTACTGCGACAAGAACCGCAAGATCGTGTCCTACTGGACCATGGGCTTCAACCAGCACCAGCGCGGTTCCTGGGTCAACGAGCAGGCGTATAT
>PFJX01000132.1 GCA_002784045.1 Hydrogenophilales bacterium CG_4_10_14_3_um_filter_63_21
CCAACTCAAGACCACACCCATGAACATCACGCCCGAACAGATCAACGAATTCCTCAAGCTCAACCCGGATTTTTTTCTGGGCCACCCCGAACTTCTGACGGAAATCACCGTGCCGCACCCTTACAGCGGCCAGGCGATTTCTCTGGGCGAGCGGCAGGTGCTGGCGCTGCGCGACAAGTCGCGTGGGTTGGAGATCAAATTGCGCGAGTTCATCCAGTTCGCCGAGGAGAACGACGCCATCGGCGACAAGCTGCACAAGCTTTCGTTGGACCTGATGCGCGCCAAGACCCTGGATGCGGCCTTGCAGTCGTTTTACCTGAGGCTGTCCGAGAGCTTCTCGGTGCCACACACCGCCTTGCGTATCTGGACGGCGAATGCGCCGGATATGCCTGAATTCGCCAAGGTGAGTGTGGACATTCAGGTGCTGGTCGAAGGGCTGAGCCAGCCGCAATGCGGCCCCGACGTGCCGGAGGAAGTGCGCGCCTGGTTCGGCGAGGTGGGTGCGCATCAGAAGTCCTTCGCGCTGGCGCCGCTCAAGGAAGGCAATCTGACCGGCCTCATGGTGCTGGCCTCAGAAGACAGCAAGCGTTTCTATCCGGAAATGGGCACCCTTTATTTGACCTGGCTGGCGGAACTGGGCGGCGCCGCCTGCGCCCGCTTCCTGTAGGAGCGGACCCTGTCCGCGCCTACCTCTCCCCCAATTCCCTCCTTCACTTAAAGTGGAACATTAAGTTCAGCTTCTAGGCTGTTCATTCAAAACAAACATTAGGCTATCCAGCCTGTCCTTCGTAAGTCCTTGAGCCGATTGAAATTTTTCCCATTGCGTCCTTGACGGTGGGGATTTGTGTTCTCTATAGTGGGAGTAAGTGGGAAATGGTGTGGATTAGTGTCGCCCAGTGGCCCACGGAGGAGAATACAAGGCATGTTTACGGGATCAACGCAGATGGCGCTGGACGGGAAGGGCCGCTTGGCCATTCCCGCGCGCCTGCGTGAGCGCCTGGCTGGCATTTGCGGCGGGCATCTCGTCTTGACGGCGGACCCAACCAGCGGTTGCCTGCTGCTTTACCCCTATCCCGAGTGGGAAAAAATCGCGGCCAAACTCAATGCGCTGCCTAGCCTGGATCCCATCGCCAAGGAGTTGAAGCGGCTGGTGATTGGTTCCGCCGAGGAAGTGGAGCCGGACGGCGCCGGCCGCATTCTGATTCCGCCGATGCTGCGCCGCTTCGCCAAGCTGGAAAAAAGCGTGGCGCTGGTGGGCCAGGGCGAAAAGTTCGAGCTTTGGGACGATGCCTCCTGGCAAGGCCGGCTCGAACAAGCCGCGCACTTTCCCGAACAACTGGCGGTGGCCGCGCGTGACGGCACCTTGTCCGAAGGCCTCAAAGGCTTTTCTCTGTGAACGTGGAGGCCGTCCATGCCCGGCGCCGGGCCGTCCCAAGCCGGGCATTGCGCCCCCTCGGGGGGCAGTGAAACGTGGGGGCCGTCCATGCCCAGCGCCGGGCCGTCCCAAGCCGGGCATTGCGCCCCCTCGGGGGGCAGTGAAACGTGGGGGCCGTCCATCTTCCCGTGTTGCTGGGGGAAGCCGTCGCCGCCCTCGATTTGAAGGCCGACGGGATTTACCTGGATGCCACCTTCGGGCGTGGCGGCCACAGCCGGGAAATTCTCAAGAAACTGGGGCCACAGGGCAGGTTGATCGCGCTGGATCGCGATCCAGCGGCGGTGGCTGTAGGCAAGGCTTGGAGCGACGCGCGTTTCCAGATGGTGCATGCGCCGTTCTCGGACTTGGGCCGCGCGGCAAATGCGGCCGGCGTGGCAAAAGTGGACGGGGTGTTGTTCGACCTAGGGGTGTCCAGCCCACAGTTGGATGAGGCCATCCGGGGCTTCAGCTTTCGTTTCGACGCCCCGCTGGATATGCGCATGGATACCAGTTGCGGCATGACCGCCGCGGAGTGGTTGAACCAGGCGCCGATAGAGGAGATTGCCCAAGTTGTCAGGGACTATGGCGAAGAGCGGTTTGCTAAGCAGGTTGCGCGGGCGATTGCGCAAGCAAGAGCAATTGCGCCGATCACAACGACCCGCCAGCTCGCCGTCGTGGTCGCCGGCGCCGTGCGCACCCGCGAGCGTGGCCAAGACCCGGCGACGCGGACCTTTCAAGCTGTGCGGATTTTCATTAACCGCGAGCTTGAAGAGATTGAACAGGCGCTACCGCAAGGCGCCGCTTTGCTGAAGACGGGCGGACGCCTGGTAGTGATCAGCTTTCATTCCCTGGAAGACCGAATGGTGAAACAGTTCATGCGCCGCGAATCGGCGGGCGAGCAGGTGCCGCTGGAGATTCCCTTGCCCGCCTCCGCCCTGCGCGGCGGCTGCTTGGCGCTGATCGGCCGGGCGGTGAAGCCCGGTGAGCGTGAATCCAGGGAAAACCCGCGCGCGCGCAGCGCCACCCTGCGAGTGGCCGAGCGCACGGAGGTGCCATGGTCAAACTGAACCTGATCCTGGTCGCGGTGTTGGTCGCCGGTGCACTCTTCGTCGTCTCGGCGCGCCACCAGGCACGCAAATTGTTTATGGCGTTGCAGACGGAACAGGCGCGCGCCCGCGCCCTGGATGTGGAATGGGGCCAGTTGCAACTGGAGATTTCTACCTGGCTGATGCACAACCGCGTGGAAGAAGTGGCACGCGACCGCTTGAAAATGGCGGTACCCGACCCGAAGCGCATTTATGTCCTGCATGCGCAGGGAACGCAGCCGTGAGCGTTCCGCGCGGCCGCCCGAAGCAACACGAAGCCCCCCTCGGTGGGGTGAAGCGGGGGTTTCGCGGAGGACTGCTCCGCGCCCGTGGAACGGGCCGGCTGTGCCAAGCCGGCCCGGGTTCGCGTAGCGCAAGGGGGGCCAAATGATTCCGCTGCGCAAGAGCCACCCCCTGCTGCACCTGGACCTGCAACGCTGGCGCATGCGCCTGGCCTTGGCGCTGTTGTTCGGAGGTTTTGCCGCCTTGTCGATGCGCGCGGTCTACCTGCAAGCCTGGAACAACGATTTCCTCAACGAGGAAGGTGAAAAGCGGGTACAGCGGGTGGCGCCCATTCCCGCTTATCGCGGCGTGATCAGCGACCGCCGTGGTGAGCCGGTGGCGGTGAGCACCCCGGTGGAAACGATCTGGTTCAACCCACGGCAGGCCAATCCCAGCCCGGCGCAAATCCAGTCGCTGGGCAACATTCTGGAGCGCGATCCCGCCCAGATCGCGCGTCTGTTTACCGACAAAAGCCGTGGTTTCATCTATCTGGAACGACAGCTTCCGCCGCCCAAGGCGAACCAGATCATGGCGCTCAATATGGCCGGCGTGTTCGGCAAGCCGGAATACCGCCGCTACTACCCGGCCGGTGAGGTCATGGCGCACGTGCTGGGCATGACCGATCTCGACGACCGTGGCCAGGAAGGCATCGAACTGGCCTTCCAGTCGTGGCTGGCCGGCGAGGAGGGCAGAAAGCGCGTGGTGCGCGACCGCCTCGGCAACGTGGTGGAAGTGCTGGAGCAGATCAAGCCGCCAAAGCCGGGGCGAGACCTGGTGCTGAGCCTGAATCAGCACATCCAGTATCTCGCCTATCGCGAACTCAACGATGCGGTGGAGAAGAACCGCGCCCGCGCCGGCTCCGTGGTGGTGCTCGACGCGCGCACTGGCGAGATCCTGGCGCTTGCCAACACCCCCAGCTTCAATCCCAACAGCCGATCGACCTATACCCCGGAGCGGGTACGCAACCGCGCGGTCACCGATGTGTTCGAGCCCGGTTCCACGATGAAGCCGCTAATGGTCGCCGCCGCCCTGGATGCGCATGTCGTCGCCCCGCAAACCCCCATCGACACCGGCCCGGGCTGGTTCATCATCGGCGACAAGAAAATCACCGACACCCATCCCAAGGGCGTGCTGACCGTCGCCCAGGCCATCCAGCTTTCCAGCAACGTGGCCGCCGCCAAAATCGCTCTGGAAATGCGGGGTGAGGACTACTGGCGATTGCTCACCCGCGCCGGCCTCGGGGCGCCGCCACAGTCCGGCTTGCCCGGCGAGGTCAATGGTCGTCTGCGCCCGTTCGCCACCTGGCGGCCGATCGAGAAAGCCACGATGGCTTACGGCTACGGGCTCTCCGTCAGCCTGTTGCAACTGGCACATGCCTATACCGCCTTCGCCAACGCGGGCGTCATGCCCGCGCTGACCACGCTGCGCCGCGAAGGCACCGCCAGCGGGGTGCGCGTCATGACCGCTGATACCGCCCGGGAAGTGCTGGCCATGCTGGAATTGGTTACCCAGAACGGCGGCACCGCGCCGATGGCGCGCGTGGCGGGTTACCGTGTCGCTGGCAAGACCGGCACCGCGCACAAGTTCAGGATCAACGGTGGCGGTTATGAGCCGGACAAATACGTGAGTTCCTTCGTCGGTCTGGCGCCGGCCTCCAATCCGCGCCTGGTGGTGGCGGTGATGATCGACGAGCCGGGTGGCCGCGATTACTACGGCGGCCTGATTGCCGCCCCGGTGTTCTCACGGGTCATGGCGGGTGCACTGCGCTTCATGGCGCTGCCGCCGGATACCTCATTCGACAGCGACAGCGCCCCGCCGGGCGAGGCGCCCGTGGTGGCGGAATCGGTGTGATGGACCCCAACGCCGTGATCTCGCACCTCATTGCCCAGTTGCGCGCCCTGGCCCCCGCCGCCCGCGGCATGTGCGCCGACAGCCGGCGCCTGGCGGCGGGCGACGTATTTCTCGCCTACCCTGGCGGCGTCCATGACGGCCGCGCGCATATCGCCGCCGCGATTCGCGCCGGCGCCGCCGCCGTGCTGTGGGAACCGGCTAACCATATCTGGCAAGCCGGAGCGATTGCCAACCTGCCCGTCGCCGGTTTGCGGGAACAGGCCGCCGGTCTTGCCGCCGCCTGGTACGGTCAGCCCTCGCGGCACTTGTGGATGACTGGCATCACCGGCACCAACGGCAAGACCTCGGTCGCGCACTGGCTGTCCGCCGCCTGGACCCGGCTCGGGCGCAGGACGGCGGCCATCGGCACCCTCGGCAACGGCTTCCCCGGCGCATTGCAAGTCGCTAGCCACACCACCCCCGACGCGGTCAGTCTGCAAGTCCTGCTGGCCGGTTATCGCGATCTCGGCGCCGAAGGCGTGGCGATGGAAGTCTCCTCGCATGGCCTTGAACAGGGCCGCGTCGAAGGCGTGGCGTTCGACGTGGCGGTACTGACCAACCTGACACAGGATCATCTCGACTACCACGGTGACATGGCCAGCTATGCCGCCGCCAAGGCGCGCCTGTTCGCCTGGCCCGGCCTGAAGTGGGCGGTGCTCAACGCGGATGACGAACTCGGTGTTTCCCTGGAACGGCAACTGCGTGGCGGCGCGACTCGGGTGCTGAGCTACGGGTTGGATAGGGTGCCCCCACGCTCGCAAAACCCGCTCGCTGCTCCCCGAGGGGGCGCAATGCCCGACTTGGGGCGGCCCGGCGCCGGGCATGGCGGCGACCTCCGCGCACGAATCCTGCGCGCCGACCGGAATGGGCTGCGCATGGAAATCGTCAGCCCTTGGGGCATGGGTGAATTGGCAAGCCCTCTGCTCGGTGAGTTCAACGCTTACAACTTGCTCGCCGCGCTCGGCGCCCTGCTCGCCGGTGGTGTGAAACTGGATGACGCGCTGGCCGCGCTGGCGAAGGCCGAGGCGGTACCGGGGCGGATGCAAAAGCTGGCAAGTGGAGCTGGGGAGCCCACGGTGATCGTCGATTTCGCCCATACCCCGGATGCCTTGGACAAGGTGTTGGCGGCGCTCAAGCCGCTCACCCGCGGCAAGCTGGTATGCGTGTTCGGCTGTGGCGGCGGCCGCGACCGGACCAAGCGGCCGTTGATGGGCGCGGCGGTGGCGGCGCGCGCCGATGTGGCCATCGTCACCAGCGACAACCCGCGCCATGAAGACCCGGCGGACATCATCGCCGACATCCTCGCCGGCATGCCGCCCGCCCAGTCCGCCAGCGTCGATCGCCGCGCGGCGATCCGCGCGGCGATCCAGGACGCCGGCCCGGAAGACATCGTCGTGCTGGCCGGCAAAGGACATGAGTCCTACCAGGAAATCAATGGCGTGAAGTACCCCTTCTCGGATCTGGAAGAAGCGCAAAAAGCGCTTGCGGAAAGGAACACCCATGCGCTTGCATGAAGCCGCTTTGGCCCTCGATGCGCGCGCCGTGGGCGAAGACGTGGAATTCCACGCGGTATCCAGCGACAGCCGCGCGCTACCCGCCGGCTGCCTTTTCGTGGCCCTGAAAGGGCCGCGCTTCGATGGCCACGCTTATGCGGCTCAAGCACTTCGAGAAGGTGCCGCCGCCGTGATGGTGGCGGCCAGCGCCAATCTCGATGCTTCGCCCGCGCTGGTGGTCGATGACACCCGCATCGGCCTGGGGCGGCTCGCCGCCTGGCAGCGCTCGCGGATGCCAGCGCGGCTGGCTGCCATCACCGGCAGCAATGGCAAGACCACGGTGAAGGAAATGCTCGCCGCCATCTGCGTGGCGGCGGCCGGGGAGAGCGCCGTGCTCGCCACCGCCGGCAATCTCAATAACGACATCGGCATGCCCCTCACCTTGTTGAAGTTGGCGCCCCAACACCGCTATGCCGCCATCGAAATGGGCATGAACCACCCCGGCGAAATCGCCACCCTGAGCGAGATTGCCCACCCCGATGTGGCCTTGGTCAACAACGCCCTGCGCGCCCACCTGGAAGGCCTCGGCAGCGTCGCGGCGGTGGCGCGCGCCAAGGGCGAAATCTACGCCGGCCTGAAAGAGGGCGGCATCGCCATCGTCAACGCCGACGACCCCCATGCCGATCTGTGGCGAAAAATGGCCGGCGGCCACCAGGTGCTGAGCTTCGGCTTCGCGGAAGGCGCCGACGTGCACATCACCCCTGACGCCTCACGCCTCACGCTCAAAACGCCTGCCGGGCGCATCGAAACCACCTTGCGAGTCCCCGGCATCCACAACCTGCGCAACGCCGCCGCCGCCGCCGCCGCCGCGCTGGCGCTGGGCATATCGGTGGACGCGGTGGCGCGCGGCCTGGCTGCCTATGCCGGCAGCAAGGGGCGTCTACAAGTTCATCCCTGCATCCTCGGTGCCACCCTGATCGACGACACCTACAACGCCAATCCCGATTCCGTGGCCGCCGCCATTCAGGTGCTGGCGGCGCGGCCGGGCCTGCGCATCCTGGTGCTGGGCGATATGGGCGAACTCGGGGCCACCGCCGCCGCGTTGCATCGGGAAGTGGGCGAGCGTGCTCGCGCCGCCGGCATCGACCGCCTGCTCTGCCTGGGCGAACTGTCGCTCAACACGGTTCAAGGGTTCGGCAAGGGGGCGATGCACTTCGAACGCATCGAGGAACTGCTGGCGGAAATCGAATGCGCTCTTGATGTGGATGTGACCGTGCTGGTCAAGGGCTCTCGGTTCATGAAGATGGAACGGGTGGTGCAGTCGTTCATGGAGAACCAAACATGCTCCTGATGCTCGCCAAGTGGCTCGGCCAGGACATCCGCCTGTTCAACGTCTTCAATTACATCACCCTGCGCGCGGTGTTGGCGGCGCTGACCGCGCTACTCATTTCCTTCGCCGTCGGCCCCTGGATGATCCGCAAGCTCACCCAACTGAAAGTCGGCCAGCCGGTGCGCGACGATGGCCCGCAAACCCACCTGGCCAAGGCTGGCACGCCGACCATGGGCGGCGCCCTGATTCTCGCCGCGGTCGCGATCACTACCCTGTTGTGGGCGGACCTGGCCAACCGCTACGTCTGGATCGCCCTGCTGACCCTGGTCGGCTTCGGCGCTATCGGCTGGGTGGATGACTGGCGCAAGGTGGTGGCGAAGAACCCCCGCGGCCTGGCTTCGCGCTGGAAATATTTCTGGCAGTCGCTGCTCGGCTTCGCGCTGGCCGGCTGGCTGGCCTGGTCGGCGCATCTGCCGGCGCAGACCGAGCTGATCGTGCCGTTTTTCAAGCATCTGGTGATCCCTCTGGGAGTAACGGGCTTCGTGCTGCTGGCCTATTTCGTCATCGTTGGCAGCAGCAACGCGGTGAACCTGACCGACGGCGCTGATGGCCTGGCCATTCTGCCCACGGTGATGGTGGCGGGTGCCCTGGCCATCTTCGCCTACGTGGCGGGCCACGCGGTGTTTTCCAAATACCTGGGGCTGCCGCACATCCCCGGCGCCGGTGAACTGGTGGTGTTTTGCGCCGCCCTGGTGGGCGCGGGCCTGGCCTTCCTCTGGTTCAACGCCTACCCCGCGGAAGTGTTCATGGGCGACGTCGGCGCCCTGGCCCTGGGGGCGGCCCTGGGGGTGGTAGCGGTGATCGTGCGCCAGGAAATCGTGCTGTTCATCATGGGCGGCCTGTTCGTCGCCGAAACCATCTCGGTCATGGTCCAGGTTGGCTCGTTCAAGCTGCGCGGCAAGCGGGTGTTCCTGATGGCGCCGATCCACCATCACTTCGAGAAGAAGGGCTGGAAGGAGACCCAGGTGGTGGTCCGCTTCTGGATCATCAGCATGGTGCTGGTGTTGATTGGCCTGTCGACGTTGAAACTACGATGAGGAGCGCGGCGTGAGGGCTGAGGGGTTGAATCTTTCGGGATGCCGGGCGCTGGTCGTCGGCCTTGGCGACACGGGTGCCGCCTGTGTGCGCTGGCTGCTGGAACACGATGCCCTGGTGCGCGGCACGGATACCCGTGACGAGCCCCCCCATGCACAGCACCTGCGCGAGGCCTTCCCGGAAGTAGCGCTGAGCCTGGGCGGATTTGACCCGGCGGATTTTGCCTGGGCCGATCTCATCGTCGCCAGCCCCGGCGTGCCGCTTGCGTCCTCGGAACTGCAAACCGCGATCAAATTCGGCAAGGAAGTGGTGGGCGACGTAGAACTGTTCGCCCGTGCGATTGCTGGAAAAAACGCGGGCAAGCAGCCCAAGGTCATCGCCATCACGGGTTCCAATGGCAAAAGCACGGTGACCAGCCTGGTCGGCCATCTGTGTGCCGCCGTGGGATTGGAAACCGCGGTGGCCGGCAACATCGGCCTGCCGGTACTGGATGCGCTGGATAACTGCGAAACCCTGGGATGCGACCCCGACGTGTGGGTGCTGGAACTGTCCAGCTTCCAACTGGAAACCACCCACAGCCTGCGGCCCGATGCCGCTACCGTGCTCAATATTTCGCAGGACCACATGGACCGTTACGCCAGTCTGGACGACTACGCGGCGGCAAAGGCGCGGGTGTTCGGGGTAGAGGTCAAGGGCAAGGGGCCAGGGGCCAGGGAAAAACCCTGTATCCAGGTGTTGAACCGGGATGACCCGATGGTGATGGCGATGGCCATTCCCGGCCAACCGCAGTGGACCTTCGGCATCATGGACAAGCCTCCTCTTGCCCCTGGCTTCTTCGGCCTGGCCACCCACAAAAACCGCCTCTGGCTGAGCGAGGGCGACGAAGTTCTGTTGCCGGTGGACAAGTTGCCCATCGCCGGCCTGCACAACGCCGCCAACGCCCTGGCGGCGCTGGCGCTATGCCGCGCCATCGGCCTGCCTTACGCCGGCCTGATCCCCGCCCTGAAAACCTTCACGGGCCTGCCGCACCGGGTGCAGCGGGTAGGCGAGGTGGCGGGACGCATCTTCTACGACGATTCCAAGGGCACCAACGTCGGCGCGACAGCGGCCGCCTTGCTCGGTTTCACCGTGCCGGTGGTGCTGATCGCCGGCGGCGATGGCAAAGGCCAGGATTTCTCGCCGCTGAAGGAGGCCGTGAAAAACGCCCGCGCCGTGGTGCAGATTGGCCGCGATGGGCCACTGATTGAACAAGCCATTGCCGGCGCCTGCCCGGTCTATCGCGCGGAGAGCATGGAGGAGGCCGTGAATCAGGCCTTCCAGCTAACGAAGTCGGGCGACGCGGTACTGCTGTCGCCGGCCTGTGCCAGTTGGGACATGTTCCGCAACTATGAACATCGTGCCGAGGTTTTCATCGGCGCCGTGGAAGTACTGAAGGTTCTGCGTGGCGAGAGCCGCCGCCAGCAGGAACGGCGCTTCCGCAGCGCCGCGATCCTGAGCGAAGAGCGGAGGCAACGGGATCGCCGGAGTAAACAGCATGTTTCATAACGCGGCGCTCAAGCGCACCGCGCTGACCCCTTATGACTGGGGCCTGGTGTTTGTCGTCACTGGCCTCCTGATGATTGGCCTGGTGATGGTGTTCTCGGCATCGTCCAGCGTGGCCGAAACCCGCTCCGCCGCGCACGAGCACACCTATTATCTGGTGCGCCATAGCGTATACATGGTCATCGGCCTGGCCGCGGGTTATGCCGCCTTCCAGGTGCCGACGCCGCTCTGGCAGAAACTGTCACCGAGCCTGTTCATCGCCGGGGCGGTGGTACTGCTGCTGGTGCTGATCCCCTTCATCGGCAAAGAAGTGAACGGCAGCCGGCGCTGGATTCCGCTGGGGCCACTGGGCAATTTTCAGCCCTCCGAGTTCATGAAGTTCGCCACCATTCTCTACGCGGCCGACTACACCGTGCGCCGGGCGGCGCACATGCAGAACCTGGCCAGAGGCTTCCTGCCGATGTTCCTGGTGATGCTGGGAGTGGGCGGTTTATTGCTGGTGGAACCCGACTTCGGCGCGCTCGTGGTGATCTTCGCCATCGCCCTGGCCGTGCTGTTCCTGGGCGGCTTCAATGCCCGTCTGTTCTTCGGCCTGTTCGGCCTCCTGATGGTCGGTTTCGTGCTCATGGTGGTGCTGTCACCCTACCGCATGGCGCGGGTTACCAGCTATTTCTACCCCTTCGATGACCCCTACGGCGCCGGCTATCAACTGTCCAACGCCCTGATCGCCCTGGGCCGCGGCGAGATCATGGGGGTTGGTCTCGGCGACAGCGTCGGCAAGCTGTTTTACCTGCCCGAGTCTTATACCGACTTCCTGCTCGCGGTGATCGGCGAGGAGCTGGGGTTGCTCGGCGTGCTCGCGGTGATCGGCCTGTTCGCCTGGCTGACCTGGCGCGCCTTCTCGATCGGCTGGCAGGCCAGCTTGATGGGGCGCAATTACGCCGCCCTGGTGGCGCAAGGCGTCGGTGTCTGGATCGGCCTGCAATCGTTCATCAACATGGGCGTCAACCTGGGACTGCTACCCACCAAAGGCCTCACCCTGCCGTTGATGAGCTACGGCGGCTCCGGCATCGTCGCCAATTGCCTGGCGCTGGCACTGTTGCTGCGGGTGGATTACGAGAACCGCTGCCTGATGAAGGGGAAGAAAGCATGAGTAGCGAGTCGCGAGTCGCGGGAGGCAAGGCATGTGCTGCTCGCCATTCACGCACCGCACTCGTCATGGCCGGGGGCACCGGCGGCCATGTGATGCCCGCGCTGGCGGTGGCGGAAGCCCTGCGCGGCGACGGTTGGCGCGTGGTGTGGCTGGGTACCCATGCCGGCATGGAAGCGAAGCTGGCGGTGGCCAGGGGTTTCGAGATGGCCTGGGTGAAAGTGGCCGGGGTGCGCGGCAAGGGGCTGGCCACCAAACTGCTGCTGCCATACAACCTGCTGATCGCTTTCTGGCAGGCGGCGCGAGCGATCTTCCGCGAGCGCCCCGATGTCGCCTTGGGGCTGGGCGGCTATGTCGCCTTCCCTGGCGGCATGATGGCTGTGCTACTGAACAAGCCGCTGGTGATCCACGAACAGAACGCCATCGCCGGGTTGACCAACAAAATCCTGGCGCGCCTCGCCGACCGCGTGCTGCTGGGTTTGCCTCTCGCCATCCCGCTTTCTTCCAACGAAGAATGGGTCGGCAACCCGGTGCGTCCCGAGATCGCTGCCTTGCCGGCACCGGAACAACGTCTGGGCGGGCGCGAAGGCCCGCTGCGTTTGCTGGTGATCGGCGGTTCGCTGGGGGCGGCGGCGCTGAACCAGATGATTCCGCAAGCGTTGAAGTTGCTGCCGGTGGCGCGGCGTCCCGTGGTGCGCCACCAGTCCGGCGCGCGGCACCTGGAAGTGCTCAAGCGCAACTATGCCGACGCGGGGGTCGTGGCCGAACCGCTCGCCTTCATCGACGACATGGCCGCCGCCTACGCCTGGGCGGACGTGGTGATCTGCCGCGCCGGTGCTTTGACGGTTGCGGAAATCGCGGCCGCCGGCCTGGCCGCGCTGTTCGTGCCGTTCCCGTTCGCGGTGGACGACCATCAGACCGCCAACGCCGCCTTCCTCGCCGATCAGGGCGCGGCCTGGCTGATACAGCAGCAGGACCTCAGCCCGGAAAAGCTGGCCGCGTGGCTACGTGGCCTCACCCGCGAGGAACTGCTCGGCCACGCGGTGAAAGCGCGCGCGCTGGCGAAGCCGGATGCGACCTCGCGGGTGGCGGAAGTCGTCAAGGAGTTGGGGAAATGAAACACAAGGTCAACCGCATCCACTTCGTCGGCAAAGGCGGAGTCGCCACGAGCAGGGAGCAGTGCCTGCCGCCTGGCGGCAGGTGCGACCGGCCACGAGTGGCGCGGGCCGCCGATGACCGCTGCAGTCTGATCGGAGTGGGCCGTGAAGCATAAGGTCAACCGCATCCACTTCGTCGGCATCGGCGGCGCCGGCATGAGCGGTATCGCCGAGGTACTGGTCAATCTGGGCTACCAGGTTTCCGGCAGCGATGGCGCCACCAACGCGGCCACCCAGCGGCTGGCCGACATGGGCGCGACCGTGTTTCAGGGCCATGCCGCCGAGCACATCGCGGGCGCGAGTGTCCTGGTGATTTCCAGCGCCATCAAGGAAGACAACCCGGAGGTGCAAGCCGCGCGCGCGGCGCACATTCCGGTGGTGGCGCGCGCCATGATGCTGGCCGAGTTGATGCGTTTCAAACAGGGCATCGCCATCGCCGGCACCCACGGCAAGACCACCACCACCAGCCTGATCGCCAGCGTGCTGGGCGAGGCCGGGCTGGACCCCACTTTCGTGATCGGTGGCAAGCTCTTGGCGGCCGGCGTGAATAGCCCCCACGCTACGCTGCCCCCCGAGGGGGCGGCACGCCAGCCTTGGGACGGCCCGGCGGCTGGCGTGAACAGCCCCCACGCTACGCTGCCCCCCGGGGGGGCGGCACGCCAGCCTTGGGACGGCCCGGCGGCTGGCGTGAACAGCCCCCACGCTACGCTGCCCCCCGAGGGGGCGGCACGCCAGCCTTGGGACGGCCCGGCGGCTGGCGGCAACGCGCGCTTGGGGCAAGGCAAATGGCTGGTGGCGGAAGCCGACGAATCGGATGCCTCGTTTCTGCATCTGTCGCCGGTGGTGTCCATTGTCACCAACATCGACGCCGACCACATGGAAACGTATGGCCATGACTTCGAGCGCCTGAAGTCGGCCTTCGTCGAATTCCTCCATCGCCTGCCGTTCTGGGGCATGGCCATCCTGTGCGCCGACGATCCCGTCGTGCGCGCCCTGCTGCCGCGCATCGACAAGCCGGTGATGACTTACGGCACGGGCGAAGACTGCGCCATCCAGGCGGTGAATATTCGTGCCGAGAACGGCCGCATGGCCTTCACCGCCCTGCGCAATGGGGTGCGCTCGCCAGTGGACATCACCCTTAACCTGCCAGGCCAACACAACGTGCTCAATGCCCTGGCGGCGGTCGCCGTGGCCTGGGAACTGCAAGTGCCGGATGCCGCGCTACAACGCGCGCTGGCCAATTTCAGCGGGGTGGGGCGGCGCTTCCAGCGCTATGGAGAGATCACCTTGCCCGCTGGCGGGAAAACCGGGGCAAAGCGCCGTTTCACCCTGATTGACGACTACGGCCATCACCCGGTGGAAATGCGGGCCACCCTTGACGCCACGCGCGGCGCCTTCCCCGGCCGCCGTTTGGTGCTGGCGTTCCAGCCGCACCGCTATACCCGCACCCGTGACCTGTTCGAGGACTTCGTGCAGGTGTTGTCGCAGGCCGACGCGGTACTGCTCACCGAGGTCTATGCGGCCAGCGAACAAGCCATCATCGCCGCCGATGGCCGCGCCCTCTCTCGTGCCTTGCGCGTGGCCGGCCACGTGGAACCGGTGTTCGTGGAAGACGTGAATGATCTGCCCGCCGCCCTGGCCGATTTCGTGCGCGACGGCGACGTGGTGCTAACCATGGGCGCCGGTTCCATCGGCCAGGTGCCCGGGAAACTCGTGGAGCTGGCGTGCGGGGGGGGCACATGAACGCACCGCGCGGAACCCTGGAACGGGCGGCCGACATGCGCCGCTTTACCAGTTGGCGCGCGGGCGGCAGCGCCGAGCGGCTCTATACGCCGGCCGACCTGGATGACTTGTGCGCCTTCCTGAAGTCCCTGCCAAAAGGCGAGCCGATCCATTTCATCGGCCTCGGCAGCAATCTGCTGGTGCGAGACGGCGGCCTGCCGGGCACGGTGATTCATCTGCATGGCGCGTTGAAACAGTTGCGTGTCGAGGAGCGCCGGATGGCGTGCCGGCCGGGCCATGCGGAACCGCGTTTCGGCGTGGTTTATGCCGAGGCCGGCGTGGCCAGTCCCAAGGTGGCGCGTTTCGCCGCCAACCACAATCTTACCGGCGCGGAATTTCTCGCCGGCATTCCCGGCACGGTGGGGGGCGCCCTGGCGATGAACGCGGGTTGCTACGGCCAGGAAACCTGGTCCACGGTCTCGCAGGTACTGACCGTGGATGCGCGGGGCAACACCCATAAACGCTCACCGCGCGAATTCCGCGTGGCTTACCGCCATGTCGATGCCCCCGAGCGGCGCGAGGAATGGTTCCTGGCCGCCTGGTTCCTGTTCCCGAAAGGCGATGGCGAGGCCGGGCGCGCGGAAATCAAACGCCTGCTGGAACGCCGTGTCGCCAGCCAGCCGCTCGACCTGCCCAACGCCGGCTCGGTGTTCCGCAACCCGCCGGGCGATTACGCCGCGCGCTTGATCGAATCCTGTGGCCTGAAAGGCGCCCGCGAGGGCGATGCCCAAGTGTCGCAAAAACACGCCAATTTCATCGTCAACCTGGGCCATGCCACGGCGAGCGACATCGAAACCCTGATCGAACGGGTGCGGGAGACAGTGAAAGAGAAAAACGGCGTCGAACTGATCCGGGAAGTGCGGATTCTGGGGGAACGTATAGCAGGAGAAGGGCGATGACTGGCTTCGGCAAAGTCGCGGTGATGTTCGGTGGCGCCTCCGCCGAGCGCGAGGTCTCGCTCAAAAGCGGTGCCGCCGTGCTGGCCGCGCTGCAAAGCCGGGGGGTCGATGCATTGGCCTTCGACCCGGCCGCGCGGCCGCTGGAGGACTTGCGGAATGAGGGCTTCCAGCGCGTGTTCATCGCCCTGCATGGCCGCGGCGGCGAGGATGGCACCCTGCAAGGCGCGCTGACCCTGATGCGCATTCCCTACACCGGCAGTGGCGTGCTGGCTTCTGCCCTGGCGATGGACAAGTGGCGCAGCAAGCTACTCTGGCAGGCCGCCGGACTGCCGATTCCGGACTATGCGCTGCTGACGGAAACCAGCGATTTCACGGCGGTGGCCGCGCGCCTGGGCCTGCCCCTGTTCGTGAAGCCGGCGCGCGAAGGTTCCAGCATCGGCGTGATCAAGGTGAAACAGGCCACCGATCTGCCCGCCGCCTTTCGCGAGGCGGCGCGCCACGACGATCTGGTGTTGGCGGAACAGGCCATGAGCGGCGGCGAGTTCACCGTGGCGGTGCTGGGCGAGGGCAGCCAACTGAGGGCCTTGCCGTCGATCCGCATCGTCCCCGCCACCGAGTTCTACGACTACGAAGCGAAATACTTTCGCGATGACACCCGTTATCTCTGCCCGAGCGGCTTATCCGACGTGGCGGAAACAGAAATGCGCGATCTCGCATTGCGTGGCTTCCGGGCGCTGGGCTGTCGCGGCTGGGCGCGGGTGGATTTCCTGCTTGACGCGGCGGGGCGGCCTTTCCTGCTGGAAGCCAATACCGCGCCGGGCATGACCAATCACAGCCTGGTACCCATGGCGGCGCGCGTGGCCGGCCTGGAATTTCCTGATCTATGTCTACGCATCCTGGAGTTGGCCCATGTGGAATGACCCCACCGCCCTCAACCGCCTGACCCGCCTGATTTTGCTCGCCACCCTGTTGTTCACCCTGTGGACGGTGGGACGTTCGGCAGCGGAGCGCTTGGCGCCGTTCTGGCAAGTGAGCGTGAATGGCGCCAGCCACGAGGAAACCCGCTTGGCGGCGCATGACGCCTTGGCCAAGCTGCGCGGTGGCTTCTTCACGCTCGACCTGAAGGCGGTTCGCGCCGAGTTCGAACGCCTGCCCTGGGTGCGGCACGCGGAGGTTCGCCGGGTCTGGCCGGGACGCATGGCCATCGTGCTGGAAGAACATCGGGCGGCGGCGGCCTGGAACGACCGCGCTCTGCTTAATACGCGCGGCGAGGTGTTCACGGTGGCGGCACTGGAGCGCTACCTCGGCTTGCCGCGCCTCTATGCCCCGGAAGGCACCGAGCGCGAGACCGCGCGCCGCTATGGCGAGTTCGTGGCGCAGGCGCGGCCGCTCGGCCTGCGGGTGGAACAGATCGTGGTGACGGCGCGGCAATCGTGGCGGGTGCGCCTGCATGGCAACGAGGTTGGCAACGGCGGTGGCAACGGCGGTGGCAACGGCAGCGTGGTGGTGGAACTGGGGCGCGAGCACCTCTTCGAGCGGCTCGCGCGTTTCGCCCGCTTCTACCCGCAAGCGGTGGCGACACTGGGGCCCATCGCCCGCGCCGACATGCGCTATCCCAATGGGTTTGCGGCGCAGGTGAGGGGTGGCACGGTGGGAGGCCCATTCATGGGCCGAAAAATGGCTAAGGACGTAGGCAAGGCATGAGCAAGATTCGTGAAAACAAGGATTTGATCGTCGGCCTCGACATCGGTACGTCGAAGATCGTCGCCCTGGTGGCGGAGGCGCTGCCGGAGGGCGGCATCAACATCATCGGCATGGGATCGGCACCCTCGCGCGGCCTGAAAAAGGGAGTGGTGGTGGACATCGAGGCGACCGTCGCGGCGATTCAGCGCGCCCTGGAAGAAGCTGAACTGATGGCCAACTGCAAAATCACGCAGGTCTACACGGGCATCGCCGGCAGCCATATCAAGGCGCAGAACTCCAGTGGCATGTTGCCGATCCGCGACCGCGAGGTGAGCCAGTCAGACAAGGACCGAGTGATCGAGATCGCCCGCGCCCTCAACATCCCGGCCGATCAGCAGGTGCTGCACGTGCTGCCACAGGAATACATCATCGACGGCCAGGACGGCGTGCGCGAACCGCTGGGCATGTCCGGCGTGCGCCTGGAAGTGAAGGTGCACATCGTCACCGGCGCCGTTTCCGCCGCCCAGAACATCGTCAAGTGTGTGCGCCGCTGCGGACTGGAAGTGGAGGATTTGGTGCTGCAACCCCTGGCCTCCAGCAAGGCGGTGCTGAACGACGACGAGAAAGACCTGGGCGTCTGTCTGGTCGACATCGGCGGCGGCACCACCGACATCGCCGTCTACACGCGCGGCGCCATCCAGCATGTGGCGGTGATCCCCATCGCCGGTGACCAGATCACCAACGACATCGCCATGACCCTGCGCACCCCGACGCGCGAGGCGGAAGACTTGAAGATTCAGCACGGCATCGCGCTGCGCCAGTTGGCCGATCCCAAGGAAATGATCGAGGTGCCGGGCATCGGCGAACGCGGCCCAAGGATGCTCTCCAAGCAGTTGCTCTCGGAAGTGATCGAGCCGCGCGCCGAGGAACTTTACAGCCTGGTGCAGGCGGAACTGCGGCGTTCCGGTTTCGAGGAGCAGATCTCCTCCGGCATCGTCCTCACCGGCGGCAGCAGCCAGATGCGCGGCATGGTGGAGCTGGCCGAGGAGGTGTTCCACATGCCGGTGCGTATCGGCGTGCCGGACTATATCGGCGGTTTCTCCGAGCGGGTGAAGAACCCGCGCTTCGCCACCAGCGTCGGCCTCCTGCTGACGGGCCTGGAGAAGCACGAGAGCGACCAGGCGGCGCGCATCCAGGGTGCGAGCTTCAAACAGATTCTGGAAAGGATGAAGTCGTGGTTTCAACAGAATTTCTGATTCGGAAAGGTGGGCCGCGCCCACCCGACCGTTTTTTGTGTAAGTCACCGTAGGAGGGACGCAACATGTTGTTCGAACTGGAAGACCTGAATACCCAGGAAGCCGTGATCAAGGTCATCGGCGTGGGCGGCTGCGGCGGCAACGCCGTGGATCACATGATCGGCCGTGGCATGGCGGGGGTGGAGTTCATCACTATCAACACCGATGCCCAGGCATTGCGGCGCAACCGCGCGCCGGTGCAATTGCAGATCGGCAACTCGGCCACCAAGGGCCTTGGCGCCGGCGGCAAGTGGGAAGTGGGCAAAGAGGCGGCACTGGAAGACAAGGAGCGCATCGCCGCGCTGATCGACGGCGCCGATATGCTGTTCATCGCCGCCGGCATGGGCGGCGGCACCGGCACCGGCGCCGCGCCGGTGGTAGCGGAAGTGGCGAAAGACCTGGGTATCCTGGCGGTGGCCGTGGTGACCAAGCCTTTCGTGTTCGAGCAGAACAAGCGCATGCGTTCCGCCGAACAGGGCCTGAAAGCCCTGTCCGAACATGTCGACAGCCTGATCGTGATCCCCAACGAGAAGCTGATCCAGGTGCTGGGCGGCGGCACCAAGCTGACCGAGGCTTTCATCGCCGCCAACGAAGTGCTGCACAGCGCGGTGTCCGGCATCGCCGAAATCATCAGCCACCCGGGCATGATCAACGTCGACTTCGCCGACGTGAAGACGGTGATGAGCGAAGTCGGCATGGCCATGATGGGTTCCGCCCTGGCCGAGGGCGAAGACCGTGCTCGCGTCGCGGCCGAGCAAGCGGTCGCCAGCCCGTTGCTGGAAAACGTGGATCTCAAGGGCGCGCGCGGCGTGCTGGTGAACATCACCTCCAACGACAGCCTGACACTGGACGAGTACTACGAGGTAATGAACACCATCCAGGGCTTCGCCGCCGAGGAAGCCACCGTGATCGTCGGCACCGCGCTGGACGACACCATGGGCGATGGCCTGCGCGTGACCATGGTGGCGACCGGCCTGGGAAACCCGGTGAAAGCCACCAGGAAGCCGGAGATCCGCATCGTCGAACCGATGGTGATGCAGGCCACCGGTACCGACAACCCGCGCCCGTTCAGCAACCCTTATGAAAGCGACATCGACACGCCCACCGTCATCCGCAACCGCCGCAGCAGCCAGGCCGCGGTGGAAGTCGCGCAGTCAGCGGGCATCGACAAGCTGGACATCCCGGCCTTCCTGCGCAAGCAAGCGGACTGAGGCCGCTTTGGGTACGGCAGGTGTGCCACAAATCCTTGTTTTATTTGATGATTATCCCGGCCTGGCGCCATCCCTTCCGCCTCGCCGGGATACCATTCGGCATCCCTGCCTCGGTCAAAGCATTACGCCACCATGATCCGCCAAAGAACCATCAAATCCCTGGTACGCGCCACCGGCGTCGGCCTGCATACGGGCGAACGGGTCACTCTGACCCTGCGCCCGGCGGCGCCCGGCAGCGGCATCTGGTTTCGCCGCACCGACCTGGACGAACCGCGTGAATTTCGCGTGTCGCCGGAAGCGGTCGTTGATACCCGCCTGTGTTCCGCGCTGGAAGGCAACGGCGCCCGCGTGGCGACCGTCGAACATCTGATGTCGGCGCTGGCCGGGTTGGGCATCGACAACCTCTACATCGACCTGGATGGCCCGGAAGTACCCATCCTGGACGGCTCTGCGGCCCCCTTCGTGTATCTGCTGCAATCCACCGGTATCGAGGTTCAGCATGCCGCCAAGCGGTTCATCCGGGTGAAGCACCCGGTGCGCGTGGAAGACACTGGCAAATGGGCCGAGGCCACCCCGCATGAGGGCTATACCCTGGCCTTCCGCATCGACTTCGATCACCCCGTGTTCAAACATTCCGCGCACGAAATCAAGCTGGACTTCGCACGCCAGTCCTACGTCCAGGAAGTGAGCCGGGCGCGCACGTTCGGCTTCATGCGGGAAGTGGAATATTTGCGCAGCCATGGCCTGGCTCTGGGAGGTACCCTGGACAACGCCATCGTCATGGACGAGTTCCGTGTGCTCAATAGCGACGGCCTGCGCTATGTCGATGAGTTCGTGAAGCACAAGGTGTTGGATGCGGTGGGCGACCTCTACCTGGCCGGGCACCCCATCCTGGGCGCATTCGCAGCCTACAAATCCGGCCATGGCCTCAACAACAAACTGCTACGCGCCTTGCTGGCGGACGCCACGGCTTGGGAATGGGCGGAGTTCAAGGACGCCGCCGTGCCCCAGAGTCTGCTCAACCTGTATCCCCTGCCGGCCTGACGGAGAGCCGAAGATGCTGGGCGTGCGCATTCTCCTGATTCTGATCGGCATCTTTCTGGTGATCAGCCTGCTCGGCTACGCCATCAACCGCGACCCACGCTGGCTACGGTTCGCAGGCCTGGGCCTGAAAGGCGGCCTCGCGTTGGCCATTCTGATCATGCTGGCCTATCTGGTGGAACGGTTGGTCATGGTGATCTGAGCCGCCGCCGCGCATCACGCCAGACGGGCACCGCGTTTACCGATTCAGGCCAGCAGCAGCGGCTCCAATTCGCCGCCGGCATCCAGGGCGGAGAGGTCATCGAAGCCGCCAATATGGCGTTCTCCGATATAGATTTGCGGCACGGTGCGGCGGCCGGTGATGCGCATCATTTCTTGCATCTGGGCGGGTTCGAGATCGACGCGGATTTTCTCGATGTGGGTGATGCCTTTGTTGGCCAATAACTTCTCGGCCATGACGCAATAGGGGCAAGTTGCGGTGCAGTACATCTTGACGTAGGGCATGGTCGTAGCAGGTGAGAAAAGTGAGGGGGGTTAGCGTTCTTTCGGCAATCCGGCCTGTTCCCAGGCTTGCATGCCGCCGGCGAGGTTGTGCAGATTCTCGAAACCGGCCTTCTTGAGGACGCCGCAGGCACTACCGGAGCGGTTGCCGCTCCGGCAGACGGCGATGATCGGCTTATCCTTGAATTTCTCGAGCTCGGACAGGCGATCCTTCAGCTTGCCCATGGGGATGTGTTTGGCTTTGGCGATATGGCCGTCGCTCCATTCCGACGGCTCGCGCACGTCCAGGACCAGGGCATCTTCGTGGTTGAACAGCTGCACCGCCTCCTGCGGGCCGACCTGCTTGACCCCGGACAGACGCCCGAACAGGCCACCGCCCAGCAACATGAAGCCGGAAACGGCGGCCAGCAGAATCAGCCAGATGTTTTGGAGTACGAAATCCATTGCGTTCCTTCTCAGTTGGGGAAAACGGACCAGTCCACGGTGACGCCGGGAAGCACGCCAACCGCCAGACTGCCTTGCATTTCACTGATCTCCGGGCGGCCGTATTGGCCGTTGACCAGGCGATAAACCGAGACCAGGCGGTCGGTGGGGTGCAGCAGCCAGTATTCCAGCACACCGGCGCGTTCGTAGACCGCCAGTTTGACGATCAGATCGCGCTTGGCGGAACTAGGCGAGAGCACTTCCGCCACCCAATCCGGCGCGCCGCGCACGCCATACTCATCGAGCTTGGTTTCGTCGCACACGACCAACACATCCGGCTGCACCACCGTATCCACCTTGTCATCACGCTCGTCGGTGTGCGGCAGGCGCACGTCGAAGGGCGCGACAAAGGCCTGGCAGGGTTTGCCTTTCAACGCCGTGGCAACCTGGCGGAACAGCTCACCCACCAGATGCTGATGCGTCCGCGTCGGCGCGGGCGCCATCGCGTAAGCCACGCCGTCGATCAACTCGTAACGGGCCTCCTCCGGCCAGGATTGGTAATCAGCGTAGGTGTAGTACTCGGTTTTGTGTTGCGGCAGGCCCATGGCGATCTCCCGGAGTGCGTCGGGGCGGATTATCGCTTACTTGCAGCAGGCGCCGCCGCCTTCCTGGAAGCCCATTTTCTTGAGCAGTTTTTCCGGCGGGCAGATGCCGGTGAAGCCGGATTGCAGGAGATTGAGGCCGATGAAGGCGGTCAACCAGAGCCAGGACACGCTCGTCAGGTCAATTTGGCCGGTGAAGTGGGCGAGACCGAGGGACAGCAGGATGAAGGCGCCGGCCAGGATGCGGATGAAGCGTTCGATGGTCATGAGAACCCCTTTTCAGTTGGAAGCAGTTTTCCGCTGCCATAAGTAATACATCAGTGGAATAACGACCAGGGTCAGTGCGGTGGAGGCGAAGGTACCGAAGATCAGGCTGACCGCCAAGCCGCCGAACACCGGGTCGGTGATCATGATGGCGGAGCCAAGAATGATCGCCAGGGCGGTGAGCAAAATTGGGCGGAAGCGCACGGCGCCGGCTTCGATCACGGCCCGCTCCAGGCCATAACCCTGTTTGCGGTAATCCAGGATGAAGTCGATCAGCAACAGCGAGTTGCGCACGACGATGCCGGCCAGGGCGATGGCGCCGATCATCGAGGTGGCGGTGAACGCTTGGGCTGTGGCCCAGTGGCCGGGGAACACGCCGACCAGGGTAAGCGGAATGGCACCCATGACGATCAGCGGCAGCATGAACGACTTGTAGTAGGCCACCAGCATCAGGTAGATCAGGATCAAGGCGAGGATGAAGGCCGAGCCCAGGTCGCGGAACACGTCCAGGGTCAGACGCATCTCGCCGCCCCAGAGCAGGGTGTTCTCGACCACATCTTTCGGGCTGGCCTGGGTGAAGCCGAGGTTGCCGGTGGTGAAGGTGGCGCCCTTGCCGTTGCCTATCGCCAGTTTCTTGCCGTCGAGCATCTCGTCCAGGGCCAGCACGGCGTAAACCGGGCTGGATTTGAGCAACTCGCCGCCGACCATGGCCATGGGATGCTGATCGCGGTCGTAGATCGGCTTGGCCTCGGTGACCCGCTCGACCCTGGCGATGGCGGACAGCGGCACCCGCATGCCCCGCGGGTTGGTGATGGCGAGATTCATCAACGTTTCCGGGCCGGCGCGCAGTTCGCGCGGCAGTCGCACCTTGATGTCGATCGGCTCGCGCGCGCTGTCCACATGCAGGGTGCTGATGGTGAAGCCGCTGACGTAATCGCGCAGTAGCTTGGCCACCTGGCCGGGGGCGACCCCGGAGAGCAGCGCCTTCTCGCTATCGACATGGATATGGAAGCTGTCGGCGTTGGCGGTGACCGAATCGTCGACGTTGGCCATCCCGTAGATCTGCTTGAAGGCGGCGTCTACTGCCGGCGCCGCACCGCGCAAGGCCTCATAATCCGGGCCGTACAGCTCGGCCAGGATCTGCGCCTGCACCGGCGGGCCGGGTGGCGTTTCATAGAGCTTGATGCGGGCGTCGGAAAACTGCCGGCGCACCTCCCGCAGCGATTCATCGAGCTGAATCGCGATGGTGTGGGAAGCCTCGCCACGATGATGTTTGTCGACCAGGTTGACGCGAATCTGCGCCAGATTGCCGCCGCGCTTGATCATGTCGCCGCGCACCAGGGCGGCGAAGTCAATCGGCGCGGTCAGCCCCAGGAAAGTCTGGTAGTCGGTGACGCGCGGATGCCGGCCAACCACTTCTCCCACCGCGCGCGCCACCTGATCGGTGGCGGCGAGCGCCGTGCCGGCCGGCATGTCGACCTGCAACAACAGGGTGTTGGTGTTGTCGTTGGGCAGCATCTTCAGTTCGACGCCGAACAGCGACAGCGGGCCATTGAGGCCGGACGGGCGGATGAACTGCCAGGCCGGCATCAAGATGGCGCCGACCAGGAGAACGAGAACCACCAGGAAGGTGAGGTTGCGTTTGCGGCTGGAGTGGATCAACGGCGTCAGCACCGAGATATAGGCGCGTTGCAGGGCGTCCTGCTTCTGGGCGCCCTTGTCTTCCATGCAGGGGGTGCGTTCCAGTTCCTCACGCGCGGCCTTTTTCGCCAGCCACAGCCTGGACGCCCACGGCACCACCATGTAGGCGATGACGATGGAAGCGATCATCGCCACCGGCACGTTGAAGGGAATCGGCCGCATGAACGGGCCCATCATGCCGGTGACGAAAGCCATCGGGATGAACGCCAGGATCACCGCGACGGTGGCGACGTTGGTGGGGTTGCCAATCTCGTTGGTGGCGATCACCAGGGTTTCCGCGAACGGTCTTGTCGAGCCGTGGTGTAGATGGCGGTGGATGTTTTCGATGACCACGATGGCGGCATCGACCAGCAAGCCCAGCGACAGAATCAGCGCGAACAGGGTGATGCGATTGATGGTCTGGCCCGCGGCCAGGCCGACGGCCAGCACCACGAACAGGATCAAGGGCACGGTCAGGGTAACGATGCCAGCCTCGCGCCAGCCGAGGAACAGCACCAGGATAACCACCACCGAGGCAATGGCGATGCCTAAGTGCATGACCAGTTCGTTCACCGCCGCGTCGGCCTTGGCGCCATCGTTGCGGGTAACGGTGGCCTCGATGCCGGTGGGCATCGCCTGTTTCTTCAGTTCTTCCAGTTTGGCCAGCACCGCGTCGGCCACCACCACGGCGTTGCTGCCGGCCTTCTTGGCGATGGCCAGGGTGACGGCGGGGTGTTCGCCAGGCATTTTCCCGATACTCGCCGGACCGAAAGCGAAGCGCGTGGTTTCCTCGATTTCCGCCGCGCCGTCCTCGATCTTCGCGATGTCTTTCAAATAGACCGGGACACCGGCGCCGGGTTTGCCAACGGAGGTGCCTACCACGATCTTGCCGACTTCCTCGGCGGAACCGAGAAAGCTGGCCAGGCGCAGGGGCACGCTCCGGTTGCCGCGCACCAGTTCGCCCAGGGGAGCGGCGATATTGGCGCCGCGCAGCATCTGGTCGATGTGGTCGAGCGTGAGGCCGGCCGCTTCCAGGCGCTGCGGGTCGATCCAGACGTTCACCGCCTGGGCGCGCCCGCCGATGAGCTGGGTGAAGGAGACGCCGGGCACGTTGCGCAGTTGCTCCAGCAGGCGCTGTCCAACCTGGCGTAGCCGATAGTCGTCATATCTGGCGGACGCCAGGGTGAGCGTCATGATCGGCACGTCGTCGACATTGATCGGCTTGACGATGGGTTGCATGGCGCCAGGCGGGATGCGGTCCATGTTCTGCATCAACTGGTTGTACAGCTTGACCAGGCTGTCTTCCTGGTTCTCGCCGACCTTGAACTGCACGGTGACCAGGCCGAAGTCGTTGCTGGCGTAGCCGAAGGTGTGATCGACGCCGGACTGCGCGTTCATGATCGCTTCCAGCGGCTTCACCACCAGGTTCTGGATTTCGGTCGCGGAGGCGCCCGGCTTGGCGACGATGATGTTGGCCACCGGCACCACGATCTGCGGGTTGTATTCGCGCGGGGTAACCCCCAGCGCGAGCAGGCCGGTCAGCGTCACCGCCAGGATGAACAGGGCGGTGAGCTTGGAGGTAAGAAAGCCGCGGGCGAGCTTGCCCGCCAGGTTCATGGGGGTCTCGTGTGCATTCATGGTGTTACTCGGAAACCTGGTCGCCGTTATTCACCGCCTGGACGTTGCCGGTGACCACCCGCTCGCCGGGGTTGAGCCCGGATAGCACTTCCACCTGGCCGTCGGATTCCTGGCCCAGCCGCAGCATGCGGTAGTGCGCCGTCCCCCGTGCATCGACCACGAACGCGCCGGTAATCCCGGCGCGATCCAGCACAGCCGCGCGCGGCAGCGCCAGCACACCGCGGCGGCCGGTAGGGAACAGGACGCGGGCGAAGGCGCCGCTTCTGAGGCCAGGCGCGGCGAGGTCGAGTTTGACGCTGTAGGTATGGGTTATCGGGTCGGCGGCGGGGTTGAGGCGCGCGACTTTTGCGCTTACCGGCTGGTCGAGGCCATCGATTTCCACCATCACGGCGTCGCCCGCTTTAATGCCCCGATACAACGCTTCCGACACCGCGGTCTGCACTTGCAGGCGCGCCGGGTTTTCCAGCAACAGCACGGGATGGCCAGGCGAGGCGATGTCGCCTTCATTGGCCAGTTTGCGGGTGATCACACCGGCAATCGGCGCGGTCACCGTGGCGTAGCGCATTTGTCCTTGGGCGGTCGCGAGGCCGGCTTTGGCCTGGGCCGCGCGTGACAGGGCGATGTCGTGGTTGAGCTTCATCTTCTCGTACTGCTGGCGGCTCACCACTTCATCCTTGTACAGGCTCTCGAAGCGGTCGAAATCGGCCTTGGCGTCACGCATTGCGTCCTCGGCCTGGCGCAGCCCCAGGCGGGCCTGTTCCAGCGCGCCTTCGAGGTCAAGTGGATCAATGGTGAACAGGCGCTGGCCTTTTTTTACCGTCTGCCCCTCCACCACCGCGATGTCGCGCGGATAACCCATTAGGCGCGAGGCGACCTGCACCGATTCCAGAGCCACGACGCTGCCGGTGGTGGCGGTGGTAGAGGTGGCTTCGTTGGTTTGTATCACGCGGGTCTGGGCCTGGACGGCGCGTTGTTGCGCCTGGGGTGCCGGGGCTTTTTTATCGCCGGAACAAGCGGCCAGGGAGAGGAAGAGGGCGATCAGCAGGGATTTCACGAGTGCGACCGGGTTCATGCCGGGCTCCTTAAAGCGTGTCGGCGGCGAGCACGCCAACGGCGCGCTTCAGTTCCGCCCGATTGATGGCGAGTTCGTATTGGCTGGCGACCAGGTTGGCGTTGGCCTGGTCGAGCTGGGCTTGGGCGGCGAGCAACTCGACCAGCGTGCCCATGCCATTCTCGTAGCGCTTCTTGATCAGGCGTTGGGCCTCCTTCGCCTGTTCCAGATTGGCGGCGCGGGCGGCAACTTTGTCCTCGGCTTCCAGCGCTTCGCGGCGCGCGTCGGTGACCTGGAAGGCGATGCCGTCCTCGGCCTGGCGCAGCTTGGCGGCCAGTTCGGAACGGGCCGCCTCGGCACGGTCGATACCGGCGTGGGCGACGCCACCGTCGAAAGCGGTCCACGACAGTACCCCGGCCGCCGTGTAGGCGGGCGCGGACAGGCCCAGCCGGCTGTCGTTCCAATCCTGCCGCAGCATCACGTTGAATTGCGGCTGGTTGCCGGCGCGCGCGGCGCCGACCTGAGCAGCGGCGCCTTCGAGCTGATTGCGTAGCGCGCGCAGGCCAGCGTGGTTTTCGCGCGCTTGGCGGCGCAGTTCATGGTCGTTGCCGGCGAGCAGAGCTGGCGCGACCGGGGCGCCGACATCAAGTGGCTCCTCCAGCGGCTTGCCCATCATCATGGCCAACTGGTCGAGCGCGCGGGCCTCGGCGTTGCGGGCTTCGATCGCCTTCACTTTGACGTCTTCCAGATTGACCTTGGCCGAGAGCACATCGCTTTTCACCACCATGCCCTGCTTGTGCAGTTTCTCGGTGATGCGCACGTATTCCTCGGCGGCGGCACGCGCTTCATCGGTGACCTTGATGTTGGCACGAGCGGTGTGCACCCCCTGGTAGGCCATCAAAATATTTTTGGCCAGTTGCTGGCGTGCCGCCTGGTCGCCGGATTGCGCCGCGCGCACATTGGCTTTTGCGGTGTCGATATGGCTTTGCACCAGGCCGCCGTTGTAGACGGGCACTTGCAGCTCGATCCGGGAATTGAAGTTGTTGACAGCGTCGGGGTGGTTCAGATTGTGCGGGGCGACGCTCAAATCGGCCGGGTTGAATTCACCCGCACCAAAATCATTGAAACTGGCGCCACGCTGTCCCAACTTCATGCCGAAGGCATTCAGCGCATCGTTGCTTCGGGTTCCGGTCAGCGACAGGTTCAGGCGCGGCAGCCGGTTGCCCTGGGCCTGCCGCACGCCCGCTTCCGCCTGGTCGATCTGGGCGCGGCTGATATCCATATCCGGGTTCTGCGTCAGCGCCGTTTCGACGCACTGCTTGAACTCCAGTTTATCCGCCCAGCCGGGAGAGGCGACCCATACCGCGGCCAAGGTGATTGCGACCCGCTGCGACCACTTGCGATTGTTCATGACAACGCTCCTTGTTGAGACGCTGACCCCACGGCCAACAAGGCGCGCAGAGAATATTAGTGGCGGCTAATATACATGATTAGATTTTCTTATGCAAGGATAAGCAGAACCATCAACCTGGCGCGGAGCCACGCGCGCTATTTCGCGAAACCGCAAAAAACGTCGCGCATCATGCTGATGAGTTGCAGGGTACGGGTATCGCCGACCCGGTAGTAGACGCGGTTGGCATCCTTGCGGGTGCGCAGCACGCCCTTGTCACGCAGGATGGCCAGATGCTGGGAAATGTTGCTTTGCGAAGTACCGACGCTTTCCACGATGTCCTGCACGCTCACTTCCTTGTCGCCCAGCACGCAGAGAATTTTCAATCGCAAAGGGTGCGACATGGCCTTGAGTGCGCGCGAGGCCTGTTCGATGTGTTCGTCCTTGTCGATGAGTTCGATGGACTCGGTAGTCATGTTGGGCTCCGTGGTGCCGGTTATGTATAAACGCCGTCAGCGCCGTTAGAATTCGTGGCGCGCGCCAGTATAGGTCGTAAAGTATTCAAATATTCTAAAATACGACATGAAAAAGATTGTCAGAGACGATAAAATCCACTAATGCCTCCTGCTCCCATCAAGCCCATTCTGCTCGTCATCCTCGATGGCTTCGGTTGTCGCCACGCCGATTCCGATAACGCCATCACCAATGCCCACAAACCGAATTTCGACCATTTCTGGAAAGACTATCCGCACACCCTGATCCAGGCCTCGGAAGCGGCTGTGGGTCTGCCGGCCGGGCAGATGGGCAACTCGGAAGTCGGCCATCTCAACATTGGCGCCGGCCGCGTGGTGTACCAGGAATTCACCCGGATCGAGCGGGCCATCCACAACGGCCATTTTCCCAGCAACCCGGCACTCAAGGGCGTCATCACCAAGCTCAAGGCCAATGGCGGCGCGCTGCACATCTTCGGTTTGCTCTCCGATGGGGGGGTGCATAGCCATGAAAACCACATTCACGCCATGCTCGACCTGGCTTTGCACGCGGGACTTAAAAAAGTCTATGTGCATGCTTTCCTGGATGGCCGAGATACCCCGCCGAAGAGCGCGGAAGCTTATATCCGTTGCCTGCAGGACAAGATGGATGGACTGCGCGGCGGCCAGATCGCCAGCATCGTCGGCCGTTATTTCGCGATGGACCGCGACAAACGCTGGGATCGGGTGAAGGTTGCCTTCGATCTGCTGACCCTGGGCCGCGCCGAGTACCACGCGCCGAGCGCGGACCTGGGCCTGGAAATGGCCTATGCGCGTGGAGAAACCGACGAGTTCGTGAAGCCCACCGCCATCGTCGCGGCGGGTGCCGAGCCGGTGCGGATGCGGGACGGCGATGCCATCGTGTTCATGAACTTCCGCTCCGATCGTGCCCGAGAAATCACCAAGGCGTTCATCGAGCCAGGGTTCAAGGAATTCGAACGCGACTATGTGCCAAAGCTGTCCAGCTACTGCACCCTTACCGGCTACAGCAAAGAATTTGATGTGCCCGTCGCCTTTCCGCCGGAACGGGTGCGCAACGGCTTCGGCGAATACATCGCGAAGCTGGGTCTGCGCCAGTTGCGTATCGCCGAAACCGAGAAGTACCCGCACGTCACTTATTTCTTCAACGGCGGCGATGAAACGGTCTACGCCGGCGAGGATCGCATCATGGTGCAGTCACCCAAGGTGGCGACCTACGATCTCCAGCCCGAGATGAATGCGTTCGAACTCACCGACAAACTGGTCGAGGCGATTGAGAGCCGCAAGTACGACGCCATCATCTGCAACTATGCCAACTGCGACATGGTCGCGCACAGCGGCATCATGGCCGCCGCCGTGCGGGCGGTGGAGGCGGTTGATTCCTGCCTGGGACGCGTGGCGCAAGCCGTGCAATCCGTCGGCGGCGAAGTGCTGATCACTGCTGACCATGGCAATGCCGAAACCATGCGGGACACCACCACCCACCAGCCGCATACCGCCCACACCACGAATCTGGTGCCTTTTCTGTACCTCGGCCGGCCGGCGCACATGGAACATCGCGGCGCCCTGGAAGACATCGCGCCCACCATGCTGAAGCTGATGGGTTTGCCGCAGCCCAGGGAAATGACCGGCCACGCGCTCATCGAATTCGAATGAAGTGCGCTCATTTGCGCTCAGTTACGTTTACTCGCATCTTTCTCCTGTTTCTTGCCTTCTCGCCATCGGCCCTGGCCGGGCCGGATTCCGGCAAGCAACAGGAACTCAAGGCCTTGCGCGGGCGCATCGAAGCCCTGCAACAGGAACTGGAACAGGCCAGCGAAGACCGCGTGGAAGCCGCCGACGGCCTGAAGAAATCCGAGCGAAGCATTTCCAATGTGGCGCGCAGCCTGCGTGGCCTGGAAGCTAAGCAACGCCGGCTGGCGCGCGAACTCAGGCAATTGGAAACTGAAACCCAGGTGGCCAACGGCGAGATCGTGGGCCAGCGGAAGCGCCTGGCCACGCTCCTGCGCGAGCGTTATGTGCAAGGCGGCAACGACGCCTTGAAGCTGATGCTCAACGGCCAGAACCCCGGCGAGGTGGCGCGCAACCTGGCGTACTACGGCTACATCGGCCGTGCCCGTGCCGAAATCATCCGCGACTATCAGAATTCACTCGCCCGTCTCGGGGCACTCAAGGACAAGGCACGGGTTCAACGCGATGGCCTGAGTCAGGTCAAGATCGAGCGGGTGGCGCAGAAAAAAGCGCTGGAAGACGAAAAAGGCGCGCGCCAGCAGGTGCTCTACCAGCTCTCCGAGCAGATCCGCCAGCAGCGCAAGGAAATCGATTCCCTGGTGCGCAATGAGAAGCGCCTGGCTCGCTTGATCGAGCGACTCGCCCGCCTGGCCGCCACGGCGAAGCCGCAGGCCACCTCCAAGCCCGGCCAGAAAGTGAACCGGGTGGCCGATGCCAGCCTGGCCAGCCTCATCTTCGATCGTCTCAAAGGCAAGCTCGCCCTGCCGGTGGCGGGTGAAATCCTGCACCGCTTCGGGCAGAACCGTGAGGGCGGCGGGCCCGCCTGGAAAGGCCTGTTCATCCGTGCCCGGCAAGGCCAGGAGGTGCGCGCCGTAGGCAGCGGCCAGGTGGCGTTCGCGGACTGGTTGCGCGGCTTCGGCAACCTTCTGATCATCGACCACGGCAACGGTTTCCTCAGCCTGTACAGCAATAATGAAAGCTTGTATAAACAGCCGGGCGACGCCGTTCGCGCGGGTGATGTGGTGGCGGCGGTGGGCGCCACCGGGGGCCAGGATGAGCCCGGCCTCTACTTCGAACTGCGGCGTCAAGGCAAACCTTTCGACCCACTTACCTGGGTCAATCTCAAATAGCCAGAGGCAGCATGGTCAGCAAATTCAAGCAAATCAGCCTGGTGAGCATGGGCGTCCTGATCGGCGCGGCGCTTACCCTCAATTATTCGGCCATCGCGGAACGCGAGCCCGAGCCCTTGCCCCTCGAAGATCTCCGCGCGTTCAGTGAAATTTTCGGCAAGATCAAGAGCGACTATGTCGAGCCGGTGGAAGACAAGAAACTGATCACCGAAGCCATCAACGGCATGCTCTCCGGGCTCGATCCGCATTCCGCCTACCTCGACAACGATGCCTTCAAGGAACTCCAGGTCGGCACCCAGGGCGAGTTCGGCGGCTTGGGCATTGAAGTCGGCATGGAAGACGGCTTCGTGAAGGTGGTTGCCCCAATCGAAGACACTCCCGCCTTCAAGGCCGGCGTGAAAAGCGGTGATCTGGTCATCAAACTGGACGACACCCCGGTCAAGGGGATGACCCTGAACGACGCGGTCAAGCGCATGCGCGGCAAGCCCGGCACCGACATCATCCTCACCATCATCCGCAAGGGTGAAAGCAAGCCGCTCACCCTGACGATCACGCGCGCGGTCATCAAAATCAAGAGCGTCAAGTACAAGCTGGCCGAACCCGGCTTCGGCTATGTGCGGATCACCCAGTTCCAGGAGCGCTCGGGTGAGAACCTGGTAGAAGCGCTGAAGGATCTGGGGGAACAGAACAAGGGCGCGCTCAAGGGCCTGGTTCTGGATCTGCGTAACGACCCAGGCGGCCTACTCAATACCGCCGTGTCCGTTTCCGGTGCCTTCCTCAAGCCGGGCGACCTGGTGGTCTACACCGATGGCCGTATTGAGGACGCCAAGATGCGTCTGACCAACGCGCGGGAAAACTATCTGCGCCCCGGCGAGGCCGACTACCTCAAGAACCTGCCGGCCTGGGCCAAGACCGTGCCGCTCGTGGTGCTGGTGAATGGGGGTTCGGCTTCCGCTTCGGAGATCGTCGCCGGTGCGCTGCAAGACCACAAACGCGCCCTGATCGTCGGCACCCAGTCTTTTGGCAAAGGCTCGGTGCAGACCATCCTGCCGCTCAATAACGGCACGGCCATCAAGCTCACCACGGCACGCTATTTCACACCCAATGGCCGTTCCATCCAGGCCAAAGGCATCACCCCGGACATCACGGTGGAAGAGGCGACAGTTTCCTCAAGTGACAAGGCGCCCAAGCTGGAAGTGCATGAGGCGGACCTTGAACGGCATCTCAGCAATGGCAATGAAGAAGACGCGACCAAGTCGCCACATGCGCCCAAAGACCTGAAGTCCAAGGACGATAGCGCCAAGGGTGGCAAGGGCAAGCCCGCGCTGGAACCCGGCGAGATCGTCAGCAAGAGCGACTATCAATTCAGCCAGGCGCTCATCCTGCTCAAAGGCCTCAATCTCCTGCAAGGCCACAAGGAATAAGTCGTGTCGGCGGCCTGCGACGTCGACAAACTGCGGGAGATTGTTTTTCATCCCCTCCCCCCCGACCAGATCGAGCGCGCCCTCGATCTGCTCGCCGACATAGCGGGGCTGCAAGTCAACCAGACGGGGCCGCAGACCTTGCAAATCGCCTATTGCATCACGGACCACACCTTGCAGGACGTCGAAACCCTGCTCGGCCTGCAAGGTTTTCACCTGGAAGCCACCCTGCTGATCCATCTCAAACGTGCCTTGGTCTACTACTGCGAGCATGTCCAGCGGGAGAACCTGCATAAGCCGGAAGTGCAGACCAAGAAATACAAGCCGCACATGGCAGCCTGGGGGAAAAACCCACACGGCGACCACGACGAAACGCCGGCGGAGTGGCGGCAGTACAAGTAAGGAATGTAGCGCCGGCTTTATGTTCCGAGGGGACGGTATCCTTTAGGGCCAGCCGGCTTTTTTTTTGGCCATCCCACGTTCCTCACGCGACTTTCACGGTAACGCCTCTCGATGAACGACTCTCAACTCCTCCGCTATTCCCGCCATATCCTGCTCGACCAGGTGGGCATCGACGGGCAGGAAGCCCTGCTCGCGGCGCGCGTCCTGATCATCGGCGCCGGTGGCCTCGGATCCCCGGTGGCACTGTACCTGGCGGCGGCGGGTGTGGGGCGGATCACCCTGGCGGACCACGACGTGGTCGACCTCACCAACCTGCAACGCCAGATCGCCCACGACCTCTCCAGCGTCGGGCAGAACAAAGCGCACTCTGCCGCCAGGCGGATGCGAGCGATGAACCCGGATGTTCAGGTGATCGAGTTGCCCACCCGCTTGCAGGGCGAACCACTCGATGCCGCCGTTGCCGCTGCCGATGTGGTGCTCGATTGCTCTGACAACTTCGCCACCCGCCATGCCGTCAACCGCGCCTGCGTGGCGCACCAAAAACCCCTGGTATCCGGCGCGGCGGTGCGTTTCGATGGGCAGATCGCGGTATTCGATCTGCGCCGCGAGGAGGCCCCCTGCTACGCCTGCCTGTTTCCCGAGCAGGCGCAGGATGCGGAAATGCGTTGCGCGGAATTCGGGGTATTCGCACCCCTGGTCGGCGTGGTGGGCGCCATGCAGGCGCTGGAGGCACTGAAACTTTTGATCGGCATCGGCGCCAGCCTGTCTGGCCGCCTGCTCCTGTTCGATGCCCTCGCCGCCGACTGGCGCGCCATCCGGCTAAAGCGAGATCCGGGCTGCGAGGCGTGCCGTTCCGATACGGGCGCGAAAGCCTCCTGAAGATGGACGCACCGTCAAGCCTCACCTGACGACGGCTATTCAGCCACACCTCGGCGTTCTCGATTCTCCCCGCCAGCCTGGCCCGGGTGGGATGCATAAGCCGTCGCTTATAATCTGGTCGCCTTCCCTAGCCCGCGCGTGCCCCCCATGTTCCATTTCTCCACTTCCACCGCCGTCAACCTGGCGCTTCTTGTCCTCATCCTGTTCTCCCTGATCACCTGGACGATGATCATCGCCAAGGGCTGGCTGCAATGGCGGCAGCACCTGTCCAATGCGGCTTTCACCAAACGCTTCTGGCAGGCGCCTGATCTGGCGGCGGCGGAGTTTGTTGCCAAACAGGGCGACAGCCCGCTGGCGCGGCTGGCCAAGGCGGGCTTTGACACCCTGCGCTCGCTGGACGATCGACAGACCCTCGCGCATACCGGCGACCGCCAGGCGGTCATGGAACGCGGCCTCTCGCAGCAGGTGAAGAAGGAACAGCACAAGCTGGAAGCCGGCCTCATGCTGCTCGCCAGCATCGGCAGCACGGCGCCCTTCGTGGGCCTGTTCGGCACCGTCTGGGGAATCATGAATGCGATGCAGAATATTGCGCTTTCCGGCGGTTCCGGCCTGGAAGTCGTGGCCGGACCGGTGGGCGAGGCGCTGCTCTCCACCGCCATCGGTATCGCCGCCGCGATTCCCGCCGTGCTCGCTTACAACTACGGCGTGCGCGTCACCCGCCTGATGGTTTCCGAAATGGAAGGCTTCGCCAACGACTTTCTGCGCCTGGCCCGCACGACCCAAGCTGGAAAGGAGTCCTGAAATGGCGATCCGCCAGGATTCCGATTTCCAGCCCATGAGCGAAATCAACGTCACGCCGCTGGTCGACGTGATGCTGGTGCTGCTGGTGATTTTCATGGTCACCGCGCCGTTCATTCTGCAATCGGTCAAGGTGCGCCTGCCGGAAACCTCGCCGGTGGCCGCGCTGAAACCGGCGCCCGCGCTGGTGGTCAGCGTGCAGCCGGACGGCCGCGTCTACCTGGGCCGCGATGCCATCGAACTGCCGCAACTGGAAGCCCGCCTCAAGGGCGAGATGCGGCGCGGTGACCAAGCCGGCAGCGGCGAACTCACCCTGCAACTGCGCGCCGATACCGGCGTGCCCTACGGCCGCATCACCGAAGTCATGGCCGCCGCCAGCCGCGCCGGCGTCGCCAAACTCACCTTCGTCACCGCCGCCGCCCCGCAGGGGAAGAAGTGATTCCAGCCATCCTCGCCCGCGCGGCCGCCGCGCTGGCCCGCCTGGAGCCGCGCCACTGGGTCGCCCTGGCCGGCAGCGCCGCCCTGCATCTGGGCGTGCTGCTCGGTCTCAGCCAGGCGCCGCCACCATCCCTGCCGCCACCCATGACCTTCGAGGTCAAGCTGGAACCGCCGCCCGCGGCCAAGCAGGCCCGACCGCGTCATGCCCAAGCCAAGGCCACCAGGACGAAACATCGCGTGGCCAGGAAAAAATCCGGCAAACCTCAGGTTCGCGAGCCGCACACCCTGCAAGCGGAATGGCAAGGCGAAAAAAAACCGGCCAAGGACGCCCCAACAGTCAGCCTGCCGAATGCGCGCGACATGGGCGTCAACGTTGCCACACCCATTGCCACCGCGGCCGCGACCGGCGGGCTAGCGAAGGCGGCGAAGCGTCCCGCCAACTCAGGTGAGCCGGTCGTGGACGGCGGCGCCACGAGCGAACCAGGTGGCACCGCTGCCGGCTCCGCTTCCGGCGGTGACCCCGGCATCACCCTGGCTGCCGCGCACGGGCTTGGCAAGTCCCCGGTGGCTAAAACCAGCGCCGGCGCCCAGGGTAGCGATGCACTGACCGGTAGCGCCGCCGCTACTGGCAACCTCGTGGCCACCTCGCTCGCCGCCAGTGCCGCCGGCGGCAGCCTCAATCGTGTCGCTGGTGGGGGCGGCCACAGCGCGCAGGCCAGCGATTTCAGTTCACAAAGCCCCGGGGCCAGGGCGGACGTCGAACCCAGCGGCGTCCGCCTGGCCCTGGCCGGCGTCCTTTCGAACCAGCCGGCGCTTCTCGCCGGCAACAACAGCCTCACCGGCGGCCAGTTCAACGGGGCGGCTGGCACTAGCGCGGCGAGGGCTGGCCAGGGCAACCAGGCCGCACTGGCAACCGCCGCCAGCAGCGGACTACCCACCGTGGTGAACGCCGCCGGGCCGACCCAGGCGGGCGGCGGCGAAACCAGCACGGCTGGCGAACACGGCGCGGCGGCCCGTGGCGGCTCAGACCTGGCCAATCTGGCCAGGGCCGCCACCGCTCGCGTGGTTCCGAGCGGCAAGCCTGGCAGCGGCGGCGGAGCCCACGACGGCGGCAATCTCGCCACCGGCGCGGTGGACAGCGCCATCCCCCCCCCGCGCGCGAGCAACAGCGCCCTGGCGCGCAGCGGCGGCGGCGATAGCGCAGGCCAGGCGCCGAGGCCACGCACGAGCCGTTCCGGCGGGGCGGACCCGAGTGGCAGCGGTGGCATTCCGCGCAGCCTGCCCGGCGCTGGCTACGCCGGCGGCACGGGCAGGCTTGTCGCCCGAGCTGACCTGAGTGCTGGATTACCGGGGCAAGCAACGGTTGGCGCCGGGCTGGCCAGTGGCCACACCGCGTCCGCCGCCCTCGCCCCGGGAGAACCCGGCAGTACGCCGCGCCTGGCGCTGGCCATGCACACGGTACCCGCCATTCTGGAAATGCGCCCCGGCGGGGCGCGCTCGGCTTTCCACTCCAGCGCCGGCATCGACGACGGCGGCGCCGAGCGCACCGTGGCGACGACGCTGGCCGTGGCCGGCAAAGGCGACGGCGCGCCCCTGCAAGGCCGCGTAGCCGCTTCTTCTTTGCTGAGCACCCCCACTCGGCTCGCCAGTCTTGGCGGCGGTGGCGCCAGATCGGACGGCGCTGGCAAGCTGCAACTCGTTAAAGTGGCGGCGGTGCGGGAGATGCGCGCGGATAGCCAGGTGCAGCCACTCGACGTGCTGGCGCCCGCCACCTATTGTCCGTTGCCGGGTCACGCGCAACCGGACAACCGACCGCGCGAAACCACACAAGACATCACCGAGAAGCCGGCCTATGCCAGCGACAACCCCAGCTTTGCCTTTCCGCTCCGCGCCTGGGCCTATGGCCACGAGGGCCGCGTCACCGTGCGCGTGCAAGTGATGGCCGATGGCGCGCCTGGACAGATGTGGATTAAACAAAGCAGCGGCTCCGGTATCCTCGATGTGGATGCGCGGGAACAACTGGCAAAATACCGTTTCAAACCCGCCCGCAAGAACGGCCAGCCGGTTACGGCCTGGATCGACGTTCCGGTGGATTACCGCCTGAACGCCGCAAAATCACCTTGAACTGAGAGGACACGCCATGAAACTTCGCACCCTGCCCCTGCTGCTCGCCCTGCACGCAGCCCCCCTGCTGGCCGCCGGCCCGGTCGTGCCCGATCCCATGCAGGCCATGCAAATGGCGCTGCGCTATTACCAGATGGCCGCCAGCGCCGGCGATGCCGAGGCGCAAACCAAGATGGGCTGGCTGTTCGAACAAGGCATGGGGGTGGCCAAGGATTTCACCCAGGCCGCCAAGTGGTATGAACTCGCCGCCAAACAGAACGAGCCGATCGGCCTTTACAACCTGGGCCTGCTGTTCCTGCGCGGCGACGGCGTCACCAAGAACGCCGACCAGGCCGCGCGGTTGATGACCGGCGCGGCCGAACTCAACCTGGCCGCCGCCCAGTCGCAACTGGCCACCATGTACGAGAAAGGCCTCGGTGTCCCGGTCAACCTGGAAGCCGCCTTTGCCTGGAACAAGCGGGCAGCGGAACTTGGCGACGTGCCGGCGCAGAACAATCTGGGCATCAAATACGCCTATGGCCTGGGCACCCCGACGGCTTACCCGGAAGCGGTGAAATGGTTTACCAAGGCCGCCGAGGCCGGCAACGCCGAAGCCCAGGGCAACCTCGGCCTGATCTACAAGGACGGCCTCGGCGGCGTGAAGCAGGATCTGCCCACCGCCGCCAACTGGCTGGCCCTGGCGGGCAGCCAGGGCCATGTCGCTTCGCAGAACCGCCTCGGCTGGATGTTCGAGAAAGGCCAGGGCATTCCGAAAAACCTGGTGGAAGCCGGCCGCTGGTTCCGCCTGGCCGCCGAAGCCGGTGACGCGCCTTCCGCCACCCACCTGGGCTGGCTGCTGGAAACCGGCGCCCTGGGCCAGGACAACGTGAGCGCCAACATCGCCGCCGCCCTGCCCTGGTATGAGCGCGCCGCCGCCGCCGGTGACGCCGCCGCCCAGAACAACCTGGGCCGCCTCTACCGCGAAGGCCAGGGGGTGGCCGCCGACTACGCCAAGGCGCGCGAGTGGTTGCTGAGGGCCAGCGCGAAGAACGAACCGCTCGCCTGGTACAACCTGGCGCTGATGGCGGAACAGGGGCAGGGCCAGGAACGCAACGAATCCGAAGCCCTGGCGCTTTACGCCAAGGCCGCCGAACAAGGCGTGGTGCTGGCGCAAAGCCGCCTCGGCTGGCTATTGCAGAAGAACGGCAAGATCGAGGACGCCGTGCGCTGGCTCGGCAAGGCCGCCGAGGCCGGCGACATCACCGCCCAGAACAACCTGGGGGTGATCCTGGAACAGGGCCAGGGCATGGCCAAGAACCTGAACGAGGCCGCGCGCTGGTATCGCAAGGCAGCCGAAGCCGGCGACAAGGTGGCCCAGCACAACCTGGGCGTGCTCTACCGCGACGGCCTCGGGGTGGAAAGGAACGAAAATGAAGCCCTCGCCTGGTTCCAGAAATCCGCCGAACAAGGCTATGCCAAGGCGCAACTCAACCTCGGCCAGTTGTATGAAAAACTAGCGACGCAGAAGGAAGCGAAGTAATCGGCCCACAGCCATAAATCGCGGTAGGGATGCCCATTACTGGACACCCCTACCGCGATTAATAGGGTTCGCAATCGGCAGGACCACCCACCACAGGAGTTCCAACATGAAACGTTTGCTATTTGCGGCGGCACTGGCCGCTGTCACCGCGCCGGCAGTCGGCGCCGACGTCGGCGTCTCGATCAGCATCGGCCAACCCGGCTTCTATGGCCGTATCGACATCGGTGACTACCCGCAGCCGCAAGTGATCTACCGGAGACCGGTGGTCATCGAGCGGGTACCCGTTGCGCGCCCACCGATCTACTTGCACGTGCCGCCAGGCCACGCGAAAAACTGGCGTAAACACTGCCGTGAGTACAACGCCTGCGGCGAGCGGGTCTACTTTGTGCGGGACAACTGGTACGACCGCGAATACGTTCCGCGTTACCAGGATCGTCATGGTGATCGCCGCGATGATCGTCGAGACGGACGCGGGGATGATCGTCATGAAAACCAGAATGACCGCCATGGCAACGATCGTGGCCATAGCCGCCACTAACCTCCGCCATGGCCGGATGGCCGCCCCCGAGTAAGGAACCCTGCGCGTGGGGGCGGACCGCGTCCGCGATTGCAACGGTAACGGTAACTATTGCGGGCTCGGTTCGCTCCCATGGCAAGCCAGGGTTTCACGTTAACCGCGCATTCCACCACCAGGAAAGCCGGCGTCATTGGCGGGTATCCCGATTATCCTAGAAACCTCAGTTGGACGCGCCCGAGTGTGCGGTTTTCGGTCTGCCTGGCAAGGCGCGCTCAGTGGCCAATGAGCGCGGCGGGGCTGGCCCC
>PFJX01000077.1 GCA_002784045.1 Hydrogenophilales bacterium CG_4_10_14_3_um_filter_63_21
CTTTGGCCTGGGCTTCGTCCAGATAGGTGGACACCACCTTGCAGCCGGCCTGAGCCAGTTTCACGCAGATGGCGCTACCAATGCCGCCGGTGCCGCCGGTAACCAGCGCTACTTTTCCATTGAGTTGCTGAACATTCGCATTCATTTTCATATCCTTTCCACCGCGAGGGCAACGCCCTGGCCACCACCGATGCACAAGGTGGCAAGGCCTTTGTTCGCACCGCTACGCCGCATGCCGTAGAGCAGCGTCACCAGGATGCGCGCGCCGGAAGCGCCGATCGGGTGGCCGATGGCGATCGCGCCGCCACTCACGTTGACATTGACCGGGTCGAAACCGAGTTCCCTGTTGACCGACATGGCCTGCGCGGCGAACGCCTCGTTGGCTTCGATCATGTCCAGGTCCTTGGCCGACCAGCCGGCACGGTCGAGACACTTGCGCACGGCGGGAATCGGGCCGGTACCCATGATCGCCGGGTCGACCCCGGCGCTGCCAAAGCTGACCACGCGCGCCAGCGGCGCCAAGCCCAGTTCACGGGCACGCGCACCCGACATCACCACCACGCCAGCGGCGCCGTCGTTGAGGCCGGAAGCGTTGCCCGCAGTGACCGTACCGTCTTTCTTGAAAGCGGGTTTCAGTTTGCCCAGGCCCTCGGCGGTCGCGCCGGCGCGGGGAAACTCGTCCCGCGCGAAAACGACGGGATCGCCTTTGCGCTGTGGAATCTCGACCGGAATGATCTCGGCGTCGAAATGGCCGTTCTTCTGCGCCGCTTCGGTACGCTGCTGGCTGGTGGCGGCGAACAAGTCCTGTTCGGCACGGGTGAACCCGTACTGATCGGCGATATTCTCGGCGGTGATGCCCATGTGGCAGTTATTGAAGGCGCACCAGAGGCCGTCCTGGATCATGGTATCGACCAGCTCCCAGTTACCCATGCGGCGGCCCTCACGCGATTTCGGCAGCACATGCGGCGACAGGCTCATGTTTTCCTGGCCGCCGGCGATGACGATGCCGGAGTCACCGCACTGCACGGCCTGGGCCGCCAGATGCACCGCTTTCAGGCCGCTGCCGCACACCTTGTTGATGGTCAGCGCGGACACGCTATCCGGCAAACCGCCCGCCAGCGCCGCCTGCCGTGCTGGATTCTGGCCGGCGCCGGCTTGCAGCACCTGGCCCAGAATCACTTCGTCGATCTGCCCGGCTTGCAAATTGCAGCGGGCGAGCAGGGCCTTGATGACCCGCGCGCCCAATTCGCTGGCCGGAATCCCCGCCAGCGCGCCACCGAACGCACCTACAGCCGTGCGTCCCGCGGCCACAATAAGCACATCGTTGAACATTGGAAGTCTCCTGAAGAAAAGGAACGCTTCCTCCCCCGGCGCGGATTCTAACGTGGATCGAAAAGGCCTTTCCGGCTAATTGTGCGGGTGCAACATGGGTGGGTGGCGTGCCTCTTATGCCACTCTTATCCCTCGGTTCGCGCCCATGCTGGACGCGCAACGAAATGGCCCGCAAGAGCGGGCCATTTCATTGCGGGTTATGCGCGGCGCGTCAACTCTTGGCTCGTGCGCGCACCAGAAGCAAACTGCCTAGTCCGAGCAAGGCCAGGCTGCCAGGCTCGGGCACGCCCGGCGGGGGAGTTTGGTGCTGAGTAAATTCGTTTGTGATCTTGCCGGCGAGCGAGGCAATCTTGATGTAGTCATTAGTGCCATCAACGCTACCCCCTACCAGCGGGTTGGCTGCGCCTATCAGCCAATAGCTGGATGAGGTCGGGGTATTGATGGCCTTGTCGTAGCCCCCGTTGTAATGGCCGATGAAAGACCAGCCGTTGGCGGCCAGTTGGTCGTAGCGCAGGTCCGACAGCTTTGTGGTGATGTCGAAACTCGGAACGGAGGTATCACCGGTGTAGGCCAGGACTGACACATCGGAATCACCGGAGTACCAACTCAACGAAACCCCGGTCAAGGACACGGACTGGTCGAACGCATAGAGGATGGAATCATAGCGTTCGTTATTATCGACGGCGTGTTCCGGGCTACTGCCTTCGCTGCCATCCAAGCGCGACTCGCCCCCATTAGCGGTGTTTGAGTAGTCAAGGTTTCTGACCCCCATCCCGGTCCTGGAGGTTCCGCTGCTACTGCTGGTCCAGGCCTGGACCTTTCCCTGCTCCAGGGTTTGGTTGGCCAAGGTCGATGAATTGCCTTGTGTATTGGCCCAGCCGGTCGCACTGGCGGAAAGGCTGGCGGCTGGCGCATTCGGGTCGGTGGGGGCGCCCGATGGGCTAGCCGAGCTGCTGGTCTGGCCGCCATTCAGACCGCAGCTAGTGTTCCAGCTGCCATTGGCACAACTGCTGGACACGTTCCATTGATAACCGTAGGTGTAGGTATAGGTGGTGTCGGCGTGAGCCAGCCCGCCAGCGCAAGTGCCGAGCACCAGAAGGAAACCGCTGGCTAGCTGTTTGGTAGAGATTCGTTTCATGTCTGCCCCCTCGGGTCGGTGCGGTATGTACCCTCCACCTAAGCAAGCGCCTTGCCAGCCATAAAACCTGTTTATTTACAATTTGTTACGACTTGTATCCAGCCTACCAAGGATGAAAAACCAACAAGATCGACATTTTTATGGCATTGAAAGATAGCAATCGCGACTCACGCGCCAGCGGCTGCCTCAACGCTGTTGCAGCAGGACTCGCGCCTCATCCATTCCGGCAAAGTTGCCCTGGGCGGCCAGCGCGGCCCGCAGTTCACGTCGGGCCTCCGCTTTGCGACCCAGGGTATGCAGGGCCACCCCCAGGTGATACTGGATGACGCGATTGCTGGCAGAGCGCAGACGGGCATCGCGCAAATAGGGCAAAGCCTGTTGGGCCTGGCCTTTGCGCACCAGTATCCAGCCGAGCGTGTCGGCGATGTCCGGATTACCTGGGGCCAGGGCATAGGCCTGCTGGGCGTAATTGAGCGCCTGCGGTTCATTGAGGCGGAGCAGGATATTCGCCAGATTGTTTAGCACACCAACATCCTTGCCGCGCTGCTTCAAAACGGCTTCATAAGTGGTGCGCGCCAGTTGCAACTGGCCGCCGCGCAGATAAGCCTCGGCCAGAGCGGATTGCGCCGCGCTGTCCTGGGGATGGCCGCGCAACCAGGTTTGCATTAGATCGATGCCGGCTTTGCTGTCGCCCGCCTCGATATAGGCCTGAAACAAGGCTAGCGTGTTGGCGCCACTGGGTTCCTTGGATAGCGCCGTCCGGAACTCCTGAATGGCGGCGGCATGTTTCCCCTGGGCCATATATATCCGGGCCAACAAGCGCGTGGTGGCGGCAAAGCCGGGATTGGCGCTACGGATCTCGCCGGCCCGCCTCTCGGCCATCGCCAGGCGTCCGGCCTGCATATCCAGTTCCGCCATCGTGAACCGCGCGGGGAGATAGCCGGGATTGTTGATCAGAGCCTTCTTCAGGGCGAAGCCGGCGTCATCGAATGCGCCGACGCGCATGAGCAGTTCGGCGATCCGGGTCAGAGCCGCGCTGTCGAAGCCGGCGCTGCGGGTCATGCGATTGAAGGTGGCGCGGGCTTTGTCGACACTGCCGTCGGCCAGGTATGACTGGCCCACCGCACCGAGTACCGTAAGGTTGTCGGGGTAGACAGTTTCCAGTTCCTGGGCAACCGCGAGGGCGTTCTTGGCATCCCCGGTTTTCAGATACATCTCCACCAGGTACAGCAGAGGGGTAAGCGTCCTGGATTGTCCGGAGCGCGCGCGTTGCAACCAGCGAATGGCTTCGGCGGAATGGCCATCCCGATTTTCCACGTAAGCGAGTTGCAACAGCGCATCGGGGTTGTCCGGGCTGACCTTCAAGATGGCGTTAAGGCGCTTGCGGGCCGCCTGAACCTTGCCTTCGGCAAGATCGAGCCGCGCAATGTTAATCTGGACGGGAAGGAAGCTGGGTTGCAGTTGGGCGGCTTTGGTGAAAGCAGCACGGGCGCCAGCGCGATCCTTGCCGGCGGCAAGCATGCTGCCGAGGAGGTTGAGAGCAGTCAGGTTGCGTGGGTCATTGGCGATGATCTTGCGGGCAACCTCCACCGCCTTGGCTGGCTCACCCCGGCGCTGGTAGGTGGCGGCCAGCATCAGCCCGGCACCGGCCTGGCCAGGATTCTTGCTGAACACATCCTGTAGTTGGGCGATACCTTCATCGATGTGCCCAGCACCGAGATGGCTCATGCCCAGCCCGATTGCGCTATTGGCGGCGTTCGGAAGAATGTGGACGGCCTGCTCGAACAGCTTGGTGGCCCGCTGATACTGCTTCATGCCCATGTAAGCGGAGGCCAGCAGAGAGAGCGCCTCGGGGTCGGGAGATGTACTGCCGGCGACGCTGTAGAGCATCTCGATGACCGCGTTGTATTCGCGCTCGCCCAGCAGAATGGAGGCGAGCAGTTTGCGGGCACCAAGGTTCCGTGGCTCAACGGTGATGTAGCCCTCCAGGTAGCTTCTGGCTTTTGTCGGCTGGCCCAACCCGTAATGGGCGAGACCACCCAGCATCAGCAGTTGGGCGTTGCCCCGAATCATCTCCGGGGGGAGTTGATCCAGCAGCGTGGTCGCCTCGGCCAGAGCGGCGCGAGTTGCTTCGGCATCACCCTGACGGGCGGCGGCGAGGGCAATCAGGTAGGCCGCGCGAGGCTCGCTGGCGGCATATTTTTTCAACACCCTCAGGTCTGGCTCGGCTTCCTGATGGCGCTTCAAGTCCATAAGCAGGCCAACGCGGCCAAGACGAGCATCAAGATATTCCGGGTTCAGACTGAGTGCCTTGCCATAATCGGCCAGCGCGGTTTTGGCATTGCCTGAAAGGTGGAAAACGGAGGCTTTCAGGTTCCAGGCAGCGGCATCGTTGGGCGCCATGGCCACCGCCCGCTCTGCTGTTGCGCGGGCGCCTTGCAGATTACCTTGATGCAGCATCATGGTGCCCTGGACTACCTTGACCGCCACGGCATCGGGGTTGAGCCTCTCGGCTTCCTTCAAAGTCTGCTCGGCCTGTTTCAGGTTGCCCAGCGCCAAGTAGGCCACACCACGATAAACGAGAATTTCGGCCACCACCAAGGGCGGCAGCCCTTGGGTGCTAACCTGGTCGAGCAACACCCGATATTTGAGCTGGGCGTTCAGTGCCTGGGCTAGTTTAGGAAGAATCACGGATCGATCAGCCCCAAGTTTTGTGGCCGTTAGCAAAGCGGTCTCGGCGGCGACGGCCGAGCCAGCCATGAGGTAGGCATCCGCCAACAACACCAAGGCAGCCAAGTGCTTGGGATCCTGCTGCAGGACATTTTTCAGTTGGACGATGGCGCCCTTGGCATCCTTCGAATCGAACCGACGTAACGCATCCTCGTAGTAAACGGATGCCTGCTGTGCCGCGGATGCGTGCAAGGCAAACAAGCAACTGCTTAGCAGCAGCGCGCGGCTGAGGCGACTTCGCCCAATTCCGGTTCTTTTCTGATTCATCTCGTCTCTTTGTCCACTGAAAGGTTCTGCAAATTTATGAGTGGCAGCCTGGCACTCAATACAAGGTATTTTTCGAAAATGCCGCCGCCAGCCCCACAACTATCGGCTCAATGCGAGCCACCTTTAACTTGGAACAACCGGCTCCCACCCTTTGCAATAAAAAAACGGGATTTATCCGGGAACCGCACGATTACGAATGTCGCTTAATACCGCCGTACCCTTTGAGAAAGAGGAGATGACCCGCCTGTTTCATTCCTGGGGGCAGTCTCTCGGCCATGCCCGTTAGCAGCCAGTTCAATGCCGGACCGGACCCGCAACGTGGACTCAAGCACTCGATGGAAAACTTGTGAGCCGCCTCGCCCATTCCACCCGCGCTTGGTGGTCAGCATGGGAGGCTTTCGTCGCTTTCATGGCGGGCGCACATGAAAAAAGCCGGTTCAAGCAGAACTTGAACCGGCTTTTTGAACTTTGGTGGGCAGTAGTGGTTTCGAACCACCGACCCCCGCCGTGTGAAGGCGATGCTCTACCACTGAGCTAACTGCCCAAAGCGGCGCGCATTCTAATGAAGGCCAGGCGCTTCGGTCAAAGGCTTTTTTGCCACGCGAGGCTAGTAGAATCGCGGCCTTTCCAGCCTTCGCACTGACCATGGTCCGCACTCGTTTCGCCCCCTCCCCCACCGGCTATCTGCATATCGGCGGCGCCCGCACCGCACTATTTTCCTGGGCCTACGCCCGCAAGATGGGGGGCGAGTTCATCCTGCGCATCGAGGATACCGACCAGGAGCGCTCCACCCAGGCCTCAGAGCAGGCCATTCTCGACGGCCTGGCCTGGCTGGGAATCGACTGGGATGAAGGTCCCTACTACCAGATGAAGCGGATGGACCGTTACCAGGCGGTGGTGGACCAGTTGCTGGAAGAGGGCAAGGCCTATTACTGCTACGCCAGCAAGGAAGAACTGGAAGCCATGCGCGAGGCGCAAAAGGCACGCGGTGAGAAACCTCGCTATGACGGGCGCTGGCGGCCGGAAGCGGGCAAGGTGCTGCCAACGCCACCCGCCGGCAGCATCCCGGTGATCCGCTTCAAGACCCCGCTGCAAGGCGAAGTCACCTTCAACGACATGATCAAGGGATCCATCACCGTGGCCAACGCGGAACTGGATGATCTGGTGATCGTGCGCGGCGATGGCATTCCCACCTACAACTTCGGTGTCGTGGTGGACGACTGGGACATGGCTATCAGCCACGTCATCCGCGGCGATGACCACGTCAACAACACACCGCGCCAGATCAACATCCTGCTCGCCCTGGGCGCGCCGATTCCCACCTATGCCCATGTGCCGATGATTCTCGGCCAGGACGGCGAGCGGCTGTCCAAGCGGCACGGCGCGGTGTCGGTGCTGCAATACCGCGATGAAGGTTTTCTCCCGGAAGCCCTGCTGAACTATCTGGCGCGCCTGGGCTGGGGGCATGGCGACGAGGAAATATTCGATTTAAAGCAATTCGTCGAATGGTTCGACGTCAGCCACGCCAGCCATTCCGCCGCCCGTTTCGATGCCAGCAAGCTGACCTGGCTGAACCAGCATTATCTCAAGGAGGCCGACGACGTCCGTCTGGCGGAACTGGTGCGGCCTTTCCTGGCCGCGCAGGACATCAACACAACAGGAGGCCCCGCCGGTGTTGCCAACCTCAGCGCGCTAGTGGGCCTGGTGAAAGAACGCACCAGCAGCATCGTCGAACTTGCCGATGCCGTACACATCTACTTCCGCCAGACCCTGCCGGCAGTCGCGGAACTGCAAGCCAGACTCAGCCGCGACGCCCTGCCCGCCTTCGAGAAGTTGCAAGCCGACCTCGCCACGGTAGCTTGGGAAGCTCCCGCCATCGGCCAACTCATCAAGGAAACGGCCAAAGCCTTCAACCTGAAAATGGGTCAGATCGGGATGCCGCTGCGGTTGATCCTGTTCGGCACCGCGCAGACTCCCTCCATCGACCAGACCCTATTCCTGCTTGGCCGCGCTGAAACCCTGCGCCGTTTCCAGGCCGCCTGGCCGCACGCGCTGGCCGCGGTGGTGTAATCCAAGTACGGGCGGCTAGTGCAGTGTCTCGCAAATACTCGACATGAAACCGCGCCTTTTCCGGCCATGCGGCGGGGGCGCGCCTTGCCTGGCGCAAAAATGCCTCAATTTCATCGTGCCAAGGCATTTGCGAGACACTGCACTAGAATCGCCGCCCGCTCGTAACAAGACAGACCGTTAGTCCATGAATCACAAAATGAAGCTCATCGCCTCCCTGACCAGCCCGTTCGCACGCAAGGTGCGCATCGTTGCGGCGGAGAAGCACATCGAATACGCATTGGTGGTGGACGTCCCCTGGGCCGACGACACTCATGTTCCCGAGTTCAACCCGCTGGGCAAGGTGCCGGTGTGGGTGCTGGAAGACGGCAAGACCCTGTTCGATTCGCGCGTGATTGTGGAATACCTGGATAGTATTAGCCCGGTGGGCCATTTACTCCCCAAGGAGCCGCGCCCACGCATCACGGTGAAACGCTGGGAGGCGCTGGCCGATGGCATCACCGATGCCGCCGCCTTGGTGTTCGTCGAGCGCAAGCGGCCTGACGCCCAGCGAAGTCCTGAATGGATACAACGCCAGCTCGGCAAGGTGGCTGCCGGCCTGAAGGCCATGAGCGAGGAACTCGGCAACCAGGCCTGGTGCACCGGCGACACCTTCAGCCTCGCCGACATCGCGCTCGGCTGCACCCTGGGCTACCTGGATTTCCGCTTCCCGGAAATCGACTGGCGCCGCGCCCACCCCAACCTCTCCGAACTCTATGACCGCCTCATGCAACGTCCGGCGTTCAAGGAGACGGTGCCGGCCGCCTAGCAGCCTGTCGGACTTTGGAATCGTCGGCAGCAAATCGACCGCGCCGGCCCCTTTTTCACCGGCTTATTGCCCCATAGAACGGCTATGCGGCGGCAAATCCGGCAAAAACTGGCCTCGCTGGGGCCGTTTCTCGCTTTTCGACGACCAAAGTCCGACAGGCTGCTAGCCGGCCCTGAAGCGTGCCCAGGCAATTCCCAGCTTGCGCATGCGCGAGCGCAGGGTGTGCGGGTTCATCTGCAGCAGGCGGGCGGCGCCGAAGGGGCCTTCGATGCGGCCGTGGCAGCGTGCCAGGGCGGTTTCGATGTGGCCGCGCATGGCGGCATCGAGGGGCTGGCTGGCCGCATCGGCGCTCGCTTCCCGGCGCGCCGCAGGCACCGCCGGGAACGGACTGATGCCGAGCGACCGTGCCACTTCCAGGCGATGGCCATCGCCCAGGATGGCGGCGCGCTCGATCACCGAGGCGAGTTCACGCACATTGCCGGGCCAGGAGTAGGCTTCCAGCAGGGCGAAATCCACCGCATCGGGCATCCGCGGCGGCAGGCCCAGGCGCTCGGCGGCGCGCAGCGAGAAATGTGCGGCCAGTGCGGGGATATCCTGCACCCGCTCGCGCAGGGGCGGCAGGGGGATGGGAAACACCGCCAGGCGAAACCACAGGTCTTCGCGAAAGCCGCCCGCCGCCACGCTGGCGAGCAGGTCGCGATTGGTGGCGGCCACCACCCGCACGTCCACGGTGAGGCTGCGCTCGCCGCCCACGCGCTGGAAGCTGCCGTCCTGCAGCACCCGCAGCAGGCGCACCTGCGCCGCCAGGGGCAATTCGCCGACTTCATCGAGAAACAGCGTGCCGCCGTCGGCCCGCTCGAACCAGCCACGGCGGGTTCCCACCGCGCCGGTGAAGCTGCCGCGTTCGTGGCCGAACAGTTCCGAGTCGATCAATTCCGGCGGCAGGGCGCCGCAGTTGACGCGCAGGAAAGGCCCGGCGGCGCGGCGCGAGCGAACGTGCAGGGCACGCGCGACGACTTCCTTGCCTGTGCCGGTTTCACCCAGGATCAATACCGGCGTATCCGTTCGCGCCACCCGCTCGACCGCCTGCATCACCTCGTTGAGGCCGGTATCGGCACCGACGACGCTGTCGCTGATGTCCTGGCGCTTCAGGCGCAGCAGCAGAGCCTGGCGTTCCGCCTCGGCCGCCTCGCGGCCACTCGCCAGTTCGCGCCAGCGCAATTCGTTGGCGAGGGCGGCGGCGCAGGGTTCGCGCAGGGCGGCGGCCAGAGCGCCGGCGTCGCGCCGCGCCAGCAGCAACACGTCAGCGACCTGGCCGCCCTGGCGCAGGCCGGCGAGCGCGAGCGGCCCACGCCAGGCCGTCGGGGCCAGGCCGGGGCAGCGGCTGCGCAACTCGGCCTGGCCTCCCGCCCAGATGCCGTCGCGCCCCAGCAACTCGAGCAGCGTAGCCCAGGACTCGTGGGAAAAGACCATGCGACGGTTTTCCCTCTCGGGGATGCCGATGTCGGCCACGCTTTCCAGCGTCTGCGCGGCGTCGTCCAGGCGGCGAATCACCAGTTGTGCGTATGCGCCGAGGCTGGGTCGCAGGCCTTCAATGAACTCCGACAGGCGAGGATGCAGCGCGGCAAGACGCCAAGCCAGTGCGGCAAGGGAATCAGGGGAGACAATCTGTGGCATTTCAATGGCACCCATGACATTAAACGGATATTCCGCTTCGTTCTTACTATAGCCCGACCTACACCGTCTCGCCGCCCCCGCCAACAGGCGGCCTGCGCGGTGGTCCGCGCGACCTGGCATGCAAGCTGCTAATAGAGGGCATCGCCACACCCTGGAACCATCATGCAAGCCCGTCTCGTTTCCTCCACCAGCCTGATCGCCGCCCTGCCCGCGCTATCCAGCCAGCGCACCCGCCTCTGGCTGCTGCTGCTGGTCGCCGCCGTCGTAGGCCTGTCCGTTCTCGGCCAACTACCCGGCTGGCAGGGGGTAGTCGAATCCACGCCGGGCATCACCCCGGTTCTTCTGCTGGTCCTGTTCCTGTCCGCGTTGGCCTGCGAATACGTGGATTCCAGCATGGGCATGGGTTACGGCACCACGCTGACGCCCCTGCTTCTGTTGGCCGGCTTCGAGCCATTGCAGATCGTGCCGGCGGTGCTGATCAGCGAACTCATGGCCGGTCTCGCCGCCGCGCTGTTGCACCAGCACGACGGCAATGTCGATTTTCTCCGCGACGCCAAGGCGCGCCGTACCGCCTGGCTGCTCGCCCTGCTCTCCGGGGTCGGAGCTTTGCTCGCGGTGTGGGTGGCGGTGAGCATCTCCAGGTTCTGGCTGGGTCTGTTCATCAGCGGCATCGTGCTGGCGATGGGCATCATCGTGCTGGCTACCCGCAACCGCCAGGTTCCCTTTCATGCCGGCGGCATCGTCGCGGTGGGTGCCGTGGCGGCCTTCAACAAGGGGCTGTCGGGCGGCGGTTACGGGCCGCTGGTAACGGCTGGCCAGGTGGTTTCGGGGCTGCCGGTGAAAAGCGCGGTGGCGGTCACTTCGCTGGCGGAATCGCTGACCTGCCTGATCGGCGTGCTCGGCTACCTGGCCGCCGGCAAGTCCATCGCTTGCGGGCTCGCCGTTCCTCTCACCCTAGGCGGCCTGCTCTCGGTGCCGATGGCCACCCTGACGGTACGCCACCTGCCGGAACGCACAATGCGCAGCCTGGTGGGCATCGTCACCCTGGCGCTAGGGTGTGTGGCGCTGCTCAAGCTGTTCGCCTGAGCGCGGTCCATAATCAGGACATGCCCACCGACCAAATCGCCACCCTCTATCCCTTCCTCACCAGCCTCGCCCTGGGCCTCTTGATCGGCCTGGAGCGGGAGCGCTCTCCGGCCGCCAAAGCCGGCCTGCGCACCTTCTCCCTGGTCGCCCTGGCCGGCACCCTGGGCGCCCTGCTCTCGGAAAAGACCGGCGCGCCCTGGGTGCTGGGCGCCGGGTTGATGATCATGGGCGGCATGATGGTGGCGACTTACTTCAAGGCCACCGATAGCAACGACCCCGGCACCACCACCATCGCCGCCGTGGTGGTCTGCTACGCCCTGGGCGCGATGGTCTGGTACGGCATGGAACAGCTCGCCGTCACCCTCGCCATCCTGTCCACCGCCCTGCTCTATTTCAAGCCGGAATTACGCGGCGTCTCACGCAGCCTGACCAGGCTGGACCTGGTCTCCATCCTGCAATTCGCGGTGCTCACTTTCGTCATCCTGCCGATTTTGCCAAATCAGGATTACGGCCCTTACCATGCCCTCAACCCATATCAGATCTGGTGGATGGTGGTGCTGATCTCCGGCCTCTCGCTGGCCGGCTACGCGGCGCTACGCATCGCCGGGCAGCGCCACGGCACCCTGCTCACCGGCCTGTTCGGCGGCATCGCTTCCAGTACCGCCACCACCCTGGCCTTCTCCCGCCACAGCCGCGACAACCCGCATCTCACCAGCATGGCAGCCCTGATCATCCTGCTCGCCAACTGGGTGGTGCTGGTGCGCCTCGCCTTGGTGGTGGCGGTGCTCTCGCCCGGCCTGCTGCGGCCCATGCTCACCCTGCTCGGCGGCGGCGCCCTGGCCGGGTTGGTGATGCTCTACCTGTTCTGGCGGCGCCTGGACGTAAAACCCGATACGCCCACACTGGATATGAAGAACCCCACGGAAATCCGCGCCGCGCTCGGCTTCGGCGCGCTTTATGCCGGCGTGTTGTTCGCCGCCGCTTGGCTCTCCGACCTGGTCGGCAGCCATGGCGTCTATGCCGTGGCTCTGGTTTCCGGCCTCACCGACGTTGATGCCATCACCCTTTCCAGCCTGCGGCTGTTCGGGCTGGGCACCCTGCAAGCGGAACAGGCCACCACCACCGTTCTCCTGGCCATGCTCGCCAACATCGCCTTCAAGAGCGGGGTCGCCACGGCGATCGGCGGCGCCGCGCTGGCTCGCCAGGTGTTGCCTGGTATGACGGCCGTGGCGGGGGGGCTGCTAGCGGGATGGTTCGTGATGTGAGGGAGTGGGCCCGCCACTACGACAAGCTCAATCCAACAACTCGTGAGCCCCGTCGCAGAAGGGCGGGTTGGCAGAGTGCTTGCAGGTACACAGCCAATACTGGCCTTGGGCTTCCACCTTGAACGGTAGGGGGGTGAACTCCGTGCCCGCATGTGAGCCATCACAGAACGGCTGGGTCTTGGAACGCCCGCAACTGCACCACCAGTATTCACCCGGTTCCAGGTTGGCTTCGATCGGTAATTTCCCCGCCACGATGGGTCCACTCATGTTGTCACCTCGCTCAAACACC
>PFJX01000149.1 GCA_002784045.1 Hydrogenophilales bacterium CG_4_10_14_3_um_filter_63_21
GTATCGCCTACACAGCCGGCGTCGTGTTCTACCTGACCGACGCGCGCTTTAAATACGGCCATTTCATCTGGCATCTCTTCGTCATGACCGGCACCGCGTGCCATTTCTGCGCCGTTCTGTGGTACTCGGTCTAAGCGATATCGCGAGTTACACCCGGTGCTGCGACGGCGGCATGATGCGGTCTGGGCAGGCAGGATGGGTGTTGCCGCCACACAATCAGGACCCGCGGACCCGCTTCCGCTATTGGTACCGGTGAAAGGCCAAGGCTGTTTTCTCATTAGCTGTGGATGGCTTACGCGCCGACGGCCAGAACCAGTATCCGCGACCGCCCCGGCTTTCGCCTGGCCGGTGGCCAACTCCGCCATCAAGTCCCGCCGCTGCGACAGCGTTAATTTGACCACCATCGCCCACAACCGCTTCAGTTCCTGTTTTCTCATCTCGCCTCGTCAAAGGTTGCGGCACCCAGACCGGATGCATATCTATGTGCGATACCGCACCGACAAAATTCTGGACTCGAGAGCAAGCTGCCTACGAATATTTCGTTAACTGGGTCGTGCATACGACAAAACGGAGCAACCCCATGCCCCTCCCCTTATTTTGTAAAACCTCATTCCGCTCCACATTGATAGCCACCTGTCTGGTTGTAGGGTTGGGGATCGGTATGGCTGGTACCGCCTCGGCTGAAGCCCCCATGCCCCAGGCGCACAGCGATGGCCTGGGCGCCGCAGTCACCGACACCGTCATCACCGCCAAGGTGAAGGCCAAACTGATGGCCGAGGACAGCCTCAAAAAAACTGACATCAAGGTAATCACCACCAATGGCGTGGTCACGCTCTCTGGTTCGGCCAGCAGCTCTGAGGCGAAGTCCGTGGCCGAGGCCGCGACCAAGTTGGTCGATGGCGTCAAAAGCGTTGACAACACCCTGAAAACTCCCGGGAGCAGCCATGCCGTCGCGAAAACAAAGCGTGTCGTGTCCGACAGCTGGATCACCACCAAGGTAAAATCTGGGCTTCTTGCCGACAACATCAGCAAGGGCGTCGATGTGAGCGTGAAGACGTTGCACGGCGTGGTGGTTCTGAAGGGCGCCCTGGCCAACCAGGATGCCATTGATCACGTGAAGGACGTCGCTGCGAAAGTGAAGGGCGTCAAGAGCGTAGACACGTCCGCCCTCACCATCGCAGGCAAGTAACCGGTGTTAATCGCCATCACCGCGATGGCCGGATATCAAATCGGAGAATAGAAAATGAAAATGCGCTACCTAGTTATTGCGATGTCGATGCTGCTTTGCCCATTAACCTCGATCCAGGCCTCAGGCCAATGACCCAGCCAGGTCTCCGTCGGCATCGGATATCCCGGTGTCAGCATCGGTATCAACTTGTCTGGGTATCCGGATCTGCTCCAGGTGCCGGGCTACCCTGTCTACTACGCCCCGCGAGCGGATTCGAATTACTTCTTTTACGACGGCCTGTACTGGGTGTTTCACGCAGACAACTGGTATGCGAGCAGTTGGTACAACGGACCGTGGGACCAAGTGGAGCGTAATTTTGTGCCGGTGTATGTGCTGCGCGTGCCGGTGCGTTACTACCGCCAGCCGCCGGCCTATTTTCGCGGTTGGCGTGACGACGCGCCGCCACGTTGGGGTGAGTACTGGGGCCGCGATTGGGAACAGCGTCGAAGCGGATGGGATCGCTGGGACAGCCACTCCGTCCCACCTCCCGCGCCATTGCCGATATACCAGCGGCAGTATTCGGGGGACCGTTATCCGCGTTCGCCAGAACAACAACATTCAATCCGATCCGAGAATTACCGCTATCAGCCGCGTGAGGCCGTAACTCAGCAGCGTTTTCAACAACCTGTGCAACCGAATCAGCAATGGTCACAGCAACGGCAACAAGACCAGCAACGGCAGCAAGCTCAGCAGCAACTAGACCAGCAGCGGCAGCGGGAACAGCAGCGGCAGCGGGAACAGCAACAGCAACGCCCCCAACCTGAACCGCAAGGCAAGTTCCAGGAGAACAAGGCATCACAGCAAGACAAGGGCAGGAAGAACAAGGATGGAGAGCAGCGCGATCAGGATCGCACAGAGGAAGGCCGGGATTCTCGCCAACAGCGGTAGTAAAGGGAGTCGATGTAAGCGTGAAGGCGATTCACAGGATGGTTCGGGGGGCGAACACGCCCAGTTGAAGAGGCTTGCCAAGCGAACCAGCTCGTGGCGCACATCAGTCAGGTTGACGAGTTCTAGCCGGAATCCAGAAAACCGACGCTGGAGGAATTCCTGGGCGTTTCCATGAGCGTCAGCAATGGCCGGAGGAAGTGTAAAAACGCACCTCGATATTGGAGATAGCGGGAAGAGCGTAAACCGTTGTGTTCCGAAATTGCCGAAAGGAGAACTCCAACACACTGGCCACCCTTGCCCACATGATTACGGCAAGCTGGAGTAGCCCAGGCGTCAATACGGCCGCCCACCGAATATACTTGGCACCAGCCTGATTCTATCGGGTTGCCCCGACAATTATTGAATTGAAACCACCATGTCTGACACCAACCAGGAATTGCAAAACGAGGTTGCCGGGCTCATCACCTCCGCCTTGAACCTGGATATCAGTCCAGACGCGATTGAGCCCGATGCGCCCCTCTACGGCGAGGGATTGGGGCTCGACTCGATCGACATTCTGGAAGTGGCCCTGGTCGTTTCCAAGCGTTTCGGTTTCCAGTTGCGCTCTGACGATGCGGACAACGTCCGCGTCTTTAGTTCCCTCGCCAGCCTCACCCAGCACATCGCGGCGAACAGAACAAAATGAGTTTTACCCTGGTTCGCGCGGTCCGCTGGACCGCCATCGCCGCCGGGATCATCGGCTATGCCGTGCTGGCGCATTACAGCGCGGCCACTTCGGCGGCCACTACCTTCCCTGTCATGGGGGTTGCCGTCTCCCTGGCGCCGTCCCTGGCCATCCTGCTGTTGCTGGCCTGGCGCTCACCCAGGCGATTGGCCATGTTGTTTCTGTGCGCCGGCGTGGGCTTGCTGCTGTGGGAATTCCGGGGCGCCCTGGAACGGAATTTCAGTTGGGTTTATTTCCTCCAGCACGCCGGCACCAATGTCGTGCTGGCGGTGGTGTTCGGCGCCACCCTGGGGCGCGGGCGACAGCCACTCTGCACCCGCTTTGCCGAGGTGGTACACGGCGGGCTCACTGCCGAGTTAGTGCGCTATGCGCGCCAGGTCACCCTGGCCTGGACGCTGTTTTTCCTGACGGCCAGCCTGGCTTCGACACTGCTGTTTCTGTTCGCCTCCATTAAGGTCTGGTCGGTCTTCGCCAATTTCCTCACCTTGCCGCTGGTTCTGCTGATGTTTGCCGCCGAGTATCGGGTCCGCCTGCGCACGCTGCCGCAACTGGAGAAGCACAGCATCATGGATGGCATCCTCACCTACTGGAAAACACCGGCCGCGCCCCCGCCGCTTCCCCCCACAGTTCGTTAGGTCGCATTTGGAGTCCGGATTGCCCATGTCGTCCCTGCCGCTCATTGCCCATCGCCGCATGGATGCTGTCATGGCCTGGCGCGGCAGCACTCCGGTAAGCGTCAGGCAGTTCCTGAGCGAGGTTGACCAGGTCGCCGGCCAATTGCCCCCGGGGCGGCATGTGCTCAACCTGTGCGGCGACCGCTACCGCTTTACCGTCGCCCTGATGGCCTGCATCGTCAGCGGCCGGGTCAGCCTGCTGCCCGCCGGCCACACGCCTGAGATGATCAGGCAGATGCAGCGCTACGCCACGGATGTCTTCTCCATCACCGATCAGGATGACTGCGGTGCCGGACTGCCGGTCTTTCGCTACCCGGAATCGCTCGCGAGATCGCTGGAGAACCCGGTCATTCCACTAATTGACAGCGACCAGGTCATCGCCCAGGTCTTCACCTCCGGCTCCACCGGCATGCCGATACCCCATGTCAAGCACTGGGGTAGTCTGGTGCGCGGCGTTCGAGCGGGCGCTGAGCGGTTGCGCATCACCCCCGAGCACGCCCTGGTCGGCACCGTGCCGCCGCAACACCTGTACGGCCTGGAATTCACCGTGCTGATGGCCTTGCAGATCGGCGCAGCCCTGCATTCCGGACAGCCCTTCTACCCGGCCGATATCTGCGCGGCGCTGGCCGATCTGCCGCGGCCGCGCGTGTTGGTCACCACGCCTTACCACCTGCGGGCACTGCTGGCCGAGCCGTCCTCCCTCCCGGCGGTGGACCTGCTGCTGTCCGCCACCGCCCCCCTTTCGCAAAACCTGGCCTTCGCGGCGGAAACCCGCTTCGCCTCGCCCTTGTTCGAGATCTACGGCTGCACCGAAACCGGCCAGCTCGCTTCCCGCCGCACCACGGCCGGCGCACGCTGGCAGACCTTGCCGCAGGTCCACCTGCGGCGTGAGGGGGAGGCGGTCTGGGCCGAGGGCGGGCACATCGAGGCGGCGACACGGCTGAACGACGACATCGAACTGGTGGGCGCGGCGGATTTGACCGCCGACTTGGCCACCGGCTCGGCCTATTTCCTGCTCCACGGCCGTCATGCCGATCTCGTCAACATCGCCGGCAAACGGACCTCATTGGCTTATCTCAATCACCAGCTCAACGCCGTCCCCGGCGTGCGCGACGGGGTTTTTCTGCTGCCACCGGAAGACGAGGGTGACGCCCCGGAAAGCATCCGCCGCCTCACCGCCCTGGTGGTGGCGCCGGAGTTGACGCCCGCTGCCCTCCTGCACGCGCTGCGCGAACGCATCGACCCCCTCTTTCTGCCTCGGCCGCTGCTGTTCGTCGCTGCCCTGCCGCGCAACGCCACCGGCAAGCTCCCCAGCCAGGCGGTGCTGGCGTTGCTGGCAACCCTACAGTCGCAAACCGCGAACACTCGCCCGGCATGACCGACCTGTCCTTGCCCTTATCCTTGTCCTTATCCATCGCGGCCGACCACCCGGCCTATGCCGGCCATTTTCCTGGCCATCCCATCTTGCCAGGTGTGGTATTGCTGGATGCGGCCCTGTATGCCCTGGCCTCACGGGAAGGGTTGGAGGCCGCCAGCGGCCAGATCAAATCGGCGAAATTTCTCAGCCCGGTCAGCCCCGGCGAGGCGCTGCGTCTCGACTATGCCGCCACCGCCGCCGGCATGTTCCGATTCGCGGTGGTTGCCACCGAGGTTGCCACCGCAGTTGCCAACGAGCGGGTGGTCGCCAGTGGCGTATTGGCTTTCACCTCGGTTGCGCCAACCTCGCCCGAGGAGGGCCAGCCGTGAGCGCCCACCAGGCCGAATGGGCCAAGCGGCCGGAACGCGGCAGCCTGGCCCTGCTGCGCGTGATGACCTGGCTATCCCTGGTGCTGGGGCGTCGCTTGGCCCGGGTCGTGCTATTCGGCACCAGTCTCTACTTTCTGCTTTTCGCGGCGGCCGCCCGCCAGGCCTCGCGTGCCTATCTGCGGCGCGTCCTGGGGCGGCCGCCGCGTCTGGCCGAGCGGTTCCGGCACTTCCACCGTTTCGCCACCTGCGTCCACGACCGGGTCTATCTGCTCAACGACCGCTTCGACCTCTTCGCTATCCAGGTAGACGGGGCGGCTGTCCTCAATGAGGTGCTGGCCGGCGGACGCGGCGCCTTTCTGATGGGCGCTCACCTGGGCAGCTTCGAGGTGGCGCGCGCCCTCGGCCGGCGCCAGCCCGGGCTGCGGGTGGCCATGGCCATGTACGAGAAAAATGCCCACAAAATCAACGCCGCCCTGGCCGCCATCAACCCGTCCGCCGTGCAGGACATCATTCCGCTGGGCCAGCTCGATTCCATGCTCCAGGTGCAGGCCCGGCTGGACGAAGGCATGGTGCTGGGCGTGCTGGCCGATCGCACCCTGGAGCAGGACCCCACCCTGCCGCTGCTGTTCCTCGGCCAGACTGCCGCGTTTCCGCTCGGCCCCATGCGTCTGGCGGCCATCCTCAAGCGTCCGGTGCTGTTCATGAGCGGCCTCTATCTGGGCAGCAATCGCTATGCCATCCAGTTCGAGCCCCTGGCCGATTTCACCAACATCGAGCGCAAGGAGCGGGATGCCGCCGTCCGCCAGGCGGTCGCCGCCTATGCCGACTGCCTGGAACGCCACTGTCGCGCCGCGCCGTTCAACTGGTTCAACTTCTTTGATTTCTGGCGGCCGCTATCAGGTGGCAAGGGCAACGCATCATGATCCGGCCCGCGCTACGTTTGCTCGCCGCTGTCCTGCTCGGCTTCAGCCTGTCCGCCCAGGCGGCCCAATTCACGGTCAGCCAACTCATGGCTGCGTTGGCCAACAACAAACACGGGGCGGCCAGCTTTACCGAGAAGAAATTCATTTCCATCCTGGACCAGCCGGTCGAGTCGTCGGGCGAGCTCCTGTTCATTGCGCCCGCCCGCCTGGAAAAACGCACCCTCAAGCCGAAGGCCGAAACCCTGGTGCTGGATGGCGAGGTGCTGAGCATTGAGCGGCGGCGGCAGAAACATGTCCTGCAACTCAAGGACTACCCGGAGGTGGCGGGCATGATCGAGAGCATGCGCGCCACCCTGGCCGGCGACCGCAAGGCGCTGGAACGGATCTATCACCTGGCCCTGCAGGGCAACCGCGAGCGTTGGACCCTGGTGCTGATCCCGCTCGATGCCAAGGTTGGGGGCGTGGTCGCCCGCATCCGTATCGAAGGGACGCAGGATGAGGTCCGCACGGTGGAGATCCTGCAGGCAGACGGCGACCGCTCGCTGATGAATATCCAGAAGATCGCCGCGCCATGAACCGACGTGGAAGCATCGCCATCGCCCTCTGGCTGGCCTTTCTGCTCGCCTGTGTCTGGCTGGTGAGCCGGGCCAGTTTCACGGCCGATCTGTCCGCCTTTTTGCCGCGCAGCCCGACCCAGGAGCAGCAACTCCTGGTCGACCAAATCAAATCCGGCGTCGCCTCGCGCCTGATCCTGATCGGCATCGAAGGCAGCGACCCGGCCGCCCGCGCGCGTGCCTCCCGCGACCTGGCCGCCCGCCTGCGCAGCGACCCCCGCTTCCTGCACATTGCCAACGGCGAGACCCTGGGGCTGGCACGCGACCGCCAGGTCCTGCTGGAAAACCGCTATCTGTTGAGCCCGGCGGTGAATGCCGAGCGCTTCACGGCAGCGGGCTTGCGCGCCGGCGTGGAGGACAGCATCGACCTGCTTGCCACCTCGGCCGGGTTGTTCAGCAAGGCCCTGTTGCCGCGCGATCCCACCGGCGAGTTCATGCAACTGCTGGACGCCATGGGCAACAGCCAGCGCCCGCAAATGGCTGACGGCGTCTGGGTTTCCCGCGATGGCCAGCGTGCCCTGCTGCTGGCCCGCACCCGTGCCGATGGCGCCGACACGGACGCCCAGGAAGCGGCCGTCATGGCCCTCCGCGCGGCCTTCCGGGAGATCGCCGGGCCGGGGCTGCCCCCCACCATTCACCTCGCACTGACCGGCCCCGGACCTTTTTCCGTGGCGGCCCGCGCCACCATCAAGGGCGAGGTGGCCACCCTGTCCGGCCTCGGCGGGCTGATCATCATCAGCATCCTGTTGCTGGTCTACCGTTCGCCCACGGCCCTGCTGCTCGGCCTGCTGCCCGTGCTGTCCGGCGCCCTGGCCGGCGTGGTGGCGGTCAGCCTGGGCTTCGGCGTCGTCCACGGCGCCACGCTCGGCTTCGGCACCGCCCTGATGGGCGAAGCGATCGATTACTCCATCTACCTCCTGATGCAGTCGGAACGGGCCAAAGACGGGCTTGGCGAGCCGCGCGGCCATTGGGTTTCCGCTTGGGTGGCCAGCTCCTGGCCGACGATACGGATAGGCGTGCTCACCTCGGTATTCGGCTTTGCCTCCCTGCTTTTTTCCGGCTTCCCCGGCCTGGCCCAACTCGGCCTCTATGCCATCGCCGGCGTGGCCAGCGCCGCCCTGATTACCCGTTTCGTGCTGCCGCATCTCTTGCCCGTCGATCTGCGCCTGCGCGATGTCAGTGCCTTGGGCCGCCGCCTGCCAGTCTGGGTGGCGCGGGCGGGCCGTCTGCGCGGGCTGGTGCTGATGCTGTTTGTCGCCGCATGCGCCGTGCTGGTTACCAAGCGCGATGCCATGTGGAACCAGGAACTGGCGGCCCTGAGCCCGGTGCCCGCCGCCGATCAGGCACTCGACCTGGCCATGCGCGCCGACCTGGGTGCCCCGGACGTCCGCTATCTGGTGGTGGTGAGCGCCGCCAGCCAGGAGGCGGCGCTCGCCGCCAGCGAACACGCGGGTGCGCTGCTCCAGCAACTGGAAGCGGCGGGCGTGATCGACGGCTTCGAGAGCCCCGCCTTTTACCTACCCAGCCAGGCGACCCAGCGCCAACGCCTGGCGAGCCTGCCGCCCGACGCCGAGTTGCGGCGGCGACTCAAGGCCGCCCTGGCCGATCTGCCCCTGCGTCCGGATCGTCTCGAACCGTTCCTTGCCGACGTGGCCAAGGCCCGCAGCCAGAGGCCGTTGACCCGCAGCGACCTCGATGGGACTTCCCTGGCGCAAGGGGTGGATGCCCTGCTGCTGCCGTCGACGGGGCGCTGGACGGCCCTGCTGCCGCTGCGCGCCGGAAGCGATCATGTCCTCGACGCGGCGCGGGTGCGTGCCGCGCTCGCGAAGACGGGCTTGGCGGGCGTTTATTTCGTCGACATCAAGGGCGAGTCTGATCGCCTTTACCAAGGCTATCTGCGCGAGGCCATCCTGCTCTCGCTTGGCGGCCTGGCCGCCATCCTCGGCCTGCTGCTCGCCACCACCCGTTCCCTGGCCAGGGTGTTCCGCATCGTCGCCCCGCTGGTCGTGGCCGTTGCCGTGGTCATTGCCAGTCTGGTTCTGCTCGGGCAGCCACTCATCCTCCTGCACCTGGTGGGCATGCTGCTGGTGGTGGCGGTCGGCTCCAACTACGCCCTGTTCTTCGACCGGGGCATTGAAGCAGGCGGCATCTCGCCGCGCACCCTGGCCTCCCTGCTGCTGGCTACCAGCACCACGGTGGTCGGCTTCGGCATCCTCGCTTTTTCCAGCGTACCGGTGCTCAACGCCATCGGCGCCACGGTCGGCCCGGGCGCCATCCTCGCCTTGCTCTTCTCCGCCATCCTGGTGCGGCGAACATGACGGCACCCCCCCATGCCCGCCGCCGGTGGCGGCCGACGCCGCTGTTGCAAGCCACTTTCGCCCTCCATGCCGGGAGCCTGGGGCTGCTGGCGCTGCAACCGGGGCTGTGGCCTTGGGGGCTGGGCACCCTGGCCGCCAATCACCTGATCCTCGCCGCCGCCGGCCTCTGGCCGCGCAGCCGGAGTCTCGGCCCCAACTGGTCGCGGCTACCGGCCACCGCAGCGCCGGGGCACATCGCCATCACCCTCGATGACGGCCCCGACCCGGAGGTGACGCCGCAGGTGCTCGACCTGCTTGATCGCTATGCCGCACGCGCCAGTTTTTTCTGCATCGGCGCGCGGGCGCAACGCCATCCCGAGTTGTGCCGCGAGATCGTCCGGCGCGGCCATGCCGTGGAAAACCACGGTCAGCATCATCGCCATCATTTCGCCACCTTCGGACCCCGCCGCATGGGCCGCGAGATCGAGTCCGGCCAGGACAGCCTGGCCGCCATCACCGGCCAGCGGCCGCAGTTCTTCCGCCCCACCGCCGGCCTGCGCAATGCCTTTCTCGAACCCATCCTGGCCCGGCACGGCCTGCATCTGGCGAGCTGGACCCGGCGCGGTTTCGACACCCGCAACTGCGATGCCGACGACGTAACCCGGCGTCTCACCCACAACCTCGCCGCCGGCGACATCCTGCTCCTGCACGACGGCCACGCCGCCCGAACCGCCGCCGGCCAGCCGGTGATCCTGGCTGTTCTCCCCCGCCTGCTGGAAGCCGCCACCGCCGCCTTCATCCTGCTGGAACGGCCGGCGGACAGCCTGAATGCCGAGGACGTGCTGCTTCTGGGTACGTGGGAGTCGAGCGACGCGCATCACATGTCATCGCACCATCCCGATGGCCTGGGCGCCCGCATGGCTATGGCTGCCGCCCTGCAAGCGGCGGGTTTGCAGGCGGCGGACATCGACTACATCAACCTGCACGGCACCGCCACGCCGAGCAACGATGCCGCCGAGGGCAAGGCGGTGGCGGCATTATTCGGCGAGCGGACGCCATGCAGCTCGACCAAGGGCGCGACCGGCCATTGCCTGGGAGCGGCCGGCGGCCTGGAGGCGGTCATCAGCGCCCTGGCCCTGCGCCATGGCTTCCTGCCGGGGGGCGTCAACACCCGCCAAGTCGATTCGGGCATTCCCATTCAGTACCTGAGCGCGAACCGGGAGTGCGCGCCGCGCCGGGTGTTGAGCAACTCCTTCGGCTTCGGCGGCACCAATTGCAGCCTGGTGCTGGGGAGGGCGGGTTGACATGAATCTGACCGCTTACCTCGACGGCGTCGGCCTGCTTGGGCCGGGCCTGGACGACTGGAACACTGCGCAGCCGATCCTGGCCGGGGCTGCCGACTATGTGCCGCGCACCATCGTCGTGCCACCGCCCATGGCACTCCCCCCCGCCGAGCGGCGCCGCGTCGGTCTGGCCGTCAAGGTCGCCCTGGCCGTGGCGCAGGAGGCCATTGCCGGTGCGCAAGCGGATGCCAAACAACTGGCCAGCGTGTTCTCCTCCTCCAGCGCGGATGGCGACACTTGCGACGCCATTTGTCGGGCCTTGGCCTCGGAGGATCGCCACCTTTCCCCCACCCGCTTCCACAATTCGGTGCATAACGCCCCGGCCGGCTACTGGGGCGTTGCCTCCGGCGCCATGTCTCCGGCCACCGTGTTGTGCGCCTATGACGGCAGTTTCGCGGCGGGCTTGCTGGAGGCGCTGGCGCAAGTGAGTGTGGACGCTACCGGCACACTACTGGTGACCTACGAGACGCCTTACCCGGAGCCGCTGCACGCCAACCTGCCGCATCCTTCCGCCTTCGGCCTGGCCCTGGCGTTGCTGCCGCAACAAGGCCCGCATTCCCTGGCGCGTTTGCAGGTCGAACTGGTGGAGGCGCCCGCAGACCGGCTGGCAAATCCAGGCCTGGAGGCCTTGCGCCGCCAGATTCCCTCGGCGCGCGGCCTGCCGCTGCTGCAAGCCTTGGCCAGCGGCCGCGCGGGCCGGGTGGTGCTGGAATACCTGGAACCGCTCAGCCTGGCCGTGACGATTCAGCCATGCCGCTAGATCTGGGCTGGCTGCTCGCCCACCTCCCGCACCAGGGCAGCATGTGCCTACTGGACCAGATCGATGCCTGGGATAGCGGGCACATCCGCTGCACCGCCAGCAGCCACCGCGCCCCGGATAATCCCCTGCGCGCCCAAGGTCGCCTGGGCGCCGCTTGCGGCATCGAGTACGCCGCCCAGGCCATGGCCGCGCATGGTGGCCTGCTGGCGGCGACCGACACTTCCCCCCGCGCTGGTTATCTCGCCAGCGTGCGCGGGGTCGAGTGGCATGTCCCACGGCTGGATGACCTCGCGGCCGATCTCAGCGTGGAAGCGGAGCGTCTCTCCGGCGACGACAACACCGTGCTTTATGGCTTCAGCGTTTCCGCCGGGGAGCGCGTGCTGTTGAGCGGTCGCGCCATCGTGGTGCTGGATGCGGCGAAACTGGGGAGTCCACTATGAAACGCGCCCTCGTCACCGGCGGCAGCGGCGGTATCGGCGCGGCGATCTGCCAACGCCTGGCCGCCGACGGCTGTTACGTCTACGTCCACGCCAACCGCAATCTGGCCAAGGCGGTGGCCTTGGTGGAAGAAATACGCGCGAGCGGCGGTGCGGCCGAGGCCATCGCCTTCGATGTCACCGATGCGGAGGCCAGCCGCATCGCCCTGGAAGCCCTGGTCGCGGACGCGCCGATTCAGATCCTGGTCAATAACGCCGGCGTGCATGACGACGCAGTGTTTCCCGGCATGAGCGCGCAGCAGTGGCACTCGGTGCTGGACGTGTCGCTCAACGGTTTCTTCAACGTCACCCAGCCGTTGACCCTGCCCATGATTCGCGGCCGCTGGGGCCGCATCATCAACATCACCTCCATCGCCGGGCTGGCCGGCAACCGCGGCCAGGCTAACTATGCCGCCGCCAAAGGGGGGTTGCACGCCGCCACCAAGTCGCTGTCGCTGGAACTCGCCAGCCGTGGCATCACGGTGAACGCGGTGGCGCCGGGCATTATTCAGACCGGCATGATCGAGGGCGTGTTCGACGAAAAGGCCATCGCCGCCATGGTGCCCATGAAGCGGGCCGGCAAACCGGAAGAAGTGGCGGACCTGGTGGGCTTCCTCGCCTCGGAACAGGCCAGCTACATCAGCGGCCAAATCATCTCGGTGAACGGCGGCATGATTTGAGCGCGTTCTTCCTTCAACCTAGAATCCTGTGCGCCGTGCAAAGGCGCTGTTTGTCCAGCGGGTGCGAAACCCGCCCGGCCACTTTCGCTCCGGCCGGAAGCAACTG
>PFJX01000046.1 GCA_002784045.1 Hydrogenophilales bacterium CG_4_10_14_3_um_filter_63_21
CCGATGATTCGAATAACCGAAGCGCGGTACGTGAACCGCACCGTGAGCACACCGCCGTCAACTTCTCCGAAGCAATAGAACCGTTCTTCGGTTTTGCTGTGCGCCTCGTCCTTGGCCATCACGCGCTGCGGGTCCGCAAAGGCGTATTGGGCACGGGAGAAGGAGACCCCGTGCTTTCTTTGATTCTCGGCGTCCTTGTCTGGGTCCCAATCAAAGCGAGTCTTAGCCATGGATGCAGAGTATCACTAGCCCATACCAAAAGCCATACGGAGATATGGAACGCCCCAACGTAATATCGCCGACATTTGTCTGCGTAACCGTGTTACTGGACAAGGCGAATAATCTGGCGTCATGTGGTAACCTTTTGATTCATTTGGTTCATCTTGTCCGGTAACACCGATCATGCCCATAAACGTCCCCTCTTCTGGCTCTTCTTCCCGCCCGCCGAAACTGCTGGAGCAGCTTCGCGGCAGCATCCGCTTGAAGCACTACAGTCTGCGAACTGAACAAGCTTACGTGGGGTGAGTTAAACGATACATCTTTTTCCACGGCAAACGCCATCCCAGCGAAATGGGCAAATCGGAAGTCGAGTCATTTCTGACTGCGCTGGCGGTGGAGCGGAATGTGACGGCTTCCACTCAGAACCAGGCGTTGTCGGCGCTGCTGTTTCTGTACCGGGAGGTGTTGGGGATGGATTTGCCCTGGCTGTCCGAGGTGATCCGGGCGAAGAAGCCGGCGCGCTTGCCGACGGTGTTGACCCAAGAGGAAGTACGGGCGCTGTTGAAGTATGTTGATGATCCGTTGATGGATTTGATCGTGCGACTGCTCTATGGCACCGGGATGCGCTTGCTGGAGTGCTTGCGCCTGCGGGTGAAGGATGTGGAATTCACCCGCAATGAGATCGTGGTGCGGGAGGGTAAGGGCGGCAAGGATTGGGTGACGATGTTGCCGGCCAGTCTGGCGGATCGCCTCAAGGCGCCTATTGCGGTGGTGAAGGCGCAGCATGAGGCTGATCTGGCTTTGGGCCGGGGCGAGGTGTGGTTGCCGGATGCCTTGGCGGTGAAGTATCCCAACGCGCCGAAGGAATGGGCTTGGCAGTATGTGTTTCCAGCGGCGGGGTTTTCCGCGGACCCGCGTTCCGGGGCGGTGCGGCGGCATCATGTGGATGACAAGCGGGTGCAACGGGCGGTGAAACTGGCGGCAGCGAAAGCGGGCATCGCCAAGCAGGTCAGCCCGCATACCCTGAGGCATTCATTCGCAACCCACTTGTTGGAATCCGGTTACGACATCCGCACCGTGCAGGAATTGCTCGGCCATTCCGATGTTTCGACGACGATGATTTACACCCATGTGTTGAACAAGGGCGGGCGCGGGGTGGTGAGCCCGCTGGATCGCTGAGCGGGATTCTGTAGACGCCAGGGTTGGCTGGCGGAAATCCTCCATTACTCCTTTGGAAAACGGGGGCGTGAGTTGTTTCACGTTAACAGGGATGGCCGGATGGGCGCTCCGGTAAATGAATCTCACCACAGGAGCGGACCGCGTCCGCGATCGTGGCCGTTGCAATCGCGGACACGATCCGCGCCTACGGAAGACGGGCGTTTCGCGTGGGTCAACCGCCTCGCTTGCCGCGCGCCTGGCGGCCGCGCAGCAGCCGGTAGACCGCCGGCACGACGAACAGGGAGAGCAGCGGCGCGGTGATCATGCCGCCGACCATGGGCGCGGCGATGCGGCTCATGATTTCGCTGCCGGTGCCGCTGCCCAACAGGATCGGCAGCAGGCCGGCGACGATCACCGCCACCGTCATCGCCTTTGGCCGCACCCGCTGCACGGCGCCTTCGCGGATGGCGTCGAGCAGCGCCGCCTCGCCGCATTCGCCGGCGTCAAGCCGCGCGCTCCAGGCGTTTTTCAGGTACAGCAGCATGATCACGCCGAACTCGGCGGACACCCCGGCCAGGGCGATGAAGCCGACCCCGGTGGCGATCGAGAGGTTGTAGCCCATCACATACAGGAACCAGACGCCGCCGGTGAGCGCGAACGGCAGCGTCGCCATGATCAGCACGGCCTCGTCAATGCGCGTGAAGGTGAGGTAGAGCAGCACGAAGATGATCAACAGCGTGGCCGGCACGACCAGTTTCAGGCGGGCGTTGGCGCGCTCCATGTACTCGAACTGGCCGGAGTAGGCGAGGCTGATGCCGGGTTCGAGCTTGACCTTGGCGTGGATGCCGGCGCGCAGGTCGGCGACCACGGCGGCGAGATCGCGCCCATGCACGTCGATATAGACCCAGCCGTTGGGCCGGGCATTCTCGCTTTTGAGCATGGGCGGGCCGTCGTTCACCCTGACCGTCGCCACCATGCCGAGGGTGATCTGGCTGCCGCCGGGGGTGACGATGGGCAGCCGCGCCAGGCGTTCGACGCTGTCGCGCCACTCGCGCGGGTAGCGCAGGCTGATCGGGAAACGCGCCCGCCCCTCGACGGTTTCGCCGAGGTTCTCGCCGCCGATCAGGCCGCTGACCACCGACTGCACGTCGGCGATGTTGAGGCCGTAGCGGGCGGCGGCGGCGCGGTCGATGTCGATATCGACATAGCGCCCGCCGGTGAGGCGTTCGGCCAGCGCCGAGGAAACGCCGGGCACGGTCTTCGCCACCGCTTCCACCTGCCGCGCCACCCGCTCGATAACGGCCAGGTCGGTGCCCGCGACCTTGACGCCGATGGGGCTCTTGATGCCGGTGGCGAGCATGTCGATACGGTTGCGGATGGGCGGTACCCAGATGTTGGAAAGCCCCGGCACCCGCACCGCGCGATCCAGTTCATCGACCAGTTTCTCCGGCGTCATGCCGGGCCGCCATGCCTCGCGCGGCTTGAACTGGATGGTGGTCTCGAACATTTCCAGCGGCGCCGGATCGGTGGCGGTCTCGGCGCGGCCGGCCTTGCCGAACACCCGCGCCACCTCCGGCACGGTCTTGATCAGGCGATCGGTCTGTTGCAACAACTCGGCGGCCTTCTGCGCCGACAGGCCGGGCAGCGCGCTGGGCATGTAGAGCAGATCGCCTTCGTCCAGCGGCGGCAGGAACTCGCCGCCAAGCTGGCTGGCCGGCCAGAAGCTGGTCAAAAACACCAGGATGGCGATGGCGAGCGTCAACTTTGGCCGCGCCAACGCCACGTCCAGCAGTGGCCGGTAGAGGCCGATCAGCCAGCGGTTGAGCGGGTTCTTCGCCTCGTCGGGCAGCTTGCCGCGAATCCAGTACCCCATCAGCACCGGGATCAGGGTCACCGACAAGCCCGCCGCCGCGGCCATGGCGTAAGTCTTGGTGAACGCCAACGGGCCGAACAGCCGCCCTTCCTGGGCTTGCAGGGTGAACACCGGGATGAACGACAAGGTAATGATGAGCAGCGAGAAAAACAGCGCCGGCCCCACTTCCACCGCCGCCTCGGTCATCACCCGCCAATGCGTCTCGCCTTGCAGCGTCTCACTCGGATGCGCGCGCCGCCAGGCCTCCGCCTTCTTGTGCGCGTTCTCGATCATCACCACCGCCGCGTCGACCATCGCCCCCACCGCGATGGCGATGCCGCCGAGCGACATGATGTTGGCGTTGATGCCCTGGTAGCGCATGACGCCGAAGGCGATCAACACCCCCAGCGGCAGCGAGACGATGGCCACCAGGCTGGAGCGCAGGTGCCACAGGAACAGCGCGCACACCAGCGCCACGACGATGAACTCCTCGATCAGCTTGTGGCTGAGGTTGTCCACCGCGCGGTCGATCAGGGCGCTGCGGTCGTAGGTCGGGACGATCTCCACGCCCTTCGGCAGGCTGGCTTTGAGTTCCTCGATCTTGGCGTGCACGGCGGCCAGGGTGGCGCGGGCGTTCTTGCCGGAACGCAAGATCACCACCCCGCCCACCGTCTCGCCTTCGCCGTCCAGTTCCGCGATGCCGCGGCGCATCTCCGGGCCGACCTGGATGTGCGCCACGTCGCCGAGGCTGACCGGCACGCCGCCCACCAGTTTCAGCGGGATCGCCTGGAAGTCGGCGAGGGTGCGCAGGTAGCCGCTGGCGCGCACCATCAGTTCCGTCTCGCCCAGCTCCAGCACCGCGCCGCCGGTTTCCTGGTTGGCCCGCTCGATCGCCATGCGAATTTCGCCTTGGCTGATGCCCAGGCTGGCGAGCTTCACCGGATCGGGCAACACCTGATATTGCTTGACCATACCGCCGACGCTGGCGACCTCGGCCACGTTGGGCAGGGTTTTCAGTTCGAACTTCAGGAACCAGTCTTGCAGCGCGCGCAACTGGGCCAGATCGTGGCCGCCGGTCTTGTCGACCAGGGCGTACTGGTAGATCCAGCCGACCCCGGTGGCATCCGGCCCGAGGGCGGTGCGCGCGGTGGCCGGCAGGCGGCCCTGGATCTGGTTGAGATATTCCAGCACCCGCGAGCGCGCCCAGTACAGGTCGGTGCCGTCCTCGAACAGCACGTACACGAAGCTGTCGCCGAAGAAGGAAAAACCGCGCACCGTCTTCGCGCCCGGCACCGAAAGCATGGTGGTGGCGAGCGGGTAGGTGACCTGGTCCTCGACGATCTGCGGCGCCTGGCCGGGGTAGGCGGTGCGGATGATGACCTGCACGTCGGACAGATCGGGCAAGGCGTCGATCGGCGTGGTGGTGACCGACCAGATGCCCCAGGCGGTGGTGAACAAGGTCGCCAGCAGCACCAGGAAGCGGTTGCCGACCGACCAGCGGATGAGTTGCGCGATCATTTTGCGTCTCCCGCCGGGGGCGTGGAACGCGCGATCACGCCGGCCAGGCTGGCTTCCGAATCGATCAGGAACTGGCCGCTGGCGACGATCTTCTGGCCTTCCTCCAGCCCCGAGAGGATCTCGCTGCGGTCACCTGTCTCGCGCCCCAGTTCAACCACCACCGGCGCGAAGCGGCCTTCGCCTTCGGCGACCATCACCAGCGCGCGCTTGCCGGTGCGGATGATGGCCTCGGTCGGCGCCACCAGCGCGGTCGCGCCGCCGGTGGCGCGCAAAGCGACTTGCGCCGACATGCCGGGACGTAGCGCGCCGCCGCGATTCGGCAGTTCCACCCGCACCCGCAGGCTGCGGCTGGCCGTATCCAGGGCGGGCAAAATGGCGGTTATCCGTCCCCCGAGTTTGCGTCCGGGCTGCGCGGCCAGGCTCACCTCGGCGTGGCCGCCGACGCGCGCCGCGTCCGCCAGCGCCTCGGGCACCGCGACCTCCAGCCACACCGTGGCCAGGCCGTTGACGCGCGCCAGGGTCTGGCCGGGCATCAGCGTCATGCCGGCGCGCACATCGAGCGACTGGATGACGCCGCCGCGAGAACTTCGGATCACGAAGCGGGGGCGCGGCTGGCCGGCGGCTTCCACCTCGCGGATCAACGCTTCCGGCATCCCGAGCAGGTGCATCCGCGCCCGCGCGGCGGCGAGCAGAGCCGGCTGATTGAGCGCGCGCAACGCCAGCCATTCTTCCTGCGCCGCAGCCCATTCCGGCACCAGGAGTTCGGCCAGCGCCTGCCCGGCGCCAATCACATCGCCCGGCGCCAGCGGCCAGACCCGCTCGACGAAGCCGCCGGCACGCGCCTGTTCCACCGCCACTTCGCGTTCGTTGAAGCCGATCAGGCCGGTCGCCTCGATCTGGCTGGCGAGCGGGATGCGTTCCACCGTCGCCAGGCGCACGCCCAGGTTGTGCAGCGCCGCCGGATCGATGCGCACGCCGGCATTGGAACCGCTCGCGGCCCCCTCGTCGGCATATTTGGGCACCAATTCCATGTCCATGAAGGGCGACTTGCCGGGTTGGTCGAAATGTTGTTGCGGCACCATCGGGTCGTACCAGTACAGCACCTTTTTTTCCGTTGGCGCAACGCTGGCCGGCGCGGTTGCGAGCGGGCCGGCGGGCGCCTGGCGCTTGGCCCACATCAGGCCGCCGGCGGCGCCCAGGGCAAGCAGCAGGACGGCGAGGAACAGGGTTTTGAACACGTTCATGACGGTTCTCCGGCATAGGTGAAGTGGAGGCGGGCGGCCATCTCGCCACGCGCGCCCGCGAGTTCGACGGCCCTGAGTTCGGCGTCGATGCGGGCGCGGCGCGCGGCGATCAGCTCCGCCAGATTGCCCTGGCCGCCGCGCCAGGCGGCCAGGGTGAGCGCCACCCGCTCCTCGGCCAGCGGCAGCAGCACGTCGCGCTGCCGGGTAAGCGCCTGTTGCAGCCGTCGGTACTCGGCCAGATCGCTGTCCAGTTCGGCGGTGAGGGCGCGCAGGGCGGACTGGTAGTCGGCATCCAGGGCGGCGCGTTCATGCCGTCGCGCCTCGATGCGCGGCGTCTGCCGCTTGGCGGCGAACAGCGGCAGATCGAAGCCGAGCTCGATGCTGGCCATGTCGCCGAATTGCGCGCCGCGCACCTGATAGGCAAACCCCAAGCTCCAGTCCGGCCGCGTCGCCGCCTGCGCCTCGCCGATCCCGGCGTCGAGCGCGCGCGCCTTGGCATCGAGCAGTACCAGATCAGGATGCCGGCGCACCTGGCCCAGTAGCGTCTCGCGTTCGATCGGCCACGCCGGCGGCTCACCCGCCAGCGGCCAGGCGGCGGCCGCGCCGACCCAGCGTTGCAGCGCGGCGATGGCCTGATCGCGGCTGGCGCGCAAGGCTTCCTCGCGTTCCGCGATCAGCGCCGCCTCCTCGCGCGGCGCCACGGTCTCCGCCGCCGCGGCCTTGCCGCCGGCGAGGCGGGCCCGCACCGCCGCCTGCAACAGGTGGTTTTCCTCGACCAGCGCCGCGATGTGTTGCAACTGGGCCTCGGCGGTGTGGCGGCGAATCCAGGCCAGGGCGGTGTCGCGTCGCACGCTCAGGCGTGTTTGCGCCGCCTCGGCTTCGGCCTGGCCGATGTCGGCCTGGGCCGCCGCCGCCCGCGCCGCGCGCTTGGCACGATTGGGAAAAGCCTGCATCACGCCGATGCGGCGCATGGTCATCGCTTCGCTGTCCAGACTGAAGCGGTTGCTCCCTTCAATCGGCACATTCTCCAGACCCAGGGTCAGTTGCGGATCAGGCAGGGCGTCGGCCGGGATGGCGGCCTGGCGCCCGGCGTCGATGCGGGCCGCGCTCGCCGCCAGGGTCGGCGCCTCGCGCACAGCGCGGGACAGGGCGGCAGCAAAGGTAAGGGGTTCGGCCTTGGCGGCGCCGGCCAGACTGGCCGCCAGGACGGCCAGGCGAAAAAGATTGCGAATATTCATGTTCCAACTCCGTTCGAGGGCGCGGCCATCGAGCGTGCCAGTCAGGCCCGTCCGCTGCGGCGCGGCTACCCGCGACCACATCCAGACAAGCGGATGCGGCGCGGCGCTCGGTGATTCAGGGGGTTAGAACTGAGCTGGCGGTCGCCAAAGCCCGGCGGGCACGAAAGAAGTGGGGAACAGCGCCGCCCGTGCAAGACGCGGCGATTGGTCGGATGGCGGCAAGAACACCGCCGGCATGGAAACCTGGAATACCTGGGATAGCTGAGCGGCGCAGGAACAGTGTTGCCCGAACTGGCAGTGCTTGCAGGTTTTTCCCGCGGGTGCGGCGGGATCGCAGCAATCCATCATCGCGTCCATGCCACCCGCCGGCATGGCCATCGCCATGCGATGTTCCATCTGGCAAGGCGCCCCGTTTTCGATCATGCGCGCGAATCCCTGCAAGGGGATCGCGAGGCAGAGCAGCAGCGCAAGGAAGGTCTTCAATCCGTTCATGCCGGCAATTTAGCCTTTACCCCCGGCGCCAGCAAGAGACCGCCGGGAACGGCGCTGGCCGCACCCTGAAAATCAAACCCGCCGTAGGAGCGGACCGTGTCCGCGATAGCGACTTGGCGGGCCGTTTTACTTCAGGGCTTGCGCCGCAGCGAGGGGTAGCGCACTTGCTCCACCCACTCGCGCGTGGCGGGGTCGGGTGGCGGGGTGAGGAGGCTGACCATGACGATGGCGAAAAAGCCGGCGGGGATGCCGAAGATGCCGGCGGAGACGTCGGAGATGGCGAACCATTTGGGCATGGCGAAGAACTTCACGCCGATCAGATAGAACAGGGTGAGGCCCATGCCGATCAGCATCCCGGCGATGGCGCCTTGGTGGGTGGCGCGTTTCCAGAAAATGCCCAGCACCAGGGCGGGGAAGAAGCAGGCGCCGGCGATGGAGAAAGCCCAGGCGACCATCGACAGGATGGTGTCCGGGCGCAGCGAGGCGACCCAGGCGGCAGCCAGCGCCACCAACAACAGCAGCGCCTTGGCCAGCGCGATGCGGCGGCTGCTGGAAGCGTTGGGATTGATCATCTGGTAATAGACGTCATGCGAGAGGGCATTGGCGATGGTGAGCAGGAGTCCGTCGGCGGTGGATAGCGCCGCCGCCAGGCCGCCCGCCGCCACCAGGCCGGCCACCACGTAGGGCAGGCCGGCGATTTCCGGGGTGGCCAGCACGATCACATCCGGGCTCAGGGTGAGTTCCGCCAGTTGCAGGATGCCGTCGCGATTGATGTCTTCCACCGCCACCAGGCCCACCTTGGCCCACGACGCGACCCAGGACGGCAGTTCGGCGATGGCGGTGCCGATGAGGTTGCTGTAGACCTCGTATTTGGCGAACACCGCATAGGCGGGGGCGGTGAAATACAGCAGGAAGATGAAGAACAGCGACCAGAACACCGATTCGCGCGCCTCGCGCACCGAAGGGGTGGTGTAGTAGCGGATCAGGACATGCGGCAGCGCGGCCGTGCCGACCATCAGGCAGAAGGTGAGCGCGAGGAAATTCAGGCGGGCGTTGCCACGCTCTTCGGCGCTCTGGCCGAAGAAGGCTTCGCCATGCGGCTGGATCGGCCGCGCCTTGTCCTGGGCTTCCTGCATTTCCCGCCGCCAGCGTTCGCGGCTCGCTTCGCTGACGTTGGCCTGGGCGCCGGCCGCGTCGATCCGCTGCAATTTCGCGGCGATGGCGCGGGCGCGCGCGGCATAGGCCTCGCGCACCTGGGTCTGCGCCGGATCCGCCATCAACTCGCGCTCCCGCTCGGCCAGTTGCTGCATCACCTCGCCATAGACCAGTTGCGGCACCGGTACGTTGGTGACCTTGTAGGACATGAAGACCACTGGCATCAGGTAGGCGATGATCAACACGATGTATTGCGCCACCTGGGTCCAGGTCACCGCGCGCATCCCCCCCAGGAACGAGCACACCAGAATGCCGCCGAGGCCGACGAAGACGCCGGTCTCGAAGGCGATGCCGAGAAAGCGGCTGGTGATGATGCCGACCCCGAACACCTGCGCGGTGACATAGGTGAACGAGGCCAGGATGGTGCCCACCACGGCGATGCCGCGGGCGGTGTTGCCCCCGGTTTTGCCACCCCGCTTGCCGCCATAGCGCGCGGCCATGAAATCGGGAATGGTGAACTGGCCGAACTTGCGCAAATAAGGCGCCAGCAGCAAGGCCACCAGCACATAGCCGCCGGTCCAGCCCATCACGAACGCCAGGCCGTCGTAACCTTTCTGGTAGAGGGTGCCGGCCAGGCCGATGAAGGAGGCCGCGCTCATCCAGTCGGCGCCGGTGGCCATGCCGTTGTATACCGCCGGCACGCGCCGCCCGGCCACATAGAACTCATCGACGTCGGAGGTGCGGCTGATGATGCCGATGCCGGCATAGAGCCCCACTGTCGCCGCCATGAAGGTCCAGCCGATCCACTGCTCCGGCGCGCCCATATATTCCGCCACCGCCAGGGCGAGCAGGAACATGACGAAGCCGCCGGTATAGAAGCTGTAGTAGCGAAACAGGGTGCGGAGATAGACGCGGCGCATGGGGGGATTGTAGTCAACCGTGGCGCCCCAATATGTCCGCGGTCATTCATTACCTTGCCGCCACCGCCATGAATCCCCTGCTCGACTTCTCCGGCTTGCCCCGTTATGCCGAAATCCGCCCCGAACACGTCAGCCCCGCCGTCGATCAACTGCTGGCGGAAAACCGCGCGCTGGTCGAACGCCAGTTGAGCGTGGCCCCCCTCTGGGACGACTTCGTCGCACCGATGGACGACGCCAATGAGCGCCTGTCGCGCGCCTGGGGCCAGGTTTCCCACCTGCATTCGGTGCTCGACAGCCCGGAACTGCGTGAGGCCTACAACGAAAACCTGCCCAAGATCACCCAGTACTACGCCGAACTCGGCCAGCATGAAGGCTTGTTCAAGCAGTACAAGGCGCTCGCGGCGGCGCCGGAGTTTGCCCGCCTCAGTGCCCCACGCCGGAAGGTCATCGACAACGAATTGCGCGATTTCCACCTCGGCGGCGCCGACCTGGCGGACGCGCGGAAGCCGCGTTTCATGGACATCCAGGAAGAACTGGCCAAGCTTTCCGCCAAGTTCGAGGAAAACCTGCTCGACGCCACCCGTGCCTGGTCGAAGCTCATCGAGGACGAAGCCGAACTCGCCGGCGTCCCCGATGACGCCCGCGCGATGTTCAAGGAGATGGCGGAAGCGGATGGTTCATTGGTCAACACGCCGGGGTGGAAGCTCAACCTGCAAGCCCCCTCCTTCATGCCGATCTTGCAGTACGGAGAAAACCGCGCTTTGCGTGAGGAGATGTACCGCGCCTATACCACGCGCGCCTCCGAATTCGGTGCGCCGGAACTGGACAACACCGCGCTCATCGCCCGCATCCTGGAACTCAGACAGGAAGCCGCGAAGATGCTGGGCTTCGCGTCCTATGCCCAGGTCTCGCTGGAACCCAAGATGGCGGATAACCCGGCGGAAGTACTGGACTTTCTTAACGAACTGGCCGTGCGCGCCCGCCCCTACGCTGAGCGCGATATGGCGGAACTGCGCGACTATGCCGCCAAGGAACTCTCGTTGCCCGACCTGCAAGCCTGGGACGTGGCCTATGCCAGCGAGAAACTGCGCGAAGCGCGCTATGCCTTCTCGGAAAACGAGGTCAAACAGTATTTCCCGGAACCCAAGGTATTGGCTGGCCTGTTCCGAGTCGCCGAAACCCTCTATGGCCTCGCCATCGTTCCCGATGTCGCGCCGCTGTGGCATGAGGACGTGCGCTTCTACGCCATCAACGACCGCGCCGGGCGGCTGGTCGGCCAGTTCTATCTCGACCTGCACGCGCGCGACAGCAAGCGCGGTGGCGCCTGGATGGACGACGCCATCACTCGGCGCCAGACCGAGAGCGGCATCCAGACCCCGGTGGCCTACCTCAACTGCAACTTCACTCGCTCGGTCGGTGGCAAGCCCGCATTGCTCACCCACGACGACGTCATCACGCTGTTCCACGAATTCGGCCACGGCCTGCACCACCTGCTGACCCAGGTAGAAGACCTGGGTGTTTCCGGCATCAGCGGCGTGGAATGGGATGCGGTGGAACTGCCCAGCCAGTTCATGGAAAACTTCTGCTGGGAATGGGATGTGGTGAAACACATGGCCGCCCACGTCGACACCGGCGCGCCGCTGCCCAAGGACCTGTTCGACAAGATGCTCGCCGCCAAGAACTTCCAGGCCGGAATGCAGACCCTGCGCCAGATCGAATTCTCCCTGTTCGACATGCACCTGCACTACGACCTGGCGCCCGGCCAGACCGCATTGGGGTTGTTGAACGAGCTCCGCCGCCAGATCGCCGTGGTCATCCCACCCGACTACAACCGCTTCCCCAACAACTTCTCGCACATCTTCGCTGGCGGTTACGCGGCTGGCTACTACAGCTACAAATGGGCGGAAGTGCTCTCGGCCGACGCCTACAGCCTGTTCGAGGAAGAAGCCGGCAGCCACGTCGGTGGTGTCCTGAACCCGGAAGTGGGCCACCGCTTCTGGAGCGAAATCCTCGCCCAGGGCGGCAGCCGCCCGGCGCTCGAATCGTTCAAGGCGTTCCGCGGCAGGGAGCCGGCCATCGACGCGCTGTTAAGGCATAACGGCATGGCGTGAGGCGTTCATCATCCGGGTTGGCCTCAATCCATACCCGTTAGCGTGCGGGAGCGTTGCTGGCGTTTGCTTTCCCGGTAACGGGTTTTCAGGCTTTCCGGCCGATGGCTTCGAGGATGCCGCGCATCAGGTCGAGCGGGGTCGGCGGGCAGCCGCGGATGACGGCATCGACCGGAATGGCATTGGCGACCGCGCCGCGTGAGGCGTAGCTCGTGCCGAACTCGCCGCCATCCGCACCACAGGCGCCGACGGCGATGACCAGCCGGGGTTCGGGGGTGGCGGCATAGGTGCGGCGCAGCGCTTCTTCCATGTGCCGCGAGACCGGACCGGTGACCAGCAGCAGGTC
>PFJX01000123.1 GCA_002784045.1 Hydrogenophilales bacterium CG_4_10_14_3_um_filter_63_21
ACTCCTGGATGTGTCGGCGTACGTGCGCCATGACACCCAGTCTCCTCCCAATGAGGCTCACCACGTGAGCCTGACCACAGCATTCGCGAACAGAGCCAACTTCAATGCCGGCCATCGCCGCCAGGGTATTCTCGCCTGGGGAGCGGGGGTGTTGCCGCCGGCCTTGGGTCTGGCATTCCTCACCGGCTTGCTGGGCGATGCCCTGACCGTGCTGGGTTGGGCCTTCGAGGTGCTAGTGTTGTATTTCTGTCTGGGATTTCGCGAGGTTTCTTTTCATGCCTCAAGCGTCTCACGCGCCCTGTTCGAAGATGACCTGACGCGCGCGCGGGGGGCGCTGCAAGGTTGGCGCCCTGGCACGCCGCCCGTGAGTGATCGCGACGGAATCTCGCGAATCACCATCGAGGAGACCTTGAAGGCATCGCTCACCACGCTGTTTGGCGTCCTGTTCTGGTATTTCCTGCTTGGCGTGGCGGGTGCCGTGGTCTATCGACTGGCGCTCCTGTGCCGTGACTTATGGCATGGGGCAGCCGAGTTCGGCAGCTTCGCCCTGCGTGCCAGCCATATCCTCGACTGGTTGCCGGCGCGCGCCGCCGCGTTCAGTTTCGCCATCGTCGGCAACTTCCAGGATGCGCTGGAAAGTTGGCGTGGCCAGGCCCATGCCTGGGGCGACGAAAATGAAGGTGTTCTGCTTGCCGCGGGTGCCGGGGCGCTTGGTGTGCAACTGGGCGGCACCCTCGTCGTATCTGGCGGTGAATTGCTGCGTCCGACTGTGGGCACCGAAGAACCCGCCGGCCCCGACAGCATCGAAGGCGCCATCGCCCTGGCTTGGCGAGCCGCCATGCTCTGGCTGGCGGTCGCGGGATTGCTCTGGCTGGGGAGCCTGTAGGAGCGGACCGAGTCCGCGCCTACTTGCCCTGCTCGACAAACCGGATGGCGGTGCTCAATCTGCCTTCGAACCAGGTGTCATAGCCCACTTCATCATGGCTGATCCGGAGGTTGAAGCCGGGCTGGGCGGTGGGTGACAAGGAATCGAAGCGCAGGCCACTGTTGCCCAGGCTGACCGTCATCGTTACCCGCATTGGGTAGTAGCCATCGAGAAAGCGACGCATATACGGGCCGTTGCGCAACACGTAGGCATTGGGGCCATCACTCAGCAGGGCTAGCGATTCGGCTTCAATACAGATCAGGGCGGCGGGTTTGATGTTTTCCATCTGCACGCTGTGTCCATTCACCCAGGTGCGTTCGATGTTTTCCGTTCGGGTGATGCGCAGCGCGCGGATGCGATCCTCGCCGTAGACAATCTGGGAACTCGGTACCGGGTCGAGGTACTGATGGCACTGTTCCAGCTTGACCCAGCCGCTGGCGAGACTATCCGGGGTGAGCGTGATGCGATTCTGGTGATGATGCACCGGGCTATCCGGCGCGTTGGCCAGGAAGCGCAGGTCGCCATCGTTGACTTCGGAGATATTTTTGAAGAAGCGTTCTTCTTCACTCGGCGCCGCCTGCCCGAACAACGGCAACAGAGTGAGCAGAAATACGGCTTTACTGGATCGACAGGGCAGGCAATACACGGCGAGCCCCGTTGAAGCGCGTCGCCCAGTATTTTTGGTCGATGCGTGAGACCGTTACCTGTTTTGTGTGCGAACTGCTGGCATGAACAAATTCGCCATTGCCAGCGTAGATGCCAACATGGGAATTGGCGCGCTTGCGGGTGTTGAAGAACACCAGGTCACCGGGCTCGAGTTCCGCTTTGGTCACCGCATACCCTTCGTGGCTCATGTCTTTGGCGCTGCGCGGCAGACTGATGTCGGCGGATTCCTTGTAGACATGCTTGACGAAGCCGCTGCAATCCAGGCCTTTCTTGGGGTTGTTGCCGCCGAACTTGTAGGGGGTGCCGAGCATACTGAGGGCCTTGAGCAGGGGTTGTGCCTTGGCCGTAACGCTTTCGGAAAAAGTTTCTTCTGCCCGGAGGGGGAAACTAGCCGCGAGCGCGGCGAGGAGAAGCAAGAGAATCGGCAGGATGCGCATAGGGCGGCTGTCGGAAAATCTGACAAAAAAGTTGCGCGATTAGGCCATTAAAGCGCTAGTTTTGTCTACTATCTCGCGTCAATTCATGACAATGCACATTAATGAGAATTTATATGTATTTGATAAATAGGGAAAAATATGCTGCGTGAAACCTTGTCTATGGTGCGGGACTTGCCGCGCCTGCACGAGATCACGTCAGTACTCATTCATTATGGATGGGGCGATATCGTTCGTGTCATGGGCCTGGCGCGCATTCTGGAGCGGGCCGGGCGCCTGTTGCGCTGGCAGACCAGCGACGAAATCAGTGAGCTTGACCTGCCGGTGCGAATCCGCCTGGCGCTTACCGACCTGGGACCGACCTTCGTCAAACTGGGCCAGGTGCTGGCGACCCGGGTGGACGTGTTCCCGCCGGCCTGGATCACGGAATTCGAATGTTTGCATAGCCACGTCCCGGCGGTGCCTTTCGAACAGTTACGGCCACGACTGGAAGCGCTTTGGGGCAAACCCGTGGAGGAAGTATTCGCCGCTTTCGAGACTGAAGCCTTCGCCGCCGCGTCCATCGCTCAGGTGCATCGCGCCACCCTGCATGACGGCACCCGCGTGGTGGCGAAGGTGCGGCGGCCCAATATCGAGGCGAAGATCGAAGCGGATCTGAGGTTGCTGGTGCATCTGGCCAAGTTGCTGGAACTCGAAGTCAGTGAGGCGCGTCGTTACCACCCGGTGCAGATCGTCGGCCAACTGCGTCGTTCCTTGCTGCGCGAGCTGGACCTGATCAAGGAAGCGCGCAACCTCGACACCTTCGGCCAGCGTTTCGCGGGCGATACGACGGTGCACATTCCGAAGGTGTTCTGGGAATACTGCGGTGTCGACGTGAATGTCCAAGAGGAGTTGGTGGGCATTCCCGGCAACGATTTTGCCCGTGCCCGCGCCGAGGGCTGCGACCTGCCGCTGCTGGCCGCGCGCGGCGCCGACGCCGTGCTCAAGATGATCCTGCTCGACGGCTATTTCCACGCCGACCCGCATCCGGGCAACGTCATCTACCAGCCCGGCAATGTAGTGGGGATCATGGATTTCGGCATGGTCGGGCGGGTCACCGATGCGCGCCGCGAACAACTCATCGACTTTCTGGAAGCGGTTATCCACAAGGACGAGATGGGCATGCTCAATGTGCTCAGTATCTGGTCCGGCGACGCCGAGATCGACGAATCGCGTTTGAGTTATGACCTTTCCGAATTTGTCTTCGGCTACGACAACCTGGCGTTGAAAGACATCCAGGTGGGGCCGCTGCTGGCCGATGTCACCGCCGTCATGCGCGAGAATAACCTGGCGTTGCCGCCCGACCTCACCTTGTTGTTCAAGGCGCTGATCACCCTGGAAGGCCTGGGCTACCAACTGGACCCGGATTTCCACATGGTTGATCACCTCACCCCTTTCGTGCAGAGGGTGCTGGAGGCGCGCTATGCGCCGCAGGCATTGGCCAAGCGGGCGCGTCGAGGGTTGAAGGAAATGGCTGACGTGGTGTTCGGCCTGCCACGCGATGTGGCACGCCTGTTCCGCCAGGCACGGCGCGGGCGCCTGCGCATCGACCTCGATCTGAAACGCCTCGATCACTTCGGTCTCCAGCTCAACCAGGCCGCCAACCGTCTGACCATGGGCGTGCTCACCGCCTCGCTGGTGGTCGGCTCCAGCATCATCATGACCGTGCAAGGCGGCCCCAAACTGTTCGGTCTGCCTGTGTTTGGCCTGCTCGGCTTTATCGTCGCTTTTTTCAACAGCATCTGGATCATTTTGTCGATCTGGCGCTCGGGCAGGGACTGACGTTGTTGTTTGCTACTCATCCTGAAGTTTCCGGCCGCCACGCCGTTATGTTGGTTACAATTTTTTCCCGAGGGGTGAGAAATGAAACGTTCCATTGGGTTGGCTGTGGCTTTGTGTTTTTTGACCAGTTTTGTCACCGCCTTTCCTTCTGTCGCGGCGGACCCGCCGCCCATGAGCGATGCCGAGAAAGAAAAAATCCGTGCCATCGTCAAGGAAGTTATCCGCGAATACGCCGCGACGCTAAATGAGAAACAAGGCCACGGCGGCGCCAACGACATCGTCAGTGAAATCCGCCAGGCCAACCGCAATTTCATGCGCACGCACGGCCCCGGCTACTTCAAAACGTTTCTCGACGCCCAACAACCACGCGCGACGGTGGTTACCTGTTCCGATTCCCGCATCCATACCCACGCGCTGGACGCGACGCCGGACGGCGATCTGTTCATGGTGCGCAATATTGGCAACCAGATCGCCACCGCGGAAGGTTCCGTTGAATACGGCGTGCACCATCTTCATACTCCGCTGCTGCTCATCGTTGGCCATGTCGCCTGCGGCGCCATCAAGGCCGCCGCCAATGATTATTCGCAAGAGACCAGCCCGCTCCGGCGCGAGCTGGATAGCCTCCAGATTCCCAAGGGTGACCCCGGCTTGAACAGCGTCAAACTGAATGTAAACAACCAGGTTCGCCTGGGGCTGAGCAAGTTCGAGAACGAAGTGATGAGCGGCCATCTCACGGTGGTAGGGGCGGTCTATGACTTCAGGAACGAGATGCGGCAGGGCCAGGGCAAGCTCAACATCATCAACGTGAACGGCGAGACCAATCCCGCGAAAATGGCTGGCATGGCGTTGCTGAAAGAGGCCCCGGCGCACCCGCCGATGGCCGCCGTGCACCGCCCGGCGGCGAAAAAAGCGCCGCCCACAGAAGCTCAATCGGGGGAAAATTCCGCTCCCGCCGACGAGCACCAGAAACCCGCGAAGAAGCCCTCAACGCATTAACGACCACTCCACTCGAAAGGACAGCAACAACATGGAACGTATCTACAACTTCAGCGCCGGCCCAGCCGTTTTGCCCCGTGAAGTCCTGGAACAGGCTCGCGACGAACTCGTGAACTGGCAAGGCTGTGGCATGTCGGTCATGGAAATGTCGCATCGCGGCAAGGAGTACATGGGCATCCAGGCCGAGGCCGAGGCCGACCTGCGCGAGCTAATGGCCATTCCCGCCAACTACAAGGTACTGTTCCTGCAAGGCGGCGCATCCAGCCAGTTCGCGATGGTTCCCATGAACCTCCTACGCGGCAAAGCTTCGGCCGATTACCTTAACACGGGGGTGTGGTCCAAGAAGGCCATCAAGGAAGCCAAGAATTTTGGCGCCGTCAAGGTGGTGGCCAGTTCCGAGGACAAGAGCTTCTCCTACGTGCCCACCCAGGATGCCTGGAAGCTCGACTCGAATGCCGCCTATCTGCATATCACCCCGAATGAAACCATTGGCGGCGTGGAGATGTTCTGGGTTCCGGAAACTGGCGAGGTGCCGCTGGTGGCCGACATGTCCTCCACTATTCTGTCGCGGCCCATGGATGTTTCAAAGTACGGTTTGATCTATGCCGGGGCGCAGAAAAACATCGGCCCGGCCGGCTTGACGCTGGTGATCGTGCGCGACGACCTGATCGGCCAACCGATCGCCGGCACGCCGACCATGTTCGACTACAAGACCCACGGCGATAACGATTCCATGTACAACACCCCGCCCACCTACGCCATCTACATCGCCGGCCTGGTGTTCAAGCTGCTGAAGGCGAAGGGCGGACTGGGCGCGATGGAGCGGACCAACCGCCAGAAGGCCGCGCTGCTGTACGACTACCTGGATTCCACCCACTTCTATCACTCGCCGGTGGCCCGCGAAAACCGCTCCCTCATGAACGTCCCCTTCACCCTGAAAGACGCGGCACTGGATGAGGACTTCCTCAAGGCCGCCAAGTCGCGCGGCCTGGTGCAGTTGAAGGGCCACCGTTCCGTGGGCGGCATGCGCGCTTCCATCTACAACGCCATGCCGGTGGAAGGGGTGAGAGCGTTGGTGGACATCATGAAGGAATTCGAGAAAGCGCGCGGCTGATCGGCCGCAAGGAGAACGGGTATGGCTGCCAGAATCGTTTCGGATCCGGCCGTGATGATGGGTAAACCGGTTATTCAGGGAACCCGCGTGACTGTCGAAGGCATTCTCGAACGACTGGCGGCGGGAGAGAGCGAAGCTCAGGTGCTTAGCGCGCTTCCGCGCCGTAACCATGACGATATCCTGGCCGCGATCGAGTTCGCTGCGCGTTTCATGCGTGCCGATGTGATCTACCCGGTCGACCAGCGAGCAGCATGAAATTTGTTGCCGACGAAAGTGTCGACGCGGGCATCGTTCGGGCATTGAGACTGGCGGGGCACGAAGTGCTGTCCATCGCGGAGATGGCGACAAGACTGCCGGATTCCGGGGTATTGGCCTTGGCGATCGATCACCAGGTTCCGTTGATTACTGCGGACAAGGACTTTGGAGAACTCGTGTTCAAGACTGCACATGGTGCATGCCGGGGTTCTTCTGGTCCGCCTATATGGCCTGCGGGAAACAGCCAAAGCAGTACTGGCCACCTCGCAAATCCAGAGGCATGGATTGGAGTTGCCCGGTTCATTTTCTGTATTGACTCCAGATGCCCTGCTCATCCGTCCCAAACTTCCGTCTTGAACGAGATTTGAAATCATGGCCAGACCCCAGAAAATTCTCACCCTCAACGCCATTTCCAGGAAGGGGCTCGCACGCCTGCCACAGCGCTATGTGGTGGGCAACGACATCGCGGCCCCGGATGCCATTCTGGTGCGCTCGCAAGTCATGCATGAAATGCCGATTCTTGAATCGGTTTTGGCCATCGGCCGCGCCGGGGCCGGCACCAACAATATCCCGGTGAAGGCGATGAGCGCGCGCGGGGTGGTGGTGTTCAATGCGCCTGGGGCCAACGCCAACGCGGTGAAGGAAATGGTCATCGCCGGCATGTTGATGGGCGCGCGCAACCTGTTGCCGGCACTGAACTTCGTGGCCGGCCTGCGCGGCGATGATGAATCGCTGCATAAGCAAGTCGAAGCCGGCAAGAAAACCTTTGTCGGCCATGAATTGCAGGGCCGAACGATCGGTGTCATCGGCCTCGGCGCCATCGGCTCGCTGGTCGCGGATGCCGCCATCCGCCTGGGGATGCAGGTCATCGGCTTTGACCCGGAAATCACCGTGGACGCGGCCTGGCGCCTGCCCGCCCAGGTAAGGAAAGCGGCCTCGGTGGATGAACTGGTCAAGCATTCCGATTTCATTAGCCTGCACACCCCGCTGGTGCCCACTACCCGCGACCTGATCAATGCCGACCGGGTCAAGTTGATGCGGAAGGGGTGCGTGCTGCTCAACTTCGCGCGCGACGGCATCGTCAACGAGGAAGCCGTGCTGGCCGGCCTCAACGACAACAAGATGCAGGCTTATGTGTGCGACTTCCCGAGCAACCTCTTGCGCCAGCACCCGCGTTTCGCCGCCCTGCCGCACCTGGGCGCCTCCACCGAGGAAGCGGAGGAGAACTGCGCCATCATGGTGGCCGAACAGATTTCCGACTACCTGGATAACGGCAACATTCTCAATTCGGTGAACTTCCCCAACCTGTCCATGCCGCGCGAATCCGGCTTTCGCCTGGCCATCGCCAACGCCAACGTGCCCAACATGCTGGGGCAGATCTCCACCACGCTGGCCGCCGCCGCGCTGAACATCCACAACATGGTGAACAAGTCCAAGGGCGACATGGCCTTCACCCTGGTGGATGTGGACAGCGCGCCGACCGCATCCGCCATCGCCCAGCTTGCCGCGATCGCGGGGGTACTGCGGGTGCGCTACTTGCCCGCCGCGCCCACCGAGTAAACCTACCGCAGCCACGACATGAACCAGCAACTCACCCGCCTGCGCAATCTTATCGACCGCATTGACGAAGACTTGTTACGACTGCTCAATGAACGAGCACGCCTGGCACAGGACATTGGCCATCTCAAGAACGGTTCCATTTATCGCGCCGAGCGAGAAGCCCAGGTGGTGCGCCGCCTACAGGCCGCGAATAGTGGCCCGCTGTCGCCGGAGTCGATTTCCGTGTTGTTCAAGGAAATCATGTCCGCTTGCCGCGCGCTTGAGCAGCCGCTGACTGTGGCTTATCTGGGGCCGCAGGGCACTTTTTCGGAAGCGGCGGCGGTGAAGCATTTCGGCCATGCCGTGCATGGGCTGCCCTGTGCCGACATCGACGAGGCGTTCCGCGCCGTCGAACGCGGTGAAGCCACGTTCGGCGTGGCGCCGGTGGAAAATTCCAGCGAAGGCGCGGTCAACCGCACCCTGGATCTACTCCTGAGCAGCCCGCTGCGCATTTGCGGCGAGGTGAAGTTGCGCATCCGCCAGCATCTGATGCGCAAGGTCGATGATTTGAACGGCATCGAAGTGGTCTATTCCCACGCGCAATCCCTGGGCCAGTGCCACGAGTGGCTGGGGCAACACCTGTATGGGGTCAAGACCATCCGCGTCACCAGCAATGCGGAGGCGGCGCGCATGGCGGCGGAAAACCCCGCCACGGCGGCGATCGCCGGCAAGCTGGCGGCGGAACACTACGACTTGAAAATCGTCGCCCGCGACATCGAGGACGAACCCAACAACAGCACGCGTTTTCTGGTGCTGGGCCATTCGGATGCCGCCCCTTCCGGGCGCGACAAGACCTCGCTGGTGTTGTCCGCCAAGAATCGTCCCGGCTCCCTGCTGGGGTTGCTCGCCCCCCTGGCCGACCACAACATCGGCCTGTCCAAACTGGAATCGCGCCCCGCCCGCACCGGTTCCTGGGACTATGTCTTCTACATGGACATCGACGGGCATCGCAATGACGCCAACATCCAGAATGCCCTGCATGCCGTGGCAGAACACTGCACTTTCCTCAAGGTGCTCGGTTCTTACCCAGTTGCCGTCTGATTGCCCGGGCCCTGTTCATGCCGCTTTGCGACCTCGCCCCCCCCCATATCCGCGCCATCGCGCCGTATCAGCCGGGCAAACCGATCTCCGAACTGGCCCGCGAAATGGGCCTGCGTGATGCCGACATCGTCAAACTCGCTTCCAACGAAAACCCGCTTGGGCCGAGCCCCAAGGCGCGCGCGGCCATCGCCGCGGGTCTCGACGAGGTGGCGCGGTATCCCGACGGCAATGGCTTCGCGCTGAAATCCGCGCTCGCCAGCAAACTCGGCGTGAACATTGCCGGCGTCATCCTTGGCAACGGCTCCAACGACGTGCTGGAACTGGCGGCGCGCGCGCTGCTGGGGCCGGGCACTTCGGCGGTCTATTCCGAACACGCCTTCGCGGTCTATCCGCTCGCCACCCAAGCGGTCGGGGCCACCGGCATCGAGGTGCCGGCGTGCGCCTGGGGCCACGACCTCGCCGCCATGCGCGCCGCCATCCGCGGCAACACCCGCGTGGTGTTCATCGCCAACCCCAACAACCCGACGGGTACGTTATTGAGCGCCGGGGAATTGCACGAATTTTTGCAGTCGGTGCCGCCCACCGTCGCCGTGGTACTCGACGAAGCCTACGGCGAATTCCTGGATGCCCGGCTACGCGCGCCCTCGGTTTCGTGGCTGTCCGAGTTCCCTAATCTCATCCTCACCCGCACCTTCTCCAAGGCTTACGGCCTGGCCGGCCTGCGTGTGGGTTACGCCCTGGCGCACCCGGACGTCGCCGATCTGCTCAACCGCCTGCGGCAACCATTCAACGTCAACAGCTTAGGCCTGGCGGCGGCCGCGGCCGCGCTCGACGATAGCGAATTTCTTGCCCGCGCCAAGGCCGTCAACGATGCGGGAATGGCGCAGCTTCTGGAAGGCTGCGAGCGCCTCGGCCTGGGGCATATCCCCTCCCATGGCAATTTCGTCTGCATCGAAGTGGGAGGGCACGCAACTGAGCGCGAAAATAAGGACGCCAGCGTCGCCACGCGGGTGTATCAAGCCTTGTTGCGCAAAGGCGTTATCGTCCGCCCGGTAGCCAATTACGGCCTGCCCGCCTTCCTGCGCGTGAGCATCGGCTTGCCCGATGAGAACGCGCGCTTTCTGGACGCGCTGGGCGAAATCCAGGAGCAAGCATGACCAAGATCAAACATCTGGTTGTCATCGGTACCGGCCTGATCGGTGGCTCCTTTGCCCTGGCCTTGAAACGCCAGGGACGGGTCGAGCGGGTCACCGGGGTCGGCCGCAGCCGCGCCAATCTCGAACAGGCGCTGAAACTGGGCATCATCGACGCCATTGGCGAGCACGCCGCCGCCGCAGTCAAAGACGCCGATCTGGTGCTCGCCGCGATACCGGTCGGCGCCATGCCGGCCCTGTTCCGCGAGCTGGCCGAGACGCTGCCCGCCGGCGCGCTCTTGACGGACGCCGGCAGCACCAAGCGGGATGTGATCGCCGCCGCGCGCGCCGCCCTGGGCGGCAAGATCGGCCAGTTCATTCCCGGCCACCCCATCGCCGGCGCGGAAAGCAACGGCGCCGGCGCCGCGCGTGCCCATCTGTTCAAAGACAAGCCGGTCATCCTCACGCCCCAGCCGGAAAACCGGGCCGAAGATGTCGATCGGATCGAATCCCTGTGGGCCGCCTGCGGTGCTCATGTCGCATGCATGAATGAAGCCGACCACGACCGCGTCTTCGCGGCCGTCAGCCATCTGCCGCACCTGGCCGCCTTCGCGCTGATGGAAGAACTGGCCGAGCGCCAGGATGCCGACACTTTTTTCCGCTTTGCCGGCAGCGGCTTCCGCGATTTCACTCGCATCGCCGGCAGCCACCCGGAAATGTGGCGTGACATCGCCCTGGCTAACCGCGACGCCTTGCTCGGCGAACTGGATGCCTACATCGACAAACTGGAAGCCATCCGTGGCCTGATCGAAGCGCGCGACGGACAGGCTCTGGAAGCCCTTTTCGCGCGCGCCCGCCAGGCTCGGCATAACTGGATCAAGGGAAAACACACATGAACGACTATGTCGACCTGCCGGCTTCCTCCGGCACCCGTGGCACGGTGCGCCTGCCCGGCTCGAAAAGTATTTCCAACCGCATCCTTCTGCTCTCCGCCCTGGCCTCCGGGCAAACCCGGGTCAAGGGCCTGCTCGATTCCGACGACACCCGCGTCATGCTCGACGCCCTGCGCCGCCTGGGCGTGAACTGGCGGCGCCTTGAAGGCGACGACTATCAGGTGGACGGGGTAGGGGGCCGCTTCCCGGTGAAATACGCCAACCTGTTCCTCGGCAACGCCGGGACCGCCTTCCGCTCACTCACCGCCGCCTGTGCCATGAGCGGCGGCGATTACACCCTTTCCGGCGTGGCGCGCATGCACGAACGCCCCATCGGCGACCTGGTCGATGCGTTGCGCCAGGCCGGCGCCCAGATCGACTACACGGAAAACGACGGCTTCCCTCCGCTGCATATCACCCCCCCGGAAAGCGGTGCCAGCGAGATCACCGTCAAAGGCAACGTCTCCAGCCAGTACCTCACTGGATTGTTGCTTTCCGCGCCCCTGCTCGGCCGCGAGGCCACAGTCGTGGTGGAAGGCGAGCTGATCTCCAAGCCCTACGTCGAGATCACCCTCAACCTGATGCGGCGCTACGGCGTCGAAGTGACACGCGAAGGCGGGCAACGCTTCACCGTGCCTGCCGCCACCTACCAGAGCCCCGGTGAAATCGAAGTGGAGGGCGACGCCTCCTCGGCCTCCTATTTCCTCGCCGCCGGCGCCATCGGCCATGGCCCGGTGCGGGTCGAAGGCGTCGGCCGCGACAGCATCCAGGGCGATGTCCGCTTCGCCGAGGCCCTGGCGCGCATGGGCGCGGAAGTGGGGTTTGGCCGAAATAACGCAACCTCGTGGATCGAATGCCGCCTTGGCTGCGCCGACCGCCTCCACGCCATCGACCTCGACTGCAACCCCATCCCCGACGCCGCCATGACCCTGGCCATCCTCGCCCTTTTCGCCAATGGCACCACCACGCTGCGCAACATTGCCTCCTGGCGGGTCAAGGAAACCGACCGCATCGCCGCCATGGCCACCGAGTTGCGCAAACTCGGCGCCACGGTGGAGGAGGGCGCCGACTTCATCCGGGTCACGCCGCCGGCCAAACTGACGGCCAACGCGGTCATCGACACCTACGACGACCACCGCATGGCCATGTGCTTCTCGCTGGTCAGCCTGGGCGGCGTGCCGGTGCGGATCAACAACCCGAAATGCACCGCCAAGACCTTTCCGAGCTATTGGGACGTGTTCAAATC
>PFJX01000152.1 GCA_002784045.1 Hydrogenophilales bacterium CG_4_10_14_3_um_filter_63_21
GATGTGTCGGCGTACGTGCGCCATGACACCCAGTCTCCTCCCAATGAGGCTCACCACGTGAGCCTGACCACAGCATTCGCGAACAGAGCCTTCAAAAATACCGTCTTCGGAAACATGCTTTACCGGAATCATTATGAATCAACGCAGATGAGAGGTTTTTTAGTCTTTCGCCCCCAAGTAATGCCATCTACAAGGCAGTTGTCCCACCATGTGCAGTAAATCACGCACGTACTCATTGAGTGATCTGGCATGATTATCCCATTCAACAAGCCCTACATGACCGGCAAGGAACTCTGGTACATCGCCCAGGCACACCACAACGGGTGGCTGGCGGGCGATGGTAGCTTCACCAAAAGATGCAATGCCTGGCTGGAACAACGGACCGGTGCAAGGCGGGCGTTATTAACTCATTCCTGTACGGCGGCGCTGGAAATGGCGGCGATCCTGGCCGACATCCAGCCCGGCGACGAAGTGATCATGCCGTCCTACACCTTCGTTTCCACCGCCAATGCCTTCGTACTGCGCGGCGCGGTGCCGGTGTTTGTGGACATCCGCCCGGACACGTTGAATATCGACGAGACACTGATCGAGGCGGCCATCACGAATAAAACCCGCGCCATCGTGCCGGTGCATTACGCCGGGGTGGCCTGCGAGATGGACGCCATCATGGACATCGCCGCGCGCCACAAGCTGCTGGTCATCGAGGATGCCGCGCAGGGCATCATGTCCAGCTACCAGGGGCGTCCGCTCGGCAGCATCGGCCACCTTGCCGCGCTCTCCTTCCACGAGACCAAGAACATCATTTCCGGCGAGGGCGGCGCCCTCCTGGTCAACGATCCGGCGCTGGCCGAGCGCGCCGAAATCATCCGCGAGAAAGGCACCAACCGCAGCCAGTTCTTCCGCGGCCAGGTGGACAAATACACCTGGGTGGACATCGGTTCCTCCTTCCTGCCGAGTGAGTTGATCGCCGCCTTCCTGTGGGCGCAGATGGAGGAGGCGGACGCCATCACGCAACGCCGGCTGGACATCTGGCAGACCTACCACGACGCCTTCCTCGATCTGGAACAACGCGGCAAGGTGCGCTGCCCGCAGGTGCCGGCCCATTGCCGGCACAACGCGCACATGTACCAACTGCTCCTGCCCTCCCTGGAAAAGCGTACCGCGTTCATCGCCACACTCAAGGCGCAGGGCATCAGCAGCGTGTTTCACTACGTCCCATTGCACACCTCGCCGGCCGGACTCCGGCATGGCCGCGCGGTGGGCGACATGCGCCATACGCTGGAACTCTCCGACCGCCTGGTGCGCCTGCCGCTCTGGCTGGGAATGGAAGACCATCTGGAGGAGATCATCCACCACGTCATCGCGGCTGCCGAGTGAATCAACTTCTGCCAACCGTCCCCATGAAACTCGCCACCTGGAACGTCAATTCCCTGAAAGTCCGCCTGCCGCATCTGCTCGATTGGCTGGCCGCGACGCAGGCCGATGTGGTCTGTCTGCAGGAAACCAAGCTGGAAGACGCCAATTTCCCACGCGCGGAAATCGAGGCGGCCGGCTACCAGGTCGCCTTCAGCGGACAGAAGACCTACAACGGCGTCGCCATCGTCAGCCGCTTGCCGCTTGAAGACGCGCAGGCTGGCATTCCCGGTTTCGCGGATGAGCAGAAGCGGGTGCTGGCGGCGACGGTGGACGCCGGGGGTACGCAAACCCGCGTGGTCTGCATCTACATCCCCAACGGCCAGAGCCTGGATTCCGACAAGTATCTCTACAAACTGCGCTGGTTGAATGCGCTGCATTCCTGGCTCAAGGACGAACTGGCGCGCTATCCGTGCCTGGCCCTGCTGGGCGACTACAACATCGCGCCGGAAGACCGCGACGTGCATGACCCGGCGGCCTGGGTGGGCAATGTGCTGGTGTCAGAGCCGGAACGCGAGCAGTTCCGGGCGCTGCTGGGCCTGGGTCTGAAGGATGCCTTCCGCCTGTTCGAGCAGCCGGAAAAGAGTTTCAGTTGGTGGGATTACCGCGCCGCCGGCTTCCGCCGCAACCTGGGGCTGCGCATCGACCACATCCTGCTGTCGCCGGAACTGGCCGCCCGCTGCGCGGCGGTGGAGATCGACAAGGCGCCGCGCAAGCTGGAGCGGCCCTCAGACCATACGCCGGTGGTGGCGACCCTCGACCCCGCGTAGGAGCGGGGGGGGCCAACGGTTCATCACGCCAGTCGCATGACTTCCCCATGCCGTGGGCAGCTCAGCAGATGATCGTTGACCAGGCCGGCGGACTGCATGAAGGCATAGCAGATGGTCGGGCCGACGAACTTGAAGCCCCGTTGCAGCAGGCACTGGCTCAAGCGTTGCGAGTCTTCCGTCGCCGCCGGCACCTCGGCCATTGCGCGCCAATGGTTCTGCCGTGGCTGGCCATTCACCACTGCCCAGATCAGTTCGGAAAAATCGCCGCCACGCGCCTTCACGGCGAGAAACGCGCGCGCGTTGGCAATCGCGGCGGCCACCTTGGCGCGGTTGCGGATGATGCGCGAATCGGCCAACAGGGCCGCGACACGATCTGAATCGTAGGTGGCGATGCGCGCCGGGTCGAAGCCGTCAAAAGCCAGGCGCAGCCCCTCGCGGCGGCGCAGGAGGGTGATCCACGACAAGCCCGCCTGCATCCCTTCCAGCAACAGCAACTCGAATAGCGCCCGCTCATCACGCAGCGGAACCCCCCATTCTTCGTCGTGATAGCGCTGGTAGAGCGGGTCGCTGCCGGGCCACGGGCAACGCTGTAATTCAGCCATGAAAATTCTCCTTGAATACACTGCCCATAGTGTTTAAAAAGCGGTTTCCACCATATATCTAGTGTGAGGACGCCACCATGCAGGAAGCCCTGTTCCCCGAACTGGCCGATCAAGCCATTTCCAGTGAAGTGCTGTTGGAAAAATACGCCAAAGGCGACGAGAAGAACGTGGTTGATGTGCGCATCAGGGTGGCACGGGCTTTGGCTTCGGTGGAGAAAAAGGCACAACGGGCGCACTGGGAAAAAGCTTTCTTTCAGGCCATGGAAGCGGGTTTCGTCCCGGCCGGTCGGATCAATTCGGCCGCGGGCACCGGCTTGCAGGCGACCCTGATCAACTGTTTCGTGCAGCCGGTGGGCGATGCGATTTCCGGCGAGTCGGACGGTCGGCCCGGTATCTATGTGGCGCTGGAAGAAGCCGCTGAAACCATGCGCCGCGGCGGGGGCGTCGGCTATGATTTTTCCACCATCCGCCCGAAAGGCGCGCTGGTGAAAGGCACCCAGTCGCGCGCTAGCGGGCCGGTGTCCTACATGCGCGTGTTCGACCGCTCCTGCGAGACGGTGGAATCGGCGGGCAGCCGGCGCGGCGCCCAGATGGGGGTGATGCGCTGCGACCATCCGGATATCGAAGCCTTCATCCACGCCAAGGACCAGGGCGACCTGAAGAATTTCAACATCTCCGTGGGCGTCACCGATGCCTTCATGCAAGCGGTGGCGGCCGACGGCGATGTGGAACTGGCGCACAAGGCCGAGCCCGGTGCCGAACAGAAGGCCAACGGCGCCTATCACCGCGGAGGCGACGCCGATGAGGGCCTCTGGGTCTACCGCAAGTTGCGCGCGCGCGAGCTGTGGACCCAGATCATGTCCTCCACCTACGACCACGCCGAACCTGGGGTGCTGTTCATCGACCGCATCAACCGCGACAACAACCTCGGCTACTGCGAAACCATCGAGGCGACCAACCCGTGCGGCGAACAGCCGTTACCGCCCTACGGCTGCTGCTGCCTCGGCTCGCTCAACCTCACCCGCTTCGTCAACAGCGCCTTCAGCGAAGAGGCCAGCTTCGATTTCGAGGGCCTCAAGCGCATCCTGCCTACCTGCGTGCGGGCGCTCGACAATGTGCTCGACCTCACCGCCTGGCCACTGGAAAAGCAGCGCGCCGAAGCCCACGCCAAGCGCCGCGTCGGCCTCGGCTTCACCGGCCTGGGTGACGCCCTGGTGATGCTCGGCCTGCGCTACGACACCCCGGAGGCGCTGGCCTTCTCCACCAAAGTAGCCGAGTTCATGCGCGACCAGGCTTATCTCGCCTCGGTGGACCTGGCGATCGAACGCGACCCCTTCCCGCTGTTCAACCCGGATTTGTATCTGTCCGGCGGCAACTTCGCCTCGCGCTTGCCGGAGGAGATCAAGGCCGCGATCCGCGAGCACGGCATCCGCAACTCGCACCTGCTTTCCATCGCGCCCACCGGCACCATCTCGCTGGCCTTCGCCGACAACGCCAGCAATGGCATCGAGCCGCCGTTCTCCTGGGCCTACACGCGCAAGAAGCGCCTGGCCGAAGGCGGCTGGAAGGAATACCAGGTGGAAGACCATGCCTGGCGGGTGTACCGGGAACAGGGGGGCGACATGGAGAACCTGCCGGCCGCCTTCGTCACCGCCCTGGAAATCTCCGCCCTGGCGCACATGAATATCGTCGCCGCCGTCGCGCCCTACGTCGATTCCGCCATCTCCAAGACAGTCAACGTTCCGGTCGACTACCCCTACACCGACTTTGAAGGCCTCTACATGGCGGGCTGGAAAGCCGGCCTCAAGGGGCTGGCCACCTACCGCCCCAACGCCGTCCTCGGCAGCGTGCTGTCCACCGGCACGGAATCCCAGGCAGCGGACAAGACCGCCGCCGCGAAGGCCAAATCACCGCAGGACTTCGAGCTCTCTGACGTCAACCGCCGCATCGAAATCAAGGCCCTGCCGGCACCGGTGCTGGAAAGCCTGAAATGGCCCGGCCGCCCGAAACTGTCCGGCGGCAACCCGGCCTGGTGCTACATGATCGACAGCGCCTGCGGCAGCTTCGCCCTGTTCGTCGGCCACACCGAGGTTAGCCACGGCGAAGGCGAAGGCCGCGCCTGGCCATTCGAAGTCTGGGTCAACGGCGCCGAACAGCCGCGTGGCTTGGGCGCTGTGGCGAAAACGCTGTCGATGGACATGCGCGCCAACGATCGCGGCTGGCTCAAATTGAAGCTCGACACCCTGGCGAAAACGCGCGGCGACGACAGTTGCGCCATCCCCTTCCCCCCCAATGGCGAACCGCGCCAGATGCCCAGCCTGGTCGCCGCCACCGCGCAACTCCTGCGCTGGCGCCTGGACGACCTGCACGCCCTGGAAGGCGGCGAGGAGAATTTCAGCCCGCTGCTCGACGCCCTGTTCTCACACAAGGAACCCAAGACCGGCACCGATGGCACCTTGTCCTGGACCGTGGATGTCTACAACCCCCACACCGGCGACGACTTCGTCCTCGGCCTCAAGGAAATCACCCTGCCGGATGGCGTCACCCGCCCCTATTCCGTCTGGCTCGCCGGCGAATACCCGCGGGCGCTGGACGGCCTGTGCAAACTGCTGTCGCTCGACATGCGGGTCATGGACCCGGCGTGGATCGGCATGAAACTGAGGAAGCTCCTCAACTACCCGGAACCCCTGGGCGACTTCATGGCCTTCGTGCCAGGACAATCGAAACAGAGCAACTGGCCCTCCACCGTCGCCTACGTCGCCCGCCTCATCATCCACCGCTACGCCATGCTCGGCATCCTGACGGAAGACGGCCTGCCGGTGAGGGAAATGGGCATCCTGCAAACCCCCGCGCTGCCCCCCGCCCATTCCGGCGAACCCGCCAAAGTCATGATGACCGGCGCGATATGCAAGGAATGCGGCAACGCCACGGTGATCAAGAAGGACGGCTGCGAGTTCTGCACCGCGTGCGGAGCGGTGGGGGCGTGTGGGTGAAGGGCCGCGGCTAACCCGTTTTGTTCACGACGTGCCGCCGACGGTAAGCCCATCCACCCGCAGCGTCGGCTGGCCGACACCCACCGGCACGCTCTGGCCTTCCTTGCCGCAGGTGCCAACGCCGGGGTCGAGCTTCAGGTCGTTGCCGATCATGGAGACGCGGGTGAGCACATCCGGGCCGTTGCCAACCAGGCTCGCACCCTTTACCGGGCGGGTGATGCGGCCGTCCTCGATGAGATAGGCCTCGGCCGCCGAGAACACGAACTTGCCGCTAGTGATGTCCACCTGGCCGCCGCCGAAGTTGGCGGCATACAGCCCTTTCTTCACGGAAGCGATGATTTCCGCAGGGTCTTTGTCGCCCGCCAGCATGTAGGTATTGGTCATGCGCGGCAGCGGCAGATGGGCGAACGATTCGCGCCGCCCGTTGCCGGTGGGGGCCATGTTCATCAGGCGGGCATTCATGGCGTCCTGCATATAGCCCTTGAGGATGCCGTTTTCGATCAACACCGTGCGTTGTGTGGGCGTGCCCTCATCATCGACGTTGAGCGAGCCGCGGCGATCAGCCAGCGTGCCGTCATCCACCACGGTAACGCCGTCCGCCGCCACCCGCTGGCCGATGCGGCCGGAAAACGCGGAAGAACCCTTGCGGTTGAAATCGCCTTCCAGGCCGTGGCCGATGGCCTCGTGCAGCAGGATGCCGGGCCAGCCGGAACCGAGTACCACGGTCATGTTGCCGGCCGGCGCGGGAATCGCGTCGAGATTGGTGAGCGCCTGCGCCACCGCCAACTGCGCGTATTCGAGCAACTGATCGTCGCTGAAATGCGCGTAGTTGAAGCGGCCGCCGCCGCCCGCCGAGCCCTGCTCGCGGCGGCCGCCCTGTTCGACGATGACTTGCAGCGAGACCCGCACCAGCGGCCGCACATCCGCCGCCAGGCGACCGTCCAGACGCGCCACCAGAATGACTTCGTATTCGCCCGCGAGGCTGGCCATGACCTGGCTGACGCGCGGGTCAAGGCCGCGGGCGTAGTTCTCCAGCCGGTGCAGCAGGGCCACTTTTTCCGCCTCGGTGAGGGAGGCCAGCGGGTCGATCGGCGCATACAGGGTGCGCCCGCGCACCCGATGCGCCACCTGTAGGCTGGCTCCCTTACCGGCGGCGGCAATGGCGCGCACGGTGGTGGCGGCTTCCTGGATGGCCGCCAGGCTGATGTCGTCGGAATAGGCGAAGGCGGTATGGTCGCCGGCCACCGCGCGCACACCGACGCCCTGGTCGATGTTGAAGCTGCCCGATTTGACCTGGCCTTCTTCCAGGCTCCAGGCCTCGGAACGGGAATACTGGAAATACACGTCGGCATCGTCGACGCGGTGCGCGGCAAGCAGGCCGAACACCGCGTCGAGCTGGGGCAGGTCCAGCTCATTGGGCAATAGCAGGGTGGATTCGGCGGTGGAGAAGAGAAACAGGTTGGGATCGACGGCGTTCATTGGGGTCTCGTAGTGCCAACAGGGTTGCCGGCTTGGGTGGGGGGTCGGCGGGGATACCGGCGCACCCCACGGGTTCAGGGTTTGATGACGTCTACCTTGATGCCTTTGCGGCATTCCAGGCTGCGGTGCTTGAGCGCGGGCAGGCTAGCGCGCAGGCCGGCCTGATAGGTCGGGTTGATGCCGGCGATGACCACACCGGAACCGCGCGGCAGGCGGTCAAGGATGTTGCCCCAGGGGTCGACGATCATGCTGTCGCCGTGGGTCTCGCGGCCGGAGACATGGTAGCCGCCCTGCGCCGGGGCGATCACATAGGCCAGGTTCTCGATGGCGCGGGCGCGAATCAGGGTTTCGAAATGCGCGCGGCCGGTGGTGGCGGTGAAGGCGGCTGGCACCACGATCATGTCCACCTCGCCCATCGCCCGATACAGCTCGGGAAAGCGCAGGTCGTAGCAGATCGACAGGCCGAGGCGGCCGAATGGGGTTTCCACCACCACCACGCGGTCGCCCGCTTCGATGGTGTTTTCTTCGCGGTAATGCTCGTTGCCGAGGTCGAGGCCGAACAGGTGGATCTTGTCGTAGCGCGCCACCAGCCGGCCACGGTCGTCATAGACCAGACAGGCATTGCGCACCTTGCCGGGGTCATCGCAGGCCATGGGAATCGAGCCCCCCACCAGCCAGATAGCGTGTTTCTTCGCCTGGGCGGCGAGGAATTTCTGCATCGGCCCTTTGCCTTCCTGCTCGCACACCGCGATCTTGTCGGTGTCCGTCAAACCCATGATGGAAAAATTTTCCGGCAACGCCACCAGCCTGGCGCCGGCCGCCACCGCCATGCCGATCAGCCGCTCGGCTTCCGCCAGATTGGCCGCCACATTGGGGCCGGAAGCCATCTGGATAGCCGCGACTCGGGTCACACCGATCACCTCCTTGGCCGGGTTGGGGGCGGCGCGGGATTTGGTCTTGGCGAAGCTGGAGGGTTTGGCGGGGGTCACGGAAGCATCCTTGCGGCGTGAGGAAGAGGCGGGCTTGAGGGTACACAAGGATTTCGCCGCACCGCAATAGCCAATACCGGCAAGCGGCGTAGGTCAGACATCCACCGGGTCGACATCCAATATCCACTTCACACCCCGCGCCGGCAGCCTCGCCACGGCTTCCAGCCAGACCCCAAGAAAAGCTTGCAGGCGGCCGCGAGCGCCGGATTGCAGCAGCAATTGCAGGCGGTGGCGGCCGGCAATACGCAGCATCAAGGCGGGAACCGGGTCGAAGATTTCCACGCCCCGCGCCACGCCTTGGCCGATTTCCAGGCCGATTTCACGCGCCGCCAGCAAAAACCCCAGCGCGGCTTCTTCCGTGTTCGCCTCGGCGCGCAACACCGCTTGCGCGACGAAGGGTGGGAAGTCGGCAGCGCGGCGTTCGCGCAGGGCGGCGGCGGCGAAACCCGGGTAATCGTGGCGCGCCACCGCCTGATACAGCGGATGGCCGGGGTAACGGGTCTGGATCAGGACCATGCCCGGGTGCTCGGCGCGGCCGGCGCGCCCCGCCACCTGCATGAGCTGGGCGAACAGGCGCTCGCTGGCGCGGAAGTCCGGCGACACCAGGGCCTGGTCGGCGCCGATCACGCCGACCAGGGTGAGATGGGGGAAGTCGTGGCCTTTGGCGACGATCTGGGTGCCCACCAGGATGTCCACCTCGCGCGCCGCCACCCGCTCGCGCATCGCGGAAAAAGCCCCCTTGCGCGCGGCGCTGTCGCGGTCGATACGCAAAATGCGGGCTTCGGGAAAGCGTTCCGCCAAGGTTTCTTCCACCCGCTGCGTGCCTTGGCCGGAAGGGCGCAAATCGACGCCGCCGCATTCTGGGCAGGCTTCCGGCGGGCGCGTGTTCAGCCCGCAGTGGTGGCACACCAGGCGATAACCCGCCGAGTTGTTGCCATGCGCGCGGTGCAGCACCAGATGCGCGGAACAGCGTGGGCAGGGGAAGACATGGCCGCAGCCGTTGCACAGCAGGGTGGGGGCGTAGCCGCGCCGGTTGATGAACACCAGGCTCTGTTCACCGCGTTGCAGGGTGGCTTCCAGGGCGGCCAGCAGGGCACGGCTGAGGCCTTGTTTGGGATGATCGGCGCGGCTGTCGATCAGGCGCACGGTCGGCAGGCTGGCCTGGGCATGGGCGCGGGTGGCCAGGCTGAGCAGTTGGTAACGCCCGGCGCGCGCGTTGTTCCAGGTTTCCAGGGCGGGGGTGGCGGAACCCAGCACGATCGGCACGCCGGCTTGGCGAGCGCGCCATACCGCCACGTCACGCGCGGAATAGCGCATACCCTCCATCTGCTTGTAAGAGGTGTCGTGTTCCTCATCCACCACGATCAAACCCAGGCGCGGCAGGGGGGTGAACACCGCCAGGCGAGTGCCCAGGATGATGTCGGCGCGCCCCGCCAAGGCCTCCAGCCAGCCGGCGCGCCGCTCGCCACTGCTCAAGCCGCTGTGCAGGCCGACCAGGTGCCGTCCCGGGAAGCGCTGCTTGAAGCGCTCGCTGAGTTGCGGCGTGAGGTGAATTTCTGGCACCAGAATCAGGGCCTGGCGGCCGCGCGCCAGGGACTCGGCGACCAGGCGCAGATACACCTCGGTCTTGCCGCTGCCGGTAACCCCATAGAGCAGCCAGGGGGAAAAACCCGTGCCAGCCGCGCGGATGGCATTCAGCGCCGCTTCCTGGTCCGCAGTGGGCGGGGGAAAAACCCTCTCTTTCGCGGGCGGCGGCGGGAGGGTGGCGGCTTCCAGCCAGCCGCGTTTTTGCCAGCCACGCAGCAACGTCTTTTCCCTATCGCCGAGATCGGCGCGCGCCACCGGGTTAGCTAAAAAACGAGTGGCAAGCGCGAATTGCGCGGGCTTGCGGGCATTGATTTTGGCCACTTCGGCACGCCCCGTTGCGCTTAGCACATAGGCCACCGGCCGGGCTGCCGACGCTGCCTGGCGGCCACCGTGGCGCAGGGCGGGCGGCAACAGACTGGCCAGGACCGCACCCAGGGGGTGGTGGTAGTAGCCCGCGGCGAAGCGCGCCAGGGCCAGCAATTCGGCCGGCAGTGGCGGCGTATCGCGGTCGATGTGCAGGAGGGTTTTCAGGGCGGCGGGCGCCACCTCGCTGTGCGCCGCCAGTTCCACCAGCACCCCCACCAGGGTGCGTGGCCCAAACAGCACTTCGACCCGGCGGCCGATGTCGGCCGCCTCCGCTTCCGGCGCCCGGTAGTCAAACAGGCGGTCGAGCGGGATGTCGAGGGCGACGCGGGCGATAGGACTCATTGCAGACCAGGAGACTTAACGTGAAATAACCGCCATGCCGTAGGAACGGACCGTTTGATGAAGCCCCTAACCTTCGGTATCCGCGATGCGCGCGGCAGCCCGCAAAGGTGAAGCGCGTGGTCTTGGCGAGCGCAAGAGTCGGTAATCGAAACAGGAAAATATTTCATGTTGCAAAGCCGCATTCCCGAAGCTCAATTAACGCTCAAAGTTAATGTGGTTTGTTAGAAAAAAGGGCGAAGCCGGCGCCCCTCAAAGGGGTTTTAAAGTTGTCCACCGAACCTGTGGATAACCCTGTGGGCAAGCTGTCATGAAAAGGTAAAAACGCTTGTAGCACGCCAGCTTAGGCCATCGGCTCAATTTTTACGCATAAAATAAAACCTTTAATATCAATAGGTTATATTTTATGTGAAAAGGTGTCAGGAACGGGTTCGGCCAGCAAAGTCAAGCACAATAAATGTGCATAAGTTATTGCTAATTTGCTGCTTTTCCGATGCTTTTGGGTGCCTCTGACGAGGCCTCGCCCCGGTGGTCGTCCAGGGTGTCAGTGGCCCACTCCACCAGCGCGTCCTGCGCGGGCCCGCCGGCTTCGGCATTAGCGTGGTTGATCAGGAATACGACCACGCGGCGATGCCCGTCCGGGGTACGCGCATAGCCGGCCAGGTTGCGCACGCCATTGAGGCTACCGCTTTTCAGCCAGGCCTGGCCCTGGGCCGCGGAGCCGTTGAGGCGGTGCTTTTGCGTGCCTTCCAACCCTACCGCCGGCAGCGAGGCGGCGAACTCGAACCAGGCGGGCTGCCGGGTCGCCCAGCGCAGCAAGCGGGCCAGGGAGGCCGCCGAAATACGCTCGATGCGGGAGAGGCCGGCTCCGTTCTCCAGCACCAGCTTGCCGCATTCCAGATCGTGTTCCGCCAGCCAGGCGCGTAGCGCGCGCACCCCCTTGTCCCAGGTGGCGGGGGCACCATAGCGAGCGGCACCGAGATTGAGCAGCAACATCTTGGTCATGACGTTATTGCTGAACTTGTTGGTATCGCGGACCAGTTGCGCCACCGGCGGGGAGTCGAATTCCAGCAGGAGGCGCGCCGTCGGCGGCACGGAGTTGCGCACCTCGCCGGCCATCACGCCAGCGCTGAGATTGCCACTGAGTTTGCCACCCAACTCGCCCCATATCTGCTTGAACCACGCCGCCGTGGTGGCCTCCGGCGGCAGCAGGTTGAGGGCGATGGCCTGGTCGCCGCAGGACAGGGGATAACGGCCATTGACGGTCAGTTTTCCCGGCTCCAGCAGCATCTGTTCGCGCAAGGCCTGGCAGGCACCGTCGCCGGGCACCAGTTGGTTGCTGAGCGAGGGGGCTTCCAGCGGCGGATCAAAACGCGCGCTGACCGTTGTGCCGTCGCTGGCCAGCATTAAAGACACAGTATTGAAGTTGGCCAGAAGGGCTGCGGGTGGCGCGTTGTAGGGGCGCAGCGGAGCCTGGTCGAAGGCGGCGGGGTCGATCGGGCCAAGCCGGTAAAAACTGCCGTCGAGCACCACCTCGCCACGGATCTCGCGCACCCCGCGCGCACGGATTTCCCGCAACAGCAGCCAGAAGCGTTCGGGGGTCAGCGCCGGGTCGCCGCCGCCTTGCAGGATCAGGCGGCCGTCGAGGATGCCGTCCTTGAGCGTACCGTCCAGCAGCACGCGAGTCTTGAAGGTGTGGGCGGGACCAAAACTGTCGAGTACGGCCAGGGTGGTGACCAGTTTCATTACCGAAGCGGGATTCAGGGAACGCGCGCCACCATGCAAAAGAAGGGGCTCGGCGGCGTCGAGGTCATGCACCACGGCGGCAACATGGGTGTCGGGAATGCCAGCCTGGGCCAGCGCCTGGGCGACCGGAGGCGGCAGGTCGGCGTGGGCGCTGGCTGCCGAGAAAAAGAATACGACGGCAACCAGGCATTCCTGTAGCGCCGGCATCCTTGCCGGCATCTTCATCGGCAACGATGCCGGTGCTACCCCGGGGACAAGGTGCCAGGCTGCCAGGGAGGCTTGGCCTATGCGGTGCCGGCTTGCAACCGGCTTGCCGGCAAGGATGCCGGCGCTACAGGGCAAGATCGCTGACGTACCAGTCCATCGCTTCCACCAGGCCTTGCTTGATGCGATGGCTGGGTTGGTAGCCGAGCAGGGTTTTCGCCTTGGTGATGTCGGCCAGCGAATGGCGCACATCACCGGCGCGGAAATCGCGATAGCTGGGCTTGCAGTCTTTCAGATGCGGGAAGCGCGGCTCCAGGGTGGAGCGGATGGCCTCGAACAGGTCATTCAGGGTGGTGCGGTCGCCCACCGCGACGTTGTAGACCTGGTTGGCGGCATCCGGATGCAAGGCGGTGGCGGCCAGCAGGTTGGCCTGCACGGTGTTGGCGATGTAGCAGAAATCGCGGCTGGTCTCGCCATCGCCGTTGATATAGACCGGCTCGTTATGAATCATCGCCGCCGTCCACTTCGGCACCACGGCGGCATAGGCGCCCGCCGGGTCCTGGCGGGCGCCGAAGATGTTGAAGTATCTGAGGCCGATGCTCTTGAAACCGTAGACACGGGCGAATACGTCGGCGTACTGCTCATTGACCAGCTTGGTCACGGCATAGGGTGACAGCGGCTTGCCGATCACGGCTTCCACCTTGGGCAGACCGGGATGGTCGCCGTAGGTGGAACTGGACGCCGCGTAGACGAAGCGTTTCACCTGAGCATCGCGCGCCGCCACCAGCATGTTGAGGAAGCCATCGATGTTGGCGCCATGGGTGGTGAGGGGGTCTTCCAGGGAGCGCGGCACCGAGCCGAGGGCGGCCTGATGCAGCACGTAATCGACCCCGGCACAGGCGGCGCGGCAGTCGTCCAGCTTGCGGATGTCGCCCTCGATGAACTTGAAGCGCGACCATTGTTCCGGAGTGACGGCATCCTGTATCTGCTTGAGGTTGTGGTGATGGCCGGTGGCGAAGTTGTCCAGGCCGACCACTTTCTGCTCCAGTTTGAGCAGGGCTTCCAGCAGGTTGCAGCCGATGAAGCCGGCCACCCCGGTGATCAGCCAGGATTTCGGGGCGGTGGGGAGGTGTGAGCGGAGTTGTTCATAAGCGGTCATAACGGTTCCAGATTCAGGACGCAGGCGGCGAAATCACGAAAATCATCGAGATGCCGCCGACATATGCTGTGCACGATATGCCAGTCGATGGCGTTGTAACTGTGGATCGCGATATTGCGGAATCCGACCGCCTTTCTCATGCGGGCGGCCAGTTCCGGATTGATGAGTCCCGCGTTGGCGAGCGCATCGAAAGCCTGCCCCATGGTGTCCGGCGCGGGGATTTCACGACTGGCGATCAGGTGGGCAGCCACGTCGACACTGAGTTGCACGGCGCGGGTGAGGTTCAACGCAATGATGTCCTGGGCATCGACATCGCGTTCCAGCGTTTCCGCATCGGCCGGGCACTTGCCACTGACCCTGGCAAGGCAGCGACGCAGAGATTCCAGTTTCTGCTCGATCACCTGCCGATCCATGCCTGCCTCCGTTCGGCCAGTATCCGGTTGCGATAGGGCGCGAAATCCGCGTTGTCGAAGAGATGCCGGCGCAAAAGTTGCGCGTGGCGCTCGTCACTGCCCAGCACGCGCCGCCCATGCGCGAGGATCTGCCCAAGCAGGGGTTCGCCGACGCGCGCCAGGTCGATCAGGTCGACCGGCCGGCCGATGTGCAAGGCGAGATCGGCGATCAAGGCCATCCGAGCTTCGCTGGTCAGGGGAGTGGAGGCGGCGACCGCTAGATCGAGATCGCTGTCGAGCCGGGCCGTGCCCGCCGCCAGAGAGCCGAACAGAACGGCCAGGGCGATATCCGGATGGCGCGCCAGCACCTCGGTAATCAACCCTGTCGTGCTCATGGAGGTTACAAGCGCCACAGCTTGAACCCGGCTGCCTTCACCGCCGCCGGGTCATAAGCCGACTTCACATCGGTGAACACGCCGCCCTTCTTCAATTTGGCGGTCACATCGGCCAGGCTCATGGCCAGGTATTCCTTATGCGAGACGGCGGCGACGAGGGCGTCGGCGTTGTTTGGCAGCTTGTCCCAGGGGGTGAGGCTGATGCCGTATTCGTGTTCGGCTTCCGGCGCTTCGGCGATGGGGTCATGCACTGACACGTCGCAACCGAATGATTGCAGTTCCTTGACCAGATCGGCGACCTTGGAGTTGCGCAGGTCGGGGCAGTTTTCCTTGAAGGTGAGGCCGAGAACGAGGACCTTGGCACCCTTCACGGCGCCGCCGTTGTGGATCATGGCTTTCACGGTTTGCTGCGCCACATACGCCGCCATGCCGTCGTTGATCTGGCGGCCGGCGAGGATGACCTGAGGGTGGTAACCCAACATCGCGGCCTTGTGGGTGAGGTAGTAGGGGTCGACACCGATGCAGTGGCCACCGACCAGGCCGGGCCGGAACGGCAGGAAGTTCCACTTGGTGCCGGCGGCTTGCAGGACTTCCAGCGTATCGATGCCGAGGCGGTCGAAGATCAGGGCAAGTTCGTTCATCAGGGCGATGTTGAGGTCGCGCTGGGTGTTTTCGATGACCTTGGCGGCTTCGGCGACCTTGATGCTGCTGGCGCGGTGCACGCCGGCGGAAATGACCGCCGCGTACAACTCGGCGACGGCATCAAGCGTGGGGCCGTCGTCGCCAGAGACGACTTTCAATATCCGGGTGATGGTGCGTTCTTTGTCGCCGGGATTGACCCGTTCGGGGGAGTAGCCGACATGGAAATCTTTTTTCCATTTCAGGCCGGAATGCTTTTCCAGCAGGGGAATGCAGACTTCTTCGGTGGCGCCGGGGTAGACGGTGGATTCATAAACTACCGTGGCGCCTTTCTTCATGTACTTGCCGACGGTAGTGGAAGAACTGACCAGCGGAGAGAAATCGGGGATATGGGCTTCGTCTACCGGGGTCGGCACGGCGACGATGATGAAATCGGCGCGGCCGATCGTGGTGGGGTCGTTGCTGACGGTGAGCCGAGTCGCCGCCTTCAGGTTTTCCGTGGTGACCTCGCCGGTGGGGTCACAGTAGTTCTTGTAATGGGCAATCTTGGCTTCCGAAAGGTCGAAACCGATGGTTTCGAATTTCTTGCCGAATTCAACCGCAAGGGGCAGGCCTACGTAGCCCAGACCGACTACCGCAACGACACTCATGACGACTCCTTGGAAAATAAACCCGTGCATTCTAATGGCGATTGTGCGTGGCATCATGCCGACATGGAGGGTCTCCCAATGTTTCATCTGAATGTTCCAAGTTTGGCCGCGGCCATCGGTATTTTTCTCGCTGCCGTTGCCCAGGCTGATATCGTCGACCTGCTGCCGCGGATCAAGCCCGCCGTGGTGGGCGTGGGCAGCCAGCATCCCTTGCGCAGCCCGCGCACCCGTATGAGCGGCACCGGTTTCGTGGTGGCGGATGGGCGCCATGTGATCACCAATGCGCATGTGCCGCCCACCCTGCTGGAAACGGAAAAAGGCGAAACCCTGGCAGTGCTGCTGCGCGGAGCCAATGGGGTGGAGGTGCGCCGCGCCGAAAAAGTGATGAGCGATCCGGATCACGATCTGTTGCTGCTCAAGATCGATGGCGAGCCGCTGCCCGCGCTGAAGCTGGGCCATTCCGACCAGGCGCGTGAAGGCCAGCAGTTCTATTTCACCGGTTATCCCATCGGCGCCGTGCTGGGCCTGTATCCGGCCACCCATCATGCCGGCCTGGCCGCCGTGGTGCCCATCTACAGCCCGGTTGCTTCGGTGAAAAAACTCACGCCCCGGCTGATCCGCCAGGCGGACAAGCAGTTCATGATTTTTCAGCTCGACGCCACCGCTTACCCCGGCAACAGCGGCAGCCCCATGTATGACGCGGAAACCGGGGAAGTCATGGCGGTGGTCAACTCGGTGTTCATCAAGGGCAGCAAGGAAAGCGCGCTCAAGGATCCTAGCGGCATCAGCTACGCGATCCCGGTGAACTACGTGCGCGAGTTGCTGGAACGTGTGGGGCTGCGGCCTTGAGCCTGTTTCCCCTGCCTCTGCTGATCGAAACGCGCGCGTCGGCAACGGCCAAAGGGCTGCGGCTTGCGCTGCACCTTGCCGCCCTGGCCGCCTTGTTCCTCGCGTTGCTACCGACGCCGGCCCGCCTGGCGGGGATCGCGCTGCTGGGGGCCAGTCTCTGGGCAACCTGGAAGCAGCCTGTGGCCGTGCGCCTGCGCGCCAAAGCCGATGGACAACTGGAAGTCTGGCGTGATTCCGCCTGGAAACCGCTGGACTTGCGGCCCGACAGCGTGGCACTGGCATGGCTCATCGTGCTGCGCTGGCGTGAAGGGCGGAAAAACCGCAGCCTGGCACTGCCGCCCGATGCGTTGTCTGGCGAGGATCACCGGCGCCTGCGTATGTGGCTGCGCTGGAAGGCAACCCCGCTCCAGTAGAATCCGCGCATCCTGAAACTGGGAGTGCCCCATGTCTTTGCCCCCCTCTTCGCAACAAATCAACCTGCTCTACTTTGGCCACCTCGTGGAAATACTCGGCCGCGAGAGCGAATACCTGTTCTTGCCGCTGACCGTGAAAGACATTCGAGCGCTGATGGCCCACCTGGCGCGGCGCGGCGAACATTGGCAAACCGTATTCGCCAGTCCGCCGCCCAATCTCAATATCACGGTCAACAAGCAGTTCGCGGAACCGGATACCCCGATCAAAGGCGGCGACGAAATCGCCTTCGTCGCCTTCAGCATGGCCTGAGCGTGTTGCTGAACCTTGGCGTGGAACAACCGCGCGTCTCCACTGTAGCGCCGGCGCTACACGGGCAACCGGTTTCATTCTCCGGGGTGGCATCAAAGCCATGCCCGTTAGTTTGAAACTCCACCCGGCGCGACTCGCGCCGGATGTGGCCCAATCCCTGTCAGCACTTCTGCTCGGCGTCCTCGCGGTGCCGGGCTTTGCCCCGCTCGGCTGGTTTCCTTTGCCCATTCTCAGCCTGGCACTGTTGTTCCACCTGCTGCGGAATGCCAGCCCGAGCACCGCCTTCATCGTCGGCTGGGCTTATGGCCTCGGCCTGTTTCTGGCCGGGGTCTCGTGGATCTACGTCAGCCTGTCCACTTACGGCGGCATGGCACCGCCGCTGGCGCTGCTCGCCACGCTGTTGTTCTGTGCCTTCGTCGCCCTGCTGCCGGCTGCCGGCCTCTGGCTGGGCACCCGGCTGAGCGCGCCGGGCTGGCCGCGTCTGGCCTTCGCCCTGCCCGCCGCCTGGGCCTTGCTGGAATGGACGCGCGGCTGGCTGTTCACCGGCTTTCCCTGGCTGGCCCTGGGCTACTCGCAGGCGCCGGATAGCCCCCTGGCGGGTTTCGCGCCGCTGTTCGGGGTCTATGGCGTCAGCCTGCTCGCCGCGATCAGCGCCGGACTGCTGGCGTGCGCCAGGCGCGCCACCCTGGCTGCCGCCGTTGCCCTCTGGCTCGCCGGCTTCGGCCTGCAGCAAGTGCAATGGACTCACTCCATCGGCGCCCCGGTCAGCGTTGCCGTACTGCAAGGCAATGTGCCGCAGGAAATGAAGTTCCGCCCGGAAAAGCTGCAAGGCACGCTGCAGGACTATGCCCGCGGCGTGCTGGCAACCCAGGCACGCCTCATCCTTCTGCCGGAAACCGCGCTGCCGGTGCTGCGTTCGCAACTGTCGCCGAACTATCTGGATTTGCTCCGCGAACATGCCCGTCGCAACGGGGGCGATGTGGTGCTGGGGGTGCCGGAAGACGACGGCGGTGAGCGCTATTACAACAGCGTGATCAGCCTGGGAACTTCGCCCGAGGGGCGTTATCGCAAGCGCCACCTGGTCCCCTTCGGCGAGTTTCTGCCGCCCGGTTTCGTCTGGATCTTACGGGTGTTGTCGATTCCCCTATCCGACTTCTCGCGTGGCGCGGTGGATCAGCCCCCCATCGCCGCCGCCGGCCAGAAACTGGCGGTGAACATCTGCTACGAGGATGTTTTCGGCGAGGAACGCATCGCCGCCGCGCGCGCCGCCACCCTGCTGGTGAATGTGAGCAACGACGCCTGGTTCGGCCACAGCCTGGCGCCGGAACAGCATTTGCAGATCGGCGCCATGCGCTCGCTGGAAGCCGGCCGCTGGCAATTACGCGCCAACAATACCGGGATTACCGCGATCGTCGATGATCGCGGCCGGGTGCGTAACCTGCTCGCCCCCTTCACTCGTGGCACCCTGCAAGGCAAGGCGCAGGGCATGGCCGGCGCCACGCCCTACCTGCGCTGGGGCAACTGGCCGGCGCTGGCGCTGATGCTGCTATTGCTGGGCCTGGCCTGGCGTAGGAGCGGACTGCGTCCGCGATAATCACGGTTGCAATCGCGGACGCGGTCCGCTCCTACTGTTTCTTCATCACCCTCCTTCACTATGACGACTCCAATCCGACTCACTCAGTTCTCCCACGGCGGCGGCTGCGGCTGCAAGATCGCCCCCAACGTGCTGGAAAAAATCCTCGCTGGCACCGCCTTCGCCTCGCATGTGGCGCTGGCTTTCCCCGACCTGCTGGTGGGCATCGAGCACGGTGACGATGCCGCCGTGTACAAGCTGAATGAGCACCAGGCGGTAGTGGCGACCACCGATTTTTTCATGCCCATCGTCGATGACCCCTTCGACTTCGGCCGCATCGCGGCCACCAATGCGCTCTCGGATGTCTACGCGATGGGCGGGCGGCCGTTGTTCGCCCTGGCCATCGTCGGCATGCCCATCGACAAACTCGCGCCCGAAGTGATCCGGGAAATCCTGGCGGGCGGCGAGGCGGTGGCGAAAGCGGCCGGCATTCCCATCGCTGGCGGCCATTCCATCGACGCCCCGGAGCCCATCTACGGCCTGGTCGGCATCGGCGTGGTCGATCCGGCGCGGGTGAAGAAGAACAGCGGTGGCCGGGCCGGCGACGTGCTGATCCTGGGCAAGCCGCTGGGGATCGGCATCTATTCCGCCGCGCTCAAGAAAGGCGCGCTGGATGCGGCCGGCTATGCCGCGATGATCGCCGCCACCACCCAGCTCAACACGCCCGGGCCCGATCTGGCCGCGCTCGAAGGCGTCCACGCCATGACCGATGTCACCGGCTTCGGCCTGCTCGGCCACAGCCTGGAACTGGCGCGCGGCTCGGGGCTCACCGCTTACCTTGATTTCAGCCGTCTGCCGCTGCTGCCCGACGTGCCCGAACTGGCGCGAGCCGGCCACATTACTGGCGCCAGCGCGCGCAACTGGGCCAGTTATAGCGGCGAGGTAGAACTATCCACTCACTGCACCGACTGGCAACGCGCCATTCTCAGCGACCCACAGACCAGTGGCGGCCTGCTGGTTTCCTGCGCGGCGGAGTCCGAGGCTGCGGTGCTGGCAATCTTCCAGCGACACGGTTTTCCGCAAGCCCGCACCCTTGGTCGGCTGGAAGTGGGCACGGCGAAAACCGTGGTCTCCCTCTGAGTTTTGCCGACGACTTCGCCGCCTGGCGCGTACTGGAAGCCCGCATAGGCCCCGCCCGCGCCTATCGCCCGGCCAAAAAATTGCCGGATCTGGCCAAGGCTGCCGACGAGGCGGCCCGGCAGCAGGCGGCCTGGGCGGTCGGCAGTTCGCTATTCTGGCGCGGCCGCTTCAGCGACGCGCGCAAGTGGCTGCCTGACTCGGCCGAAGGGCAAACCTGCCGGGGCTGGGCCCTGGCCTTGCGGGGCGAACGCGAGGCCGCCCTGGCCTTGCCGCGGAACGCCATGCTGCACTTCTTCCTCGACGATCCGCCAGCCTGCCTGCGCTGGCTAGCCACGCACCCTGACTCCAGCAAAACGGCGCACGCCGAACTGCTGCGCTACTGGGCGCAAACCTGTCTGGGGGAGCAGCCGGATGAAACCGCCGCCCAAACCGCCCTCGCCACACTGCGCCGCGAGGCCCCCTGCGACGAGGCGCGCGGCCTGGCCATCTACGCTGAAGCGGCGTTCCGCCGGCAGCCGCTCTATGCGCTGCCGCATCTGGACCACGCGCTCGACCTGTTCACCCGCTTCGGCCTGCATTACCTGGAAGCACGCCTGCTCGACCGGAAAAGCCAGGCGCTGGCCGCCGCCGGTCTGCTCGATGAGGCCCGCCGTTTCCAGCGGGCAGCGGCGCAAGCCAGGCGCCATCAGGGCCTGTAGCGCCAGCATCTCTGCCGGCGGCTTGACCGGTTAGAATGCCAAGCGTTTTTTCCACCAGGCTCGATCATGACCGCTCTCAAGAACGACACTTTTTTGCGCGCCCTGCTGCGGCAACCCACCGAGTACACCCCTATCTGGGTGATGCGCCAGGCCGGCCGCTATCTGCCGGAATACTGCGCCACCCGCGCGCGCGCCGGGAGTTTCCTGAATCTGTGCAAGACCCCCAGCCTGGCGACGGAAGTCACCCTGCAACCCCTGGCGCGCTACAACCTGGATGCCGCCATCCTGTTTTCGGACATCCTGACCATCCCCGATGCGATGGGCCTGGGACTGTATTTCGCCGAGGGCGAAGGCCCCAAGTTCGAGCGCCCGCTGCGCGAGGAATGGGCCATCCGCAATCTGCAAGCGCCGGATCCGCATGACCATCTCCGCTATGTGATCGACGCCGTCGCGGAAATCCACCGCGCCCTTGACAACAGCGTGCCGCTGATCGGTTTCGCCGGCAGCCCCTTCACCCTGGCCTGCTATATGGTGGAAGGTTCCGGCAGCGATACCTACAAAGAGGCGAAAACCTTGATGTACTCGCGTCCCGACCTGATGCACCACATCCTCGACGTGACCACCAAGGCCGTCACCGATTATCTCAACGCCCAAATCGAGGCTGGCGCCCAGGTAGTGATGGTGTACGACTCCTGGGGTGGCATGTTATCGCAGGCGGCCTACCTGGAATTCTCCCTGCCCTACATGGCCCGCATCATGGAAGGGCTCACCCGTGAGTACAGCGGCCGCGTGGTGCCGCGCATCATCTTCACCAAGGGTGGCGGCCTGTGGCTCGAGCAGATGGCGCAATGCGGCACCGATGCCATTGGCCTGGACTGGAACATTGAAATCGGCGACGCCCGCCGCCGCGTCAGCGACAAGGTGGCTTTGCAGGGCAACATGGATCCCTCCGTGCTGTTCGCTCCGCCGGCGGCGGTGGCCGCCGAAGCCCGCCGCATCCTCGCCAGCTACGGCAAGGGTTCCGGCCACATATTCAACCTCGGCCACGGCATCTCTCAGTTCACCCCACCGGACCATATGCAGGTACTGGTCGATACGGTCCGGGAAGACAGCCGGCAGTACCACGTCTAACGGCGGGAGAGCCGGCGGGACGACCGCGCTCCCGGCTTAAACCCGCTTGTGTTTCTTGAGGTGCTGCAACACCAGCGTCGCCACTTGCACGCGGTTGTGAAAGTTGAGCTTTTGCATGACGTTGGCGAGGTGGTTGCGCACGGTGTTGTCGGAGAGATTCAGCTTCGCGCCGATCACCTTGTTGCTGTAACCCTGGGCGACGTATTCGGCAATTTCCAGTTCGCGCGCGGAGAGGCGTGCCAGGGGGTCTTCACCGCTGCTGCGGGTGAGTTTTTGCACCACGTGGGGTGGGAAGGCGCCGGCATCCTGCAACACCATGCCGATGGCATGGGCGATCTGTTCGGCATCGGAAGACTTGAGCAGATAGCCATCGACGCCGGCCTCGATGGCGGCGCGAATCTCGCTGTCGTCATCCTCCACGGTCAGGACGATAACTTTAATGCCGGCCGCTTTCAGTTGCGGTACCACTTCCAGGCCGTCGCCATCGGGCAGGCTGCGGTCGAGGATCACGACCTCGGCTTTGCCACCGCCGCTGAGCCAAGCGCGGACTGAGGCGAGATCGGCACACTCGCCAGCGATCACGAAACCATCCTCATTTTCCAGGGAACGGCGCACGCCGAGTCGCAGCAGCGGGTGATCGTCAACCAGCAGGACATGGATAGGGTTCATGGCTAGGGGCTCCGTTAAACGTGAACATCGCGTAGCGATGCTCGAAGCTCCCCTCTCCCACAGGCGGGAGAGGGGCTGGGGGGGTGAGGGAACGGGCATTGCGCCAATCGCCATGCCCGTTGGGGTGGCGCATCTTAGCGCGATCAGTCGAGAGTTCGATATTCGATGGCGACGATTTCCAGTTCGCGCAGGCCGCCCGGCGACTGGAAGCGCACGCTGTCACCCAGGCGCGCCTTGAGCAGGGCGCGCGCGAGGGGAGAAACCCAGGAAATACGCCCGCGCCCGGGATCGGTTTCATCGAGGCCAACGATGCTGTAGGTGAACGTCTCGCCGTTTTGATCGAGGACGCTGACGCTGGCACCAAAGTAGACACAGTCGGTGTTTTCCTGTGTGCTGGGATCGACCACCACGGCGTGGTCCAGGCGTTTGCCGAGAAAGCGTAGGCGCCGGTCGATTTCGCGCAGGCGTTTCTTGCCGTAGATGTAATCGCCGTTTTCCGAGCGGTCGCCATTGCCGGCGGCCCAGGACACGACGCTGACCACTTCCGGGCGTTCCACCTTGACCAGATGGGTGAACTCGGCCTGCAGCCGAGCATGGCCGGCCGGAGTCATGTAGTTATTGCCGCCAACGGGGAGGGGGGAGCCGGTTTCCTCTTCATCCTCGTCAGCGGCGGCTTCATCCTTGACGAAGGCTTTGCTCATCGGGGCTCAGGGGCTCTCAAGAAACACGCCGGGCCGCCCCAAGTGTTTCTTGGCCCCTTGAGGGGAGAACGCCGTGAAGCGGCGTTTTCGGGGTGGGCTCATTCCTCGACCGGGGGCTTGCCGTCATACACCTGGCTGCGCCGGTGTTCCAGGTAGAAGTCGCGGTTGAATTCATAGGGATCGAGCGCGGCTGCGTCGATCGCCCGCTTGGCATCCAGCAGATCGGCGCGGCGGCCGACTGTGCGCACGGCCCAGACCTGATTGCGCGCCGGGATGCTGTCGATCTGGCGCGTCAGATCGGTGTATTCCGCGTCGACCCAGAGCCCGGCGCCATCGCGAAAGCTGCTGGGGCCGAAGAAAGGCAGCACCAGATAGGGACCATTAGCGACGCCCCAACGACCCAGCGTCTGGCCGAAATCCTCGTCATGTTTGTCCAGTCCCATCTCGGAGGCAATGTCAAGCAGACCGAGAAAGCCGAAGGTGCTGTTGAAACTGATGCGCAAAACGTCGGAGGTGGAACGCTCCAGCTTGAATTGGAGGAGATCGTTGGCAAGAACGGTGACATCGTTCAAGTTGGAAAAGAAATTGCGCACGCCGGTTTGCGCGAACCCCGGCATCACCTTCTGGTAGCCGGTTGCCACCGGTTTCAAAACGAGTCGGTCGAGTCCCTCGTTGAAATCGTGGATGGCGCGGTTCATCGGTTCCATTGGATCGCGCGGGTCACCGTTGCTTGCGCAACCCGCCAAGGACTGGGCCAAGAAAGTAATGAGCAGGGCAGGAAGAATTTTCATCGAATGTTCCTAGGCTTCGCGCTTTTTGTAGTCGCAAAGGTTATCGGCAGGCGGGCAGTTTACTTGAGGCCGGTGGCGGGCGAATACCTGTTGAAAGAGGTGGCTTTCGACCAAGCCCGGCCGCGTCGTGGTTGACCCTGTCCGCCAGGCACAGGGAGAATGCGGCGAATCACTCGCCACCCACTGAAGGTTGTTGCATGGAAAACCCGGAATCCACGGCTGATCTCTCCAAGGAACAGCAGATCATGCGCGCCATGCGCAAAACCCTGACCTCCATCGTGCGCGATACCGCGCCGCGTGATGGCGACCCCAGCCCGTTGTGTTCCGCCACGGTGGAAAATATTCGCATGTGCCTGGGGCTGATTTCCGCGCGTGAAGCCGAGTTGGCCGAACTGCTCGGACTGGCGCGCAATGAGCGGCCGCGCTACAGCGATGAGGCGGCATCGACCCAGGCGATGCAGTTCGTGGTGCCGGGCAAGAAGCTGAACTGATGGCCGAAGCGATCGCCAGTCTGATTACGGATACTGAATCGCCGCTCGTTCAGACTGGGTATGTGGTGATTTATGCGCCACAACGCAACCGCAAGCGGTTTCCCGAAGGTTGTGTCAGCGTCCAGGTTTCCGAAGTGGCGGCTCGCGCGGCAGCCAGTCCAGAACAGGGCTACCACGCCGCCGTCGCGTCCGGCCCTTCGCGCTCCTCGGAAGGATTTCGCCTCTTCTACCTGGTTCGCTGGCTGGACTAGCAGCCTGGCTTCAGGAATTCAACCAGGCAAAAGCAAAATTCAAGTTTCGTCTGAAAAATGCCGACATAGTGCCTGTGGCATAATCCGCCGGCTTCTGATCCCTTGCGAGGAACCAACATGCATCGCTTCCTGCTCACCCTCCTATTGGCGACATTACTGTCAGCCTGTGCCAATAAATCTCTCTACCCGCCCGCTCCCGCCAAGGCCGACGGCGCTTCGGAATGGACCTATCTGCTGGGCCCCGGAGATTCCGTGAACGTCTTCGTATGGGGTAACCCGGAAGTATCCGGCTCCTTTCCCATTCGTCCGGACGGCAAGATGACCATGAACCTGGTCGAGGATATGCCCGCGACCGGCAAGACACCGACCCAGTTGGCGCGGGAGATCGAAAAGGCTTTGGCCAAATACATCCAGGATCCCATCGCGACTGTGATCGTGGGTGGCGGTGTCGGGCCATACAGCCAGCAGATTCGTGTGCTGGGCCAGGCTACCCGGCCGCAGACGCTCAACTATCGCGAGCACATGTCGTTGCTCGATCTGATGATCGCAGTGGGGGGGATTACCGATTTCGCGGCAGGCAATCGCGCCAATATCCTGCGGGTGGTCGATGGCAAACCCCAACAATTGGGCGTGCGGCTCGACGACCTGATCAAGGATGCGGATGTGTCGGCAAACGTCGAATTGCGTCCTGGCGATGTCCTGATCATCCCCGAGCGCTGGTTCTAAGCAATGAAGCTGGATGCTGTGGAACCTGACGGGAGTGCCGCATGAATCCTGTAGTTGAACAAATATTGGGGTACGCCCGCAGCGTCTGGCGCCGGCGCTGGCTGGTGTTGATCATCGCCTGGCTGGTCGCCGTGGTGAGTTGGGTCTACATCTACTCACTGGAAAACCGTTATCTCGCCCAGGCGCGCGTGTATGTCGATACTCAATCTCTGTTGAAACCGCTGCTGGGAGGCATGGCGATTCAGCCCAATGTAGGGCAGCAGGTTGCCATGATGACTCGCACCCTGATCAGCCGTCCCAACCTGGAAAAACTGGCACGGATGACCGACCTGGATTTGCGCGCGAAAACGCCGCAGCAACAGGAGGTGCTCTATAACGGCCTGGCCGGGAAGATCGGCCTGGCAGGCGGGGGAGAGAACCTCTATTCCATTTCCTTCGTGGACCCGAACCCGGATTTGGCGAAACGGGTTGTGCAGGCTTTATTGACCATTTTTACGGAAAGCAGCTTGGGTGGCACCCGCACGGATTTGTCCAAGTCTCAGAAATTCATCGATGACCAGCTAAAAAATTATCAAGAGAAGATGTTGGCCAAGGAACAGGAAATGGCGCAGTTCAAACGCCGCAACATCGCCAACATGCCGGCCACGACGGGGGGGTTCTATGCCCAGTTCACACAGGTGAGTAGCGCGCTCGAACAGGCCAGGCAGGAGCTTGAGGAGGCCAGCAACCGCAAGCGCCAATTGTCGCTGCAACTGGAAGACCAGGAAGACACCCTGGCCGCGGTTGTTCCTGTTACCCCAACCACCACGGCCCTGGATGCGCGTGTCTCGGCCCTGCAATCGCAAATCGATAATTTGCGCCTGAGATATACCGATCTGCACCCGGAAATCACGCGGACCAAGAACCTGATTGCCCGTCTGCTGGAACAGAAGAAACAAGAAGAAGATACGACACGCACGCAGGGCAAGGAAACGGTCAAGGCGCAGAACCCGATCTATCAGCAACTGACCATCGCGATCGCCGAGGCCGATGCCAATGTGGCGATGCTGAAGACGCGTGTTGCCCAACTCGGCAAGAAAAAAGCCGAGCTTTACCGAAGCGTCGATACCGTCCCGGAACTCGAAAACGAGTACACGCTGCTGGCGCGGGACCATGGTATTTATGAAAAAAGCTTTTCCACCCTGCTTGACCGTCGCGAAACGGCGGTAATGACTGGGGAAGTGGAGACCAAGACCGATACCGTGGACTTTCGCGTCATCGACCCGCCGCGTGTGGCGGGCAAGCCGGTTTGGCCAAATCGCCCTTTACTGGTCACGGTGGCCCCCTTCGGCGGCCTGGCGTTGGGCGTCGTCCTCGCTTTTCTGCTCGGGCAGTTGCGCCCCACGGTGCTCAGCCGCCGCCAGTTGAATGAGCTGACGGGGCTGCCGCTGCTGGGCGCGGTCACGATGATCCAGACCGACGAAATGCGGCGACGCGCGCGCAAGTTCAACTATGTCTATTTCGCTGCCACTGGGGCCTTGTTGGTCGCCTATCTGGGGCAGATCGTCTATTACCTGCTGCTTTCGCCCGCGGCCTGATGAGGAGGATGGTATGAGCATCATCGAGCGTGCAGCCGGCAAGATAGCCAGAACCCTGGCAGCGGAGTCGGTGGCCCCGACACCGGCCATTGATCCGGCCGATGAGGCGCGTGGCGGCACCCACCGCAATCTCATCGAGGAGTCGATCGACCGGGTCGAATCTTCTTTCGCGCAGCCGAGAAAACGTCCCGTCCGAATGCAGATGGAAGACGATGGGCCGGCGACGGTCGTCGGCAGCCAGCATGGCGAGGTCGACATCCTCCGTCTCATGGCGATGGGCGCGGTGACGCCCGATGCCGGGCGCAGCAAGATCGCCGAGGAATATCGCCTGATCAAACGGCCTCTGCTGGCTAATGCCTTCGGACATGGCGGTGTCGAGCGGGTGCGCAACGGCAACCTGATGATGGTGACCAGTTCCCTGCCCAGCGAGGGCAAGACCTTTACCGCGATCAATCTGGCCATCAGCATGGCCACCGAGCTGGAGCACACCGTGCTGTTGATCGATGCCGATGTGTCGAAATCCTCAGTCATGGAATATCTCGGCCTCAAGGCAACGCGCGGCCTGATCGACGTCCTGCAGAACCCCGACCTGCCGTTGTCGGACGTGCTGATCAAGACCAACATCGCCAAGCTCACGGTATTACCAGCGGGTGACAGCATCGCGCACGCGACTGAATTGCTGGCCAGTTCCTCGATGAAAAGTTTCGTGCTCGACATCGCCAGCCGGTACCCGGACCGCATCGTGATTTTTGATAGCCCGCCGCTGCTCTCCAACAGCGAGGCCTCGGTCCTGGCGACCTACATGGGCCAGATCGTGTTCGTGGTGGAGGCGGAGCACACCCCGCAGGATGCGATCACCGACGCACTCGCGCATCTGGCCGAAAGCGAACATGTCGGTGTCGTGCTCAACAAGTTTGCGTCGGGAGGGGGTGCCGGGGATTACGGCTACGGTTACGGCTATGGTTACGGTTACGGTTACGGCGGTTATGGTGAGAAGGCTCCTGCGCAATAACGTCTTGCTTCGAACGCTCTGGTTTCTTGCCTGGCTGCTGCCGGCAGGCGCGAATGCGGCAAGCGACTGGAAGGCGACTTCCGGCGTGAACCTATCGGAGCGCTATACCGATAATGTTTCCCTGGCCGCCAGTGGCGAGCAATCCGCCTTTATTACCCAGATATCACCCCATATCGGACTGAGCCGGAGGGGGAAGCGGGGGAGTGTCGACCTGGCTTACAGCTTGAACGAGTTGCTCTACGATTCCGGCCAGAACAACCTCACGCACGACCTCAATGCCAACATGCAGGTCGAACCGGTTGCCGGGGTGTTCAAGCTGAATGGCAACGCGCGGGTCGGCCAACAATATGTCTCGCAGTTCGGCCCGACCTCTCAGGATGCCTACCATAACGTAGCGAATCGGGTGGAAACCCGCTCGGTTTCACTGATGCCGAGCCTGCATAACGAGTTTTTCGAGCGCGGCCTCATCACCGACGCCAGCTTGGGGCTGAACTATGCCAGCGCCGGTTCCGGCGCGCTCGCGAGCAGCACCAGCAATACCCTGAATTTGGCTTTACGCAACGGCCCAAAACCCCAGCGGCTAAGTTTTTCAGCCAGCTACAACCGCAACAGCGGCGACTCCAACGGGGTATCCACCTCGGTGTTCGAAAGCGAGCGCTACAACATCGGTTACGCCGTTTACGACAAGACACGAGTTTTTCTCGGCGGCGGGCGCAATAGCACGCAGGGGGTTGCCGGCCTGCAAGGGCTGGGGAGCCGCTATACAACGGTTGGCGTGAACTGGACCCCAGTCAACTATTTCAGCCTTACGGGTACCGTAGGCCGAAGCGGGAGTAGCGACTCATACAGTTTGAGCGGCAACTGGTCGCCGTCGCGCAAACTCAACCTGGCCGCGACGGTGGGCAAGCGCAACAACGCGGCTTCCTACAGTTTGAGTGGCAACTGGGCACCCTCCGTGCTGACCAACTTGTCCGCCTCGGCGCAAAAAAACTTCGACAGCGGCACCTTCGGTGTCGACACCGCTAACAATGGCCTTTCCTCCTATGGCTACACGTCCTACGCGCTCAACCTCAACCATCGCGTGCGGCGCGCCGTATTGGGCCTGAGCTATTCGGAAGCGGTCGTGGATGCTTCGCAGCAGCTCAATCAAGCTTTCACTTCCAACGTCTATGTCTGCCCCAATGACACCGGAGGTGGATTTACCACCGCGACCAAGCAGAATGCGGCGAACACTTGTTATGCGCCAGGAACCTTGATCCCGAACACACAACTACTCAATCAGACCACCTACAACAAGACCTGGGCCGGTACCCTCAACTTTTCGCTGGGCAGGAGTGCGCTGGCATTTTCCCTGAGCCAGTCCAGTCGCCAGTACCTCGGTACCGCCGCCGGCGGCAGTGATAAGCAGACCTCGCTTGGCGCAAACTGGTCGTTGCCGCTTTCCGGGCGTACCTCGACCTCGCTGGGCGCCAACTGGAGCACGGCGGAAGCCGCCGCTCAGAATCAGAACAGCGACGCCTGGTCGCTTTATGGGTCCCTGGCGCATCAGATCAGTCCGAAGGTCAGCAGCAGCTTTACCGCCCGCCATTCGGAGCAGCGAACCAATGGCGCCACCGGCAATATCAAGGAAAACACTGTCAGCGCCCAACTTGGCATGACTTTCTGAGCCCACTATGTACGAGAGCTTCTACCATCTGCGGGACAAGCCGTTCCAGCTCAACCCCGACCCCCGTTTCTTCTTTGCCAGCCGCGGCCACAAGCGTGCTTTCGCCTATCTGGAATATGGCCTGTCGCTCGGCGAGGGCTTCATCGTCATCACCGGCGATGTCGGCGCCGGCAAGACCACGCTGGCCAGGAACCTGCTCAAGAAGCTGGAGAACGGCAGTTATCTCATCGCGCAACTGGTCAGCACCCAGCTCGATGCCGACGACGCCCTGCGCAGTATCGCGGCGGCCTTTGGCCTGCAAGCCGAGGGCACCACCAAATCGGGCGTGCTGAAAAACCTGGAAGATTACCTGCGCCTGGCCGTGCGCCAGGGCCAGCGGCCTCTGCTCATCGTCGACGAGGCACAGAACCTGGATCGACGCGCGGTCGAGGAATTGCGCATGCTCTCCAACTTCCATGAAGGCGACAAACCGCTGTTGCAATCCTTCCTGCTCGGCCAGCCGGAATTCCGTGACACCCTGCAAAGCCCAGAGATGCTGCAATTGCGCCAGCGCGTGATCGCTTCCTACCACCTGGGCCCGCTCGACCGCGTGGAAACCACGCAGTACATCACGCATCGACTCAAGACCGCTGGCTGGCAGGGTTCGCCTTCGTTTTCCGAAGACGCCTTCGACACCATCTTCCAATTCACTAACGGCGTGCCTCGACGGATCAATACCTTGTGCGACCGCGTGCTTCTGTTCGGCTACCTGGAAGAGCGGCCGCATCTCGATTCAATCGCGGTGCAGGAAGTGATCAGCGACCTGCAACAGGAGGTGCATTACCAGCGCCCACAGGAACGAGCGCCGGCCGCGCTGGATACCCTGGGCGCCGCGCCCCAGGTGCCGCTGTCCGCGGCGACCGACAGCGCCCTGGCGGAAGACATGGAGGCGCGCCTGGGAGGCATCGAACGCTCCGTCAACCGCCTCATTCCCCTGGTGCGCAAGGTGCTCTACACGGTCACCACCGGCAAGGAAAATGAATGACCGAAATCCTCTGCGTGGTGGGCGCCCGCCCCAACTTCATGAAGATCGCCCCGATCATGGCGGCCTTCGCGGCGCAACCGATCGCCACCAAACTGGTTCACACCGGCCAGCACTACGACCCGGCGATGAGCGACAGCTTCTTCGATCAACTCGGCATTCCACGCCCGGATGTCAACCTGGAGGTCGGCTCGGCCAGCCATGCGGTGCAGACCGCCGACATCATGCGTGCCTTCGAGCCGGTGCTGGACGTGGAGAAACCGCGCGCCGTGCTGGTGGTGGGCGATGTCAACTCCACCATCGCCTGCGCCCTGGTCGCGGCCAAGAAAGGGGTCAAGGTCATCCACGTGGAAGCCGGCCTGCGCAGCCAAGACCGCACCATGCCGGAAGAAATCAACCGGGTGTTGACCGATCAAATTTCCGACCTGCTCTACACCACGGAGCGCTCGGCGCTGGCCAATCTGCTGCGCGAAGGCATCGCCGAGGAACGGGTCCAGTTCGTCGGCAACGTCATGATCGACACCCTCCGCGCGCACCTGGAACGGGCCGTGCCGGTAGCGAAAACCCTGGGCGTGAAACCGGCGCGCGGCCATGCCGTGGTGACCCTGCATCGGCCTTCCAATGTCGATGACCCGGCCACCTTGCGGCGCCTCCTGGAAACCCTGGCCACGATCGCGAACGCAGTCGATGTGGTCTTCCCCATCCATCCACGCACCCGCGCGGCCGCCGAACGCCATGGCCTGGCGGGCTTGTTGGCGGCGCCGGGCATCCGTTTGCTGCCGCCGCAGGGTTATCTGGAAATGCTTGGCCTGATGGTTGAGGCCACCCTGGTACTAACCGATTCCGGCGGCCTGCAAGAAGAAACCACGGCGTTGGGCGTGCCCTGCATCACCGTGCGTGAGAACACGGAACGCCCGATCACGATCAGCGAAGGGACCAACACCCTCACCGGGCCTAACCCGGAAAAAATCCTGGCCTGCTTCCGTGAAATTCTCGCCAGCGGCGGCAAGCGCGGACGCCTTCCGGAAAACTGGGATGGCCATGCCGCGAAGCGCATCGCGGCGCATTTGCGCGTGTGGCTGGATAGCATCTGAGCGCATGAGTGGCATCATCAATGTGATGAGCGTCGACGTGGAAGACTACTTCCAGGTCGGCGCCTTCGAACACACCATTGCAAGAGAGACCTGGGAGCGCTGGCCGTGTCGGGTGGAGGCCAATATCGAGCGCATCCTCGCCCTGTTCGCGCGGCACGACCTCCGCGCCACCTTCTTTACCCTGGGCTGGATCGCCGAACGCTATCCCGGCGTGGTGCGCGCCATCGTCGCCGGCGGCCATGAACTGGCCAGCCACGGCCACGGCCACCAACGCGTCCACGACCTCTCGCCCGCCGCATTCCGGGAAGATGTGATGCGCGCCAGGAAGCTGCTGGAAGACCTCTCCGGTATGGCTGTGGCGGGTTATCGCGCCCCCAGTTTTTCCATCGGCCGCGCCAATCTGTGGGCGCTGGACGTCCTGGCGGAAGCCGGCTACCAGTACAGTTCCAGCATCTACCCCATCGCCCACGATCATTACGGGAGCCCCGAGGCGCCGCGTTTTCCCTATCGCCCGGAAAGCTGCCCGGCGCTGCTGGAAATGCCGCCCACCACGGTGCTGTTGGCCGGGCGCAACCTGCCGGCGGCGGGTGGGGGCTACTTCCGCCTACTGCCCTACGCGGCCTCGCGTTGGTTGATCGGCCGGGTGAACCGTCTGGAGGGGCGTCCCACCATGTTCTATTTCCACCCTTGGGAAGTTGACCCGGCGCAGCCGCGCGTGGCGGGCGCCCCGCTCAAGAGCCGTCTCCGCCATTACGTCAATCTGGATCGCATGGAAGACAAACTCGACCGCCTCTGTAACGATTTCCGCTGGGGTCGCGCCGATCAGGTCTACGCCGCCGAGCTTGCCGAAACGGGCATGGCTTGATGAGACGCCTGGAAGCATGAAAGCCCTGCCCGTTTCCCCTTACCCCCAACCCCTCTCCCGCAAGCGGGCGAGGGGAGCGTCGAGCATCGCTTCGCGATGGTTATCAGAATGAGCCTGACTGTCAGAAATGCCGTCGCCGCCGACACCGCCGCTTGGGATGCCTATGTGCTGGGCGCGCCAGCGGCGACCTTTTTCCATCGCTACGGCTGGCGCCGGGTGATTGAGAAAGGCCTTGGCCAACCTTGCCACTTTCTCCTGGCCGAGCGGGATGGCCGTATCGAGGGGGTGTTGCCACTGGGCGAGGTCCGCGGCGCGCTGTTCGGCCACACCCTGATCTCCCTGCCTTTCTGCGTCTATGGCGGCATCGTCGCCGACACGGCGGAAGCCCGAGAGGTGCTGGATCAGGCCGCGCAGGCGCTGGCTGTGAACCTGGGGGTGGGGCATCTGGAATACCGCGATCGCGATGCGCCGGCTCATCCCGAGTGGCCCGGCACCGATCTCTATGCCACCTTCCGCCAGGCGCTCGACCCCGAGGTCGAAAAGAACCTGCTGACCATCCCGCGCAAACAGCGGGCGATGGTGCGCAAGGGCATCAAGGCCGGGCTCAGGAGCGAGGTCGACCGTGACCTCCGGCGTTTCTACCCCGCCTTCTGCGAAAGCTGGCATCGGCTGGGCACCCCGGTATTTCCCAGGCGTTACTTTCAGCTCGTGCTGGATGAGTTCGGCGATGCGGTGGATATCGTCACCGTCACCCAGGACGAACGGGTGGTGTGCTGTGTCATGAATTTTTACTTCCGCGACGAGGTGTGGCCCTATTACGCCGGCATTACCGCCTCGGCGCGCGCGCTCGCCGGCAGCGACTTCATGTACTGGGAAGTGATGCGGCTAGCGGTGGAAAAGGGCCTCAAGGTATTTGATTTCGGCCGCAGCAAGATCGGCACTGGTTCCTGGGACTTCAAGCACAACTGGGGTTTCCAGCCGCAACCGCTGCATTACGGCTACCACCTGGTACGCGCCCGAGCGGTGCCGCAAAACAACCCCAACAATCCCAAGTACCGGCTGTTCATCAAGGCCTGGCAACACCTGCCACTGCCACTAGCCAATTTCATCGGCCCGCACATCATCAGAAACCTGGGGTGAGGCGGGTGTAGCGCCGGCTGGAAGCCGGCGCTACAGGTGCGCGAAACAGTCTTATCGAAGCAATGGGTCGCAGGGTGTTTCTCAAGAGGAGTGAGGCGTGAGCGGTGAAGGCGAACGAAAGGGGGAGGAATCGGGGGCAGTCGCACTGGGCGGCGCCATGCCCGACCTCCTGTTCCTCGCCCACCGCATTCCCTATCCGGCGGACAAAGGCGACAAGATCCGGGCCTGGCATCTGCTGGAACATCTGTCACGCCGCTACCGGGTGCATCTGGGCGCTTTCGTGGATGACCCGGAAGACTGGCGGCACTGCGACAAACTGCGCTCGGTCTGTGCCTCGGCCTATTTCGCCGGGCTGAATCCGCGCCTGGGCCGGCTGCGCGCGCTCACCGGCCTGTTCACCGGCAACCCCCTGACCCTGCCGTATTACCGCCATCCAGGGTTGCAAGCCTGGGTGGATGCGCATCTGCGCGGCGGCGTCGAGCGGGTGTTCGTTTACTCCTCGGCGATGGCCCAGTTCGTCATGCGGGCTGACCAGACGCGACGGGTCATGGATTTTGTCGATATCGACTCTGACAAGTGGCGCCAGTATGCCGCGACCCAGTCCTGGCCCCGGTCCTGGCTGTACCGGCGCGAAGGCGAGCGCCTGCTGGCCTGGGAGCGCAAGGTGGCGGCGGCATTCCCCGCCAGCCTGTTCGTTTCGGCCACGGAAGCCGCGGATTTTCGCGCCCTGGCGCCGGAATCGGCGGCCCGCATCGGCCATTTCCACAACGGCGTCGACGCCGATTACTTCTCGCCTGAGCGCGACTACCCCAACCCCTACCCGGCCGCTGGAGAAGCCATCGTCTTCACCGGTGCCATGGATTACTGGCCCAATGTGGACGCGGTCATCTGGTTTGCCCAGGCGGTGCTGCCCGACTTGCGCCGGCAACGCCCGAACCTGCTGTTCGCCATCGTCGGCAGCCGCCCCACGCCGCGGGTGCGGGAACTGGCCGCTTTACCGGGCGTGCTGGTGACCGGCCGGGTGGATGATGTGCGCCCCTGGCTGGCGCATGCGCGTCTGGTGGTGGCGCCGCTGCGCATCGCCCGGGGCATCCAGAACAAGGTGCTGGAAGGCATGGCGATGGCGCGCACTCTGGTGGCGACACCGCAGGCGCTGGAGGGCATCGGCGCGCGCGTGGGCGAGGAAGTGCGTTGCGCCGAAACCGCCGCCGATCTGCTGCGAGAAACCCTGGCGGCGCTGGCTGGCCCCGACCTGGGGCCGGCCGCGCGCGCCAGGGTGTTACATGATTTCGCCTGGGATACCGCCCTGGCCCGAGTGGATCGACTCCTGGAGACATGATGCTGCCACCCCCTCCCCCGAAATGGGGCCCGCCCCTGCTGGTCCTGGTGCTCGCCTGGTTGGCGGTCGCCGCTTTGCTGCAACCGACGTTCATGTCCATGGTTGAGATCTGGGATCGGTCGGAAACCTACGCCCATGGCTTTGTCATCCTTCCCATTGCCCTCTGGCTGGTCTGGCGCGATCGCCAGCGCCTGGCGGCGGTGCCCGTGGCGGGCGATGCGCGCGCCTTCCTGGTGATCGTGCCACTCGCGCTGGGTTGGCTGGCAGCGCGCCTGGGTGGCGTGCTGGTGATTGAGCAATATGCGTTCGTCGCCCTCTGGATCGCCACGGTCTGGCTGGTGCTGGGCCTGAAGATGTTGCGCGCAGCCCTGTTTCCGTTGGGCTTCCTGCTGCTCATGGTGCCCAACGGCGAGGCGCTGATTCAGCCGCTGATCGCTTTCACCGCCGACTTCACCGTCGGCGCGGTGCGTCTGGTCGGCATCCCGGTATATCGCGAAGGCCCTTTCTTCACCATGCCCACCGGCGAATGGAACGTGGTGGAAGGCTGTTCCGGCCTGCGTTACCTGATCGCTTCCATCACGCTGGGCGTGCTCTATGCCTATCTGACCTATCGCAGCCCGTGGCGGCGCATCGCTTTCAGCGTCGCGGCGGTGATCGTGCCGGTGTTCGCCAACGGCATGCGCGCCAGCATCATTGTGTTCATCGCCCACTACTCGGATATGAAGCTGGCTTTGGGCGTGGACCATTTCATCTACGGCTGGGTATGGTTCGGCATCGTCATGCTGGCGATGTTCTGGGTGGGCCTGATCTGGCGCGAGGATCTCGATGACGCCGCCCCACCCCCCGCCACCCACTCGATACGCGCGGCGCCGCTGCATACCGTCGCCCTGGCGCTCCTGCTGGCGGTGTTCCCGCTTTACGAGGGGCACCTCTCCAGCCGCCCTGTACCGCGCCCCGCCCTGGCCTTGCCCGCGCCCAGCACAGGCTGGCTAATCAGCCAGGCGCCCTTCTCGGACTGGTTGCCGCAATGGCATGGCATGGACATCCAGCGCGTCCAGAACTACCAGCGTGGTGGGCAACGGGTCATGCTGTTCCTGGCCTGGTACGGTACTCAGCGCGACAACGCCGAGCTCATCAACAGCCGCAACATCATGATCCGGGAGAAGCATCCGGAATGGCGCCAGGTCGGGCGCGATACCCTGTCCCGAAACATCGCCGGCCAGGCGCTGCCGCTCTATGAAGCCCAATTGCTTGCCAATGATGAGCATCAGCGCATCCTGGCCTGGCAGTGGCACCGCATCCAGGGCCGGGATGGCATCAGCCCGTATCGCGCCAAGATTGAGCTGGCGCTGGCCAAGCTCCTTGGCCGACAGGATGTCGGCGCCGCGATCATCGTCGCCACCCCCTATCACGACAAGAACGACGTGGAGCAAGCCAATGCCTTGCTCGCCGAGTTCCTGGCCGCCCACAAACCGGCGCTCGACGCCGTGCTCGACCGGGCAAAATGAGCGCTACCCCTCTGCTCGCCCATGTGGTCTACCACTTCGGCACCGGCGGCCTGGAGAACGGCCTGGTCAACCTGATCAACCGCTTGCCGCGCGAACGTTTTCGCCATGTGGTCATCAGCCTGACCGACCATACCGAGTTCCGTGACCGGATCGAGCGCCACGATGTGGCATTTATCGACCTGCACAAGCCGCCCGGCCATTCGCTCGGCTGGCACCGGCAGCTCTACCGCTTGCTGCGCGAACTCAAGCCCGACCTGATCCACACCCGCAATCTCAACGCCCTGGAAGCGCAGTTCGTGGCGGCCCTGGCGGGGGTTCCGGCGCGCCTGCATGGCGAACACGGACGCGATGTGTTCGACCTGCAAGGCAAAAACTGGAAATACAACCTGCTACGCCGCGCCGCCCGCCCCCTGGTGCGCCACTACACCTGCGTCAGCCGCGATCTGGCCGGCTGGTTGCGCGACACGGTCGGGGTGGCGCCCGCCCGCCTCACACAAATCTACAACGGCGTCGACAGCGACAAGTTCCACCCGCGTGGCGCCGCCTACCCCAGCCTCGGCCCTGACGGGTTCTTCCAGGGCGCCGCCTGTGTCATCGGCAGCCTCGGCCGCATGGTCGCGGTGAAGGACTACCCGACCCTGGCGCGCGCCTTCATCCGCGCCTGCCGCCAGGCGGACCACCCCGCCGGCCTGCGCCTGCTGATCGTCGGCGACGGGCCTGCGCGGGGTGAGTGCCTGGCTTTGCTGGATCAGGCGGGCCTCTCCGGACAGGCCTGGCTGCCGGGCAATCGCGACGACACCGCCGAACTCCTGCGCGCGCTGGACGTATTCGTGCTGCCCTCGCTCGGTGAAGGCATTTCCAATACCATCCTGGAAGCCATGTCCACCGGCCTGCCGGTGATCGCCACGGCGGTGGGCGGCAACCCGGAACTGGTGGCGAGGGGGGACACCGGCACGTTGTTCACCCCGGGCGACGATGTGGCATTGGCGCGCACGCTGCTAGACTACGCCGCTGATCTGGAACGCCGCGCCCGCGAGGGCGCAGCGGCACGCCTTCGTATCGAGCGCGACTTTTCCCTGGCGCGCATGGCGGCGGCGTATCAGGCCGTGTACGAAGCGGCGCTCGCAACTCCTAACTAGCAACCGATCATGTGCGGCATAACCGGCGTATTCGACCTGCGTGAACAGCGCACCATCAACCGTGAGGCGCTCGCCCACATCAACGACATGCAATCGCATCGCGGCCCCGACGAAGCCGGATTGCATCTGGAACCGGGCTTGGGGTTAGGCCACCGGCGGCTGTCCATCATCGACATCGCCAGCGGCCAGCAACCCTTGTTCAACGAAGACGGCAGCGTGGCGGTGGTGTTCAACGGCGAGATCTACAACTTTGTCGACCTGATCCCCGAACTCACCGCCCTCGGCCACACCTTCAAGACCCGCTCCGACACCGAAACCATCGTCCACGCCTGGGAACAGTGGGGCGAAGATTGCGTGCATCATTTTCGCGGCATGTTCGCCTTCGCCCTGTGGGACCGGAGCCGGCAAACCCTGTTCCTGGCGCGCGACCGCCTCGGGGTGAAGCCGCTGCATTACGCGGTAACCGACGACGGCTTCCTGATCTTCGGCTCGGAACTCAAGACGATCACCGCCTGGCCCGGTTTCCGCCGCCAGATCGACGACCACGCGGTGGAAGACTATTTCGCCTACGGCTACGTGCCGGAACCGCGCACCATCTACCGCACCGCGCTGAAAATGCCGCCCGGCCACCGCTTGGCGGTCAGGCGCGGCGAGCCGGTCGGGCAGCCGCAGGAATACTGGGACGTGCCGTTCCGGCCGCACCTCGCCCTGTCCCTGCGGGATGCCGAAGACGAGCTCATCGAGCGCCTGCGCGAAGCGGTGAAAATCCGCATGATCGCGGAAGTGCCGCTGGGCGCCTTTCTCTCCGGCGGCGTCGATTCTTCCGCCGTGGTGGCAATGATGGCGGGGCTCCAACGCGGGGAACAAGCGGTAAAGACCTGCTCCATCGCCTTCTCCGATCCGAAATACAACGAGGCGGACTACGCCCGCCAAGTGGCCCGGCGCTATCACACCGACCATCATGAGGACACGGTCGAGGCTGATGATTTCAGCCTGGTCGACGAGCTCGCCCGCCTCTACGACGAGCCCTACGCTGACTCCTCAGCCATGCCGACGTATCGGGTCTGCCAACTAGCGCGCAAGACGGTCACCGTGGCGCTGTCCGGCGACGGTGGCGACGAAAACTTCGCTGGCTACCGGCGCTATCGCTGGCATTCCTACGAAGAACGCATGCGCCGGATGTTGCCCTACAGCATCAGGAAGCCCCTGTTCGGCTTCCTCGGCGGCGCCTACCCCAAGGCCGACTGGGCGCCGAAGGTGCTGCGCGCGAAAACCACCTTCGAGGCGATGGCGCGCGACACCGTGGAAGGTTATTTCCACGGCGTTTCGGTGATGGGTGATGGCCTCAGGGCGCGCGTGTTCAGCCCCGAGTTCAAGCGCCGCCTCAACGGCTATTCGGCGGTGGAAGTGCTGCGTCGCCACCATGCGAAGAATCCCGCGCAAGACATGGTCTCGCAGGTGCAATACCTGGACATGAAAACCTATCTGGTCGGCGACATCCTCACCAAGGTCGACCGCGCCAGCATGGCCCACGCCCTGGAAGTGCGCGTGCCGTTCCTCGACCACCAGCTGATGGAATGGGTGTCCGGCCTGCCGGTCGATTTCAAGCTGCGTGGCACGGAGGGGAAATTCATGCTGAAGCAAGCGCTGGAGCCCTATCTGCCGCACGACATCCTGTACCGCCGCAAGATGGGCTTCTCCATCCCCCTCGCGGAATGGTTCCGTGGCCCGCTCAAAGAGAAGTTGAACAGCGCCCTGAAATCGCAACGCATGGCCGACACTGGCTTGTTCGACCTGGCCTTCCTGGCGCGCATGGCGGACGAACACGCGCGTGGCGTACGCGACTACAGTTCGCCATTGTGGTCGCTGCTGATGTTTGAGGCTTTTCTGAGAAACAACGAGAAAAAGTGACTGTTCAGCCCGTCGTAATCGCACTGAAAAAACAGGCATCTCCTTTAGCACCGGCGCCCTCGCCGGCGTCTTTTAACCCCGCCGGCGAGGGCGCCGGCGCTACCAAGCCAGCATGACGCTCCGTATCCTCCACGTCTTCGACCACTCCCTGCCACTGCACTCCGGCTACACCTTCCGCAGCGCCAACATCCTGCGCGGGCAGCGTCGGCTGGGCTGGGAAACCTTTCATCTGACCAGTCCCAAGCAGGGCCAGACCGAGCAATTGGAAGAGCAGGTCGAGGATCTGCGCTTTTTCCGCACGCCGTTGCCGACCGGGCGCTTAAGCCGGCTGCCGCTGTTCAACCAATGGGCTTTCATGCGCGCCACCGAGCGCCGCCTGTTGGAATTGGCGCGGCGGCTCAAGCCGGACCTGCTGCATGCGCACTCTCCCGTGCTCAACGCCTATCCCGCCCTGCATGTCGGCCGCCAGCTCGGCATTCCGGTGGTCTACGAGATTCGCGCCTTCTGGGAAGACGCCGCGGTGGACCACGGCACCCAGCCGGAATGGGGGCTGCGCTACCGCCTCACGCGCGCCATGGAAACCCGCGCCGTGCGCCAGGCGAGCCAGGTTGTCACCATTTGCGGCGGCCTGCGCGGCGATCTGGTCGCGCGCGGCATTCCGCTGGACAAGATCGGCGTCGTCCCCAACGCCGTCGATATCGAACATTTCAGCCGCGGCGGCATGCCCGATCTGGCCCTGAGAGCCAGGTTGGGGCTGGACGACAACCGGGTAATTGGCTTTCTCGGCTCGTACTATGCCTACGAAGGCCTGGACCTGCTGATCGAGGCGTTGCCGCTGATCCTGGAGCGCGCGCCCGACGTGAAATTGCTGCTGGTCGGCGGCGGCCCCCAGGAGGCCAATCTCAAGGCCCAGGCCACCGCGCTGAATCTCGCCGACAAAGTGGTGTTCGTCGGCCGCGTGCCGCATAGCGAAGTGAACCGCTACTACGATCTGGTCGACCTGCTGGCCTATCCGCGCCATGCCATGCGCCTGACCGATCTGGTGACACCCTTGAAGCCGCTGGAAGCGATGGCGCAAGGACGCCTGCTGATCGCATCGGACGTGGGCGGGCACCAGGAACTGATCGAGGATGGCCATACCGGGATGCTGTTCCGCGCCGGCGATGTCGCCGACCTCGCCGACAAAGCGCTGGCCGCCCTCAATCTGCCGGATGGCGGCGCCACCCTGCGCACCCATGGCCGCCAATTCGTGGAAAGCGAACGCAACTGGGCCAAGAGCATCGCCAATTACCAGGACATTTACGCGCGCGCCCTCGGGAGCGCGCTGTGAGCGTTCCGCACGGCCGCTCGAAGGAACGCGATCTCCCCCTCGGGGGGGTGGAGCAGGGGTTTCGTGGAGCACTGCTCCACGCATGCGGAACGGGCCGGCTGTGCAAAGCCGGCCCCCGTCCGCGTAGCGCAAGGGGGCTCTTATGAGCCTGGCGGGCGCGACGGCACTGGACGGCCCGCGCCTGATCGTCTTCTCCAGCCTGTTCCCCAACTCAGTCCAGCCACACGCCGGGCTGTTCATCCGCGAGCGCATGTTCCGCGTCGGCCGCCATCTGCCACTCACGGTGGTTTCGCCGCGCCCCTGGTTCCCCGGCCAGTCGCTGATCCGCCGCCTCCGCCCCGGCTACCGGCCGCAACCCGCGCGCCTGGAAAAACAGGACGGCATCGAGGTCCGCTTCCCCCATTTTCTCGCCCTGCCCGGCCTGTTGCGGCAGCTCGACGGCGCCATGATGGCGCTCGCCTGCCTGCCCACCGTCTGGCGCCTGAAGCGCCAGGGCTACAACCTGATCGACGCCCATTTCGCCTACCCGGATGGTTATGCCGCCACCCTGCTCGGACGCTGGCTGAGCCTGCCGACCAGCATCACCCTGCGTGGCACTGAAGTGCCGCATAGCCGCAACCCGGCCCTGCGCGCCAGGGTCGCCCGCGCGCTGGCGCGTGCGACACGGGTATTCTCCGTTTCCGATTCGCTGCGGCAACTGGCCATCAGCTTGGGGCTGCCGGCGGAGAAGGGCCGGGTGATCGGCAACGGCATCGACCTGGAACGTTTTCACCCCGTGCCACGCGCCGCGGCGCGCGGCCGTTTCGGCCTGGCGGACGAGGCCCGCGTGCTGATTTCGGTGGGCGCCCTGGTCGAGCGCAAAGGCTTTCACCGGGTGATCGAATGCCTGCCCGAACTGCTCAAGGACGAGCCGAATCTGCACTACCTGATCGTTGGCGGCGCCAACCCCGAAGGCGACCTGCTCCCCGAATTGCGCGCCCAGGTGGCCGCCGCTGGCCTGGAAGCGCGGGTGCATTTCCTCGGCGCGCTGCCGCCGGAGGAACTGAAGTGGCCGCTGTCGGCGGCGGATGTGTTCGTGCTGGCGACGCGCAACGAAGGCTGGGCCAATGTCTTTCTCGAAGCGATGGCCTGCGGCCTGCCGGTGGTGGCGACCGCTGTCGGCGGCAACCGCGAAGTGGTGTGCCGGCCGGAACTCGGCACGATCGTTCCCTTCGGTAACAAGGCGGCGCTGACCGAGGCGCTGCGCGACGCCCTGAAACGCGAATGGCCACGCCAGGCCATCCTCGCTTATGCGGCCGAAAACGCCTGGGACACACGGGTAAACATCCTGCTGGCGGAGTTCGCCGCGATGCATGCGGAGACGCCGGCACTCGACCTGAACAAGGAGGCCTGCTCATGAAAATCCCCGCCGCCCTCGCCCGCAACGTCATCTACCCCTTGCAGGAGCGTGCCTGCAAACGGCCGACCTTCGCCTATCTGGCCGAACTGGAGAAAAGCCAGTGGCTGTCGCGCGCCGAGGTGGAGGCGCTGCAACTGGAGAAATTGCGCCGCCTGCTCCAGGTCGCCCACGCCCACTGTTCCTGGCATCGCCAGCGCATGGATGCCGCCGGCCTGTCGCCGGAGAACCTGTCCAGCCTGGCCGACCTGGCCCGCCTGCCGCGCATGGACAAACAGGATGCCGCCACCAACCGGGAAAACCTGGTCTGGACCGGGGTGCCGGGCGGCACTTTCCAATACAACACCGGCGGCTCCAGCGGACAGCCGCTGATCTTCCATTTCGGCCGCGCCCGCCAGGCCTCGGACGCCGCCGGGCGGATGCGGGCGCGGCGCTGGTGGGGCGTCGAGGTCGGCGAACCGGAGGCCTACCTGTGGGGCGCGCCGGTCGAGCTGAACAAGACCGACTGGGTCAAGACCGTGCGCGATCGCCTCATCAACCAACTGGTGCTCAACGCCTTCGCCATGACGGCCACCAGCATGGATGCCTACCTCGACGCGCTGGAGTCCTTCCGCCCGCACTGCGTCTATGGCTATGCCAGTTCTCTGGCCCTGCTGGCGGCGCACGCATCGGCACGCGGCCGGAAACCGCGCCTGCCCCAGCTCAAGGTGGTGTGCACCACCGGCGAACCGCTCTATGCGCACCAACGCGAACTCATCGCCTCCGTCTTCGGGGTGCCGGTAGCGAACGAATACGGCAGCCGCGACATCGGCTTCACCGCCCACGAAACCCCGCAAGGCCAGGTGCTGCTGATGAGTGAGAGCATCCTCCTGGAAGTGCTCGACCCAGACGGTAATCCGGTGCCTCGGGGTGAGCTGGGCGAGGCGGTGATGACGGGTCTTTGCTCCGAGGCACAGCCGTTCATCCGCTATCGCACCGGCGACATGGTGCGGCTCTCGCCCGAACCGGATCGCGCCGGCCGCGGCCTGCATGTGATCGCCGAGGTGGTGGGGCGCAGCACCGATTTCCTGGTGCGCGAAGATGGCACCATCATGCACGCCCTGGCCGGCATCTACGTGCTGCGCGCCACCGAGGGACTCGCCGAATTCAAGTTGATCCAGCACAGTGCCGTTGATGTGGAAGTGCTGGCAGTGCCCAATCCGCGCTGGAGCGATGCGGCCATCCTCACCATCCAGGCGGGCCTGCGCCAGCGCTTGGGCGAATCGGTCCGGGTTACGGTAAAAGTGGTCGACAGCATTCCGCCGGAAGCCTCCGGCAAGCATCGTTATGTGGTGAGCCATGTCGCCTTAAGCGGTGATCTGGACCGCGCCACCAGAAAGGGTAACCCATGAACATCGCCGATCTTCTCGCCCTGCCATTCCGCTACAAGCCCTGGCGCCCGCGCCACCTCGGCCTGATTGTGGATGGCGTGCGCGGTGTGCGCGGTGAGGCGAAACCCCATGTCGAACATCTCGGCGCCGCCATCGACTGGCTCTGCCGCGCCCAGGACGTGCGCGATGGCCAGCCCGACGCGGGAGGCGTCTCCGCCGGCTGGAGCTTCGAGGACGGCTGGCTGCCCAGCTACCCGGAAACCACCGGCTACATTATCGAAACTTTCCTCGCCGCAGCCGAATTGCTGCGCCGACCGGAACTGGTGCAACGCGCGCGGCGCATGATCGATTGGGAGCTTTCCATCCAGCGGCGTGACGGCGCCTTTCCCGGCCACTTCGGCGAGCCAGGCAGCCAGCCGGTGATCTTCAACACCGGCCAGATCATGCACGGCATGGTCGCCGGCTACGCCCAGCTCCAGCGCCAGGACTGCCTGGAAAGCGCGCTGCGCGCCGGCCACTGGCTGGCCGATCAGCAGGACGCCGATGGTGGCTTTCGCAAGTTCGAGCACAACGACACGCCGCACGTCTACAACACCCGCGCCACCTGGCCGCTGCTGTCCACCGGCCTGATCGCCAATGATTCACGCCTGGTCGTGGCGGCCAGGCGCAATCTGGACTGGGCGCTGGCCCAGCAGACAGCCACCGGCTGGTTCGCCAACAACGCCTTCGTGCCAGGGCGCTCGCCGTTCACCCACACCATCGCCTACGCGATCCGTGGCTTCCTGGAGTCCGGCCTGCTGTTGGGCGAGGAACGTTATCTGAATGCCGCGCTTCATGCCGCTCGCGGCATCGCCGCTGTGCAACGCCAGGACGGCTGGCTGGCGGGCACTTTCAAGGACGGCTGGGTAGCCGACGCCCATTACTGTTGCCTGACGGGCACCGCGCAGATGAGCATGAACTGGACCCGCCTGGCGCAGGCCGCAGGCAGAGGGGAATTGCGCGACAACGCGCGCGCGGCGATTCGCTACTTGAAGACCACGCAGCGCCTGGACCATCCGGCGCCGGAAGTACGCGGCGGTATCGCCGGTTCGGCGCCGATCTGGGGCGGCTACTCGCGGTTCGAGTATCCCAACTGGGCCGCCAAGTTCTTCGCGGATGCGCTGATCATGGACATGGCTGACATCGCCGTGCCGCCGGTGCCGAAGGTGGGAGCCGGCCATGTCTGAGCGCCTGCGCGTGATGCTGCTATGCGGCCGCAGTCCGCGCCACACTTATGTCGCCAATGCGCTGTGCGAAGCGGCCGAGGTGGTGGCCATCGTCAACGAGACCGGCTCGGCTTTTTCCTGGAAGAAGCTGTTCAAGACGCTGCGCCCGGACAACTTCTTCCGCAAGGTCTGGCGCTGG
>PFJX01000128.1 GCA_002784045.1 Hydrogenophilales bacterium CG_4_10_14_3_um_filter_63_21
TGAGCAAGACTTTCCAGTGCGGACAAGGGACCAGCGAGGGCACGCGAGTATTCATGCAATATCCGGGCTAGGCATCCTTCATTGCGTAAATCCCCGGCAGATTGCGCCAGACGCCGTAGGCATCCATGCCCATGCCGAAAACGTAGCGATCGGGCAGCGAAAGGCCGACGAAATCGGCCGCGATGGGTTTGCCGCGACCGATTTCCTTGTCCGCCAGCACGGCGATTTTCACCTCGGCGGCACCCAGTTCCAGCAGGCGCTGTTTGGCGGCAGCGAGGGTGTAGCCTTCGTCGAGAATGTCGTCCATGACCAGCACGCTGCGGCCGCTCAGATCCTGGTGCGGCAGCACCGCCCATTCGATCTCGCCACCACGTGTGCCACTACGGTAACGGGTGGCGTGCAGATAGTCGAACTCAAGGGGGAAACCCAGGCGCGGCAACAGCTTGCCGGCGAATACCACGCCGCCACCCATGACGCACAGGGCGACCGGAAATCTATCCGCGAGGGCATCGCTGATCTGGCTGGCGAGCCGGTCCAGCGCCAGCTCGATTGCGGTGGCGCCGTGCAACAGTTCGGCGTGGTTGAGTAGGTTCCAGGCTTCTTTCTGGTTCATGCGCTACATTTTCCCCGCCAGCGTTCTCTGCCGGCGCGCTTCGTACAAACACACCCCGGCACAGACCGAGACATTGAGACTTTCCACCTGGCCGAACATGGGGATGCGAACCAGCACGTCACAGTGTTCCCGCGTCAGCCGGCGCATGCCGGCCCCTTCGGCGCCCAGTACCAGGGCACACGCTGAAGTGAAGTCGGCGTCCATCAGGGTGGCGGGTGCTTCGTCATCGGTGCCGATGATGAGGATGCCGCGCTCCTTCAGGTCGCGCAGGGTGCGCGCCAGATTGGTGACGGTGAGGTAGGGCACCGAGTCGGCGGCGCCGCTGGCGGCTTTCATGGCCACCGCCGAGAGGCCGGCGGAGCGGTCTTTGGGGGCGAGCACGGCATGCACGCCGAAAGCATCGGCGGAACGCAGGCAGGCGCCGAGATTGTGGGGGTCGGTGACGCCGTCGAGCACCATCAACAGGGCCGGTTCGCTGAGTTCTTCCAGCACCTCGTCGAGGTCCTTCGCCAACTGGATCGGGCTGGCCTGCGCCACCACGCCTTGCGACTTGCCACGCGCCATTTCGTCGACGCGGGCGCCGTCGGCCAGCACCACGCGCACGTTCTTGTCTTCCGCGACCTTGGCCAGATCCTTGGCGCGGCGGTCGCGCCGGCTTTCATCCAGGTAGATGACCTGGAGGCTTTCCGGGTGGTGGCGCAGGCGCGCGGTGATGGCATGGAAACCGTGGATCAGGACTCTTTGGCTCATTTCTTTCGGGCTTTCTTCGGGGTTTTATGCTGCAAAGCCGCGTTGCTCGCGGCGGGGGCGGCATTGTCCACCAACGTGAAGTCGATGCGACTGGTTTCCAGATCAACGCGCGCGACGTTGACACGCACCTTGTCCCCCAGGCGGAAACGCTTGGCCGTCCGCTCGCCCAGCATCTGGTGGCGGGCGGCGTCGAAGTGGAAGTAGTCCTGGCCCAATTCGGTGACATGCACCAGACCTTCCACGAAGACATCGTTGAGCGCCACGAACACGCCGAAACCGACTACCGCGGAAATGACGCCATCAAACTCTTCTCCTAGCTTGTCCTGCATGTAGTAGCACTTGAGCCAGGACACCACGTCGCGAGTGGCATCGTCGGCGCGGCGCTCGGTCTTCGAGCATTGGGCACCGATGTTTTCCCAGTTACCCGGGTTGTAGGTCTCGTTGTTCAGACAGGCCTTGATGGCGCGATGTACCAGCAGATCAGGATAGCGGCGGATGGGCGAGGTGAAATGGGTGTAAGCCTCATAAGCCAGGCCGAAATGGCCGGCGTTCTCCGGGCTGTACACGGCCTGCCGCAGCGAGCGCAGCAGCACGGTTTGCAGCAGTTGTTCGTCCGGGCGGCCTTTGAGTTTGTTGAGCAGATCAGCGTAGTCCTTGGCATGTGGCTCATCGCCACCGGTGATGAAGAAGCCGAATTCGGCGAGGAATTCCTGCAAGGCTTTCAGCTTCTCCGGCGTCGGGCCTTCGTGTACCCGGTAAAGGGCTGCGTGTTTGTGGCGGGCGAGAAAATCGGAGGCGCTGACATTGGCCGCCAGCATGCATTCCTCGATCAGCCGGTGCGCGTCGTTGCGGGTGGTGGCGACGATGCGCTCGATCTTGTCGTGCTCGTCGAACAGCATCTTGGTTTCCACCGTCTCGAAGTCGATGGCGCCGCGCTTACCACGCGCCTTCAGCAACACCTTGAACAGCTTGTAGAGGTCTTGTAGATGCGGCAGCACCCAAGACTTGTCTTCGGGCGCCTTTTCGGCGGAAAGCCAATCCCAGACCTGGTTGTAAGTCAGCCGCGCCTTGGAGTGCATCACCGCCGGGTAGAAGCGGTGCTTCTTGATGTTGCCGAAACTGGAGATTTCCATTTCGCACACCATGCACAAGCGGTCCACCTCGGGGTTCAGCGAACACAGCCCGTTGGAGAGTTCCTCTGGCAGCATGGGAATGACCCGGCGCGGGAAATACACCGAGTTGCCGCGTTCCAGGGCGGACACATCCAGCGGCGAACCCGGCAGCACATAGTGGGACACGTCGGCGATCGCTACCCACAGGCGGAAGCCGCGCCCTTCCGGCTGGCAATACACGGCGTCGTCGAAATCGCGGGCATCCTCGCCGTCGATGGTCACCAACGGTAGTTTGCGGATGTCCGCGCGGCCAGTGGCCAGGTCTTTCTTCAACACGCCCTTGGGCAGTTTCTTGGCCTGCGCCAGGACGTCGCTGGGAAACTCATTCGGCAGGTCGTACTTGCGAAGGGCAATCTCGATTTCCATGCCGGGATCGGCATAGTTGCCCAGCACCTGGATCACCTTGCCCACGGGCGGCGCGTGCCGGGTCGGCTGTTCGGTGATGGCCACCATCACCACATTGCCATTGGAAGCGCCGAGGTCTTCATCGTTGGGCACCAGGATGTCCTGGCTGATGCGCTTGTTCTCCGCCACCACCCACTGGTAGCCGCGTTCCCGGTAAAGGCGGCCAACAAGGTTGGAATTAGCGCGTTCCAGGATTTCCACCACCCGGCCTTCCTTGCGCCCGCGCCGGTCCTGGCCATGCTCGCGCACCATCACACGATCACCATGCAGCACGCCACGCATTTCTTTCTCTTGCAGGAACAGGTCACCCGACTTGTCGTCTGGAACGAAGAAGCCATAACCATCGGCATGGCCTTCGACGTGACCGCTCTTCACCTCGATCTTTTCCGGCAGGCACAGCGCGCCGCGCCGGTTGACCATGAGCTGAGCATCGCGCTGCATGGCGCGCACGCGAACCATGAAAGCCTCCCTCTCGTCGGCTTCCAGCCCCAGGCGCCCGGCCAGTTCATCGACGTCCACCGGCCCGGTCGCCTCACTCACCAGTTGCAGAATAAATTCCCGGCTCGGCATAGCCTGGCCGTATTTGGCGCGTTCGCGCTCCAGAAACGGATCTTGCCAGCGTAAGGCTTTCTGACCGTGGTGAAGCGGCGCGCTGGGCCGCCTTGCGGATGGGTTATCGGCGGGCGGGGAGCCAGGCTTCTTTGCCCTGGGTTGCAGGGGTTTCTGGGGGGGATTTTTTACGGATTGGGCAGGTGTTTTTTTCGTTGACATAACCGTTCGGGTCTTTAAAATGCGCGTCTTCTTGGCCCAGGTGGCGGAATTGGTAGACGCACTAGGTTCAGGTCCTAGCGCTCGCAAGGGCGTGGAGGTTCGAGTCCTCTCCTGGGCACCAAGTCAAAAAAAGCCGGCTTGTTTATACAACAACGCCGGCTTTTTCATGGCTGCTGGTGTTCATCAAGCTCCCGTGCCCCGCGCTGGACGGGGCGCATGGTATCACGCCCAACCCAACGCCAGCCCACCCCCGCTCACAGTTTGACAGCACGCCGATCACCTCGCTGGCAGCGCTAAAAAGCTATTCCACACGCTATTTATCCCTCCGCATAATGGCTGTCATGTTGAAACGCCTTATGCAACGCCATCTTCTCCTGTTAGCGGTGGCCGGCCTGGTCGGCTGCGCAGCGCCTCGCTATGAGACGGCCACGCTCCGGGAAGTACCCACCGAGGGATCGGCCCAAGCCTGTTTGCAGGGATGCGAGGCCGATCTGAATGCCTGCAAGCAAACCTGCGCGGAGAATTACCAGGCCTGCCTGAAGCGGGTGGAGCCCGAGGCCGAGGCGCATTATCGGCAGGCGTTGGATCATTACGCGGCCGAGTTGGAACAGTATCGGCGCGCTATGGCCGCCTACGAGTTCCAGCAGTGGATGCACTGGAACTGGGCGCGCGATCCTTTCTGGTATACCCCCTGGCCTTACCCCTATGCTATCCAGCCACCACCCCCCAGGCCGCCGAGTCGGGAAGCCGATATGAACCGCTTGCGCGAGGAACAATGTGGCGGGGATTGCGGTTGTCAGCCGCCCTATGACGCCTGCTTCATCGGCTGTGGCGGGAAAATCACCCGCGAACAACGTTGCGTCAGAAACTGCCCCAACACTCGCTGAACCCAGGCTACCGGCCTGAATGGAACCCGCTTATCACGCAGCCTGGTTTGCCGCCGCCGCCACCGCCGGTGGGATCCGTTCAATCAGGCGGTGGTCGAACGGTTTCGGCAGAATGTAGTCGCGGCCGAATTCGAGTTTTTCCAGCGCGTAGGCGTCAAGCACTTCCCGCGGCACCGATTCGCGCGCCAGGGCGGCCAGGGCGCGGCTGGCGGCGATCATCATGGCTTGGGTAATGGTTTTGGCGTGGGCGTCGAAGGTACCCCTGAAAATGTAGGGAAAGCCAAGGACATTGTTGACCTGGTTGGGGTAGTCGGAACGGCCGGTGGCCATGAGGGCGTCGTCGCGCGCGGCATGTACCTGCTCGGGCGTGATTTCCGGGTCGGGGTTGGCCATGGCGAACAGGATGGGCCGGGCGGCCATGCTCTTGACCATCTCGGCGCTGACCAGGTTGGGGCCGGAGACACCGATGAACACGTCGGCACCCTTCATGGCACCGGCCAGGGTTCGCACCTCGGTGTCCTTGGCGAATTCCTGCTTGTGGGCATTGAGATCGGTCCGGCCGCTGTGGATGACGCCCTTGCTGTCCACCAGGGTCATGTTGGCCTTGTTGCCGCCCATTGCGATCAGGAGGCGCATGCACGACAAGCCGGCGGCGCCGGCACCGAGGCAGACCAGCTTGATGTCGTCGAGTTTCTTGCCTTGCACATCGATGGCGTTGAGCAGGCCGGCGCACATGACCACCGCGGTGCCATGCTGGTCGTCGTGGAATACCGGGATGTCAAGGCGCGCCTTCAGGGCCGCCTCGATCTCGAAGCAATGCGGGGCGGCGATGTCTTCCAGGTTGATACCGCCGAAGGTGGGGGCGATGTTGACCACGGTTTCGATGAAACTGGCCACGCTGGGGGCGGCGACTTCGATGTCGAACACATCGATGCCGGCGAAGCGCTTGAACAGGATGCCCTTGCCTTCCATCACCGGCTTGGAAGCCAGCGGCCCAAGGTTACCGAGGCCGAGGATGGCGGTGCCGTCGGTAATCACCGCGACCAGATTGCCCTTGTTGGTGTAGCGGTAAGCGTTAGCCGGGTCTTTGGCAATCTGCCGCACCGGCTCGGCGACCCCGGGGGTGTAGGCCAGGGAGAGGTCATAGGGAGTGGTACAGGGCTTGGACGATTCCACGGAGATTTTCCCGGGACGGGGAAACTCGTGGTAGTCCAGGGCTTTCTGGTTGAGGTCGTTCATGCGGTCTCCTCGGGGCGGGTGAGCGGGATGGATGATTTTGTATAGTAACTTGCTGCATTGCGGGAAAACAGGCGGAGCTTTCCCGCCATGGCCTCCCGTAACAGCCGAGCCATGAGTTCGGTTACCCTACGCGCCGCCCCTCACGCTGAAATGTGGCACGAAGGGGCTCACCCACAGCACGCTTTCATCGTTTGGAGGAGAAAACCATGAGCAATACCGTATTCCGCAGTCTGCTTTCCATCCTGGCCTGCCTATTCACGCTGCCGGCCCAGGCCCAGCTCGCCCCCCCCGGCATTCCCTATCTGCCGATTGCGGCACCCGGTACACCCAATCCCTTCCTGCAATGGCTACCCGTGCAGACCATGCCAAGCTTGCCGTTCGCCGGTATGCCGATTCCTTTCGTCGGCACCCTGCAACCGGCCCCGACCAAGCCCTACACCATACGCCCCGGCATTCCGCAGCAGACCAAGCGGCAGATGATGCAGATGATGATGCCAATCATGAGCAACGTGATGCGCATGTCGATGCCGGACGCGATGAACTGGTTCGCGCACAAGGTGAAGGTGAAGCCGGGCCTCTCCTTCGACGAAGTGGTGGAATCCATGATGCTTCGTGCCAACAAGCTCAATTTCAAATATGTCGGCAGCAACCTGATGTACAAGGATTTCCAGGCCGTGCTCGGTGACATGGACGCTCCCCGCATCGAAGTGCACAGCTTCTGCGACATCGCCGTCGGCCGTGACCTGCTCAAGATCAGCCCGGAATTCCTGGTGTTCCTGCCCTGCCGCATCGGCGTCATGGAAGACGCCAACAAGGAAATCTGGGTGATGATGCTGGACTGGAACCTGGACTGGGTGGCCGGTTATGAAGGCCAGATGGGGGTGACCCCGGAATTGGCGAAGGGCGCCATCGACATCCGCAACAAGATGGAAGACATCATGATGGCCGGGGCGAATGGAGATATTTAATTGAATGCCCGCTCCAACCTGGTGAACGCGGGCCACTACGAAAACTTCCCGGTGGCCTCGTTCATCTTGCCACGCCGGCTACGGCCGCCGGTGCGGGCGATCTACGCTTTTGCCCGCACAGCGGACGATTTCGCCGACGAGGGCGACGCACCGGCCGCGGAGCGCCTGGCACACCTGGCCGAGTACCACGCGCATCTCGACGCGCTGGAACGTGGGGAGACGGTGGATCACCCGATCTTCCAGGCACTTGCCCCCCACATCCGCGCACACGCCCTACCCTACGGCCTGTTCCACGACCTGCTTTCCGCCTTCGAGCAGGATGTGGTGAAGACTCGCTACGACCACTTCGGCGAAGTGATGGACTACTGCAAGCGCTCCGCCAACCCCATTGGCCGCTTGTTGCTGCATCTCTACGGCGACCGCGACGCGAAGCACCAGGCCTGGTCGGATGGCATCTGCTCGGCCTTGCAACTCATCAACTTTCTGCAGGACGTGGCGAAGGACTGGGCGAAGGGGCGCGTCTACCTGCCGCGGGACGAGATGGCGAAATACGGCATCAGCGAGCGGCAGATCGCCGAGGGGCGCGTCGACGGCCTCTGGCAGATCTTCATGAACAGCCAGAGCGAACGCGCCCGCCGCATGTTGCAGGCCGGCTCACCGCTGGGCCGAGCCTTGCCCGGCCGCATCGGTTTTGAAATGCGCCTGATCATCCTGGGCGGCTCGCGCATCCTTGAAAAACTGTTTGCGGCCCAGGGCGACGTATTCCGGCAACGCCCGGTGCTGACCTGGCACGATTGGCCCGGCTTGCTCTGGCAGGCGGCATTTCCGGGCAAACGCAAGGCGGCGGGGGGAGGTAGTTCCGTAGGATGTGGTGAGCGCAGCGAACCGCATCGCTCCCCGCCGAGGAGGCCGCATTGATGCTACGTCTCTGATGCCCTCCCCTGACCCCCACGCCTATTGCCAGGAAAAAGCCGCGGCCAGCGGCTCCAGCTTCTACTACAGCTTCCGTTTCCTGAACCCCGCGCGGCGCCGTGCCATTACCGCCTTCTATGCCTTCTGCCGCGAGGTGGACGATATCGCCGACGAATGCCACGACGCGACGGTCGCCCAATCCAAGCTGGCCTGGTGGCGCGACGAGGTGGCACGCCTGTATGCCGGCGCCCCCTCGCACCCGGTTACTCAGGCTCTGCTGGAAGCGGTGGAACCCTTCAACCTGCCGCGGGAAGCCTTCGAGCAGATCATCGACGGCATGGAAATGGACCTGGGGCGCGTGCGCTACCCCGATTTCAAGGCGCTGCGCCTGTACTGCCACCGGGTGGCCGGCGTGGTCGGCGAAGTGGCGGCGCTGATCTTTGGCGTCAGCGACCACACCACTCTCAAATATGCGAACCGGCTGGGTTTGGCGTTCCAGCTCACCAACATCATCCGCGATGTTGGCGAAGACGCCCGCCGCGGCCGTATCTACCTGCCGCAGGACGAGCTGGCCGAATTCGCTGTCAACGAAGAGGATCTGCTGCACGCGAAAACAAACGACAACTTCCACCGCCTCATGGAATTCCAGTACCAGCGCGCGGAACAGACCTACGCGGAAGCGCTGGCCCTGCTGCCCGCCGCCGACCACCGCGCGCAACGACCCGGCCTGATCATGGCCGCCCTCTACCGCGCCCTGCTCCAGGAAATTCGCCAGGATGGCTTCCGGGTACTCGATCGGCGCACCTCGCTCACGCCGCTGCGCAAGCTGTGGCTGGCCTGGAAGACGTGGATGCGGGGATGAGCGGCGTCGCCATCGTCGGCGGCGGCTGGGCGGGCATTGCCTGTGCCGTGGAATTGGCCGGTGCTGGCCGCCTGGTGACGCTGTTCGAGGCCGCGAAACACCTCGGCGGACGCGCGCGAGGGGTGGACTGGAACGGCATCCGCATCGACAACGGCCAGCACCTGCTGATCGGCGCTTATGGCGAAACCCTGCGCCTATTGCGCCGCCTCGGCACGGATTCCCTGCTGGAGCGGCGTCCGTTTGAATTGCGCGCGCCGGGCTTCCGCCTGGCCCTGCCGAGTCTGCCCGCGCCGCTGCATCTGGCCGCTGGCCTGTTGTTGGCGCGGGGTCTCAACTTCACGGAAAAGTGGGCGGCCGCGCGCTTCATGCGGGACTTGAAGGCGAGCAACTTTTCCCTTCCTGAAGATATCCCCACATCGCTGCTGTTGCGCCAGCATCGGCAACCTGCGGCGCTGATCGCCAAACTCTGGGCGCCGATCTGCATCGCCGCCCTCAACACGCCGGTTGAAATCGCGTCCGCGCAAGTCTTCTGCAACGTGCTACGCGACAGCCTGGCCGGCAGCCGCGCAGATAGCGACCTGCTGATGAATCGCGCCGATCTCGGGCGCCTGCTGGGTGATGCGGCATTGGCCTTTCTCGGGCAGCGGGCCAGGCTGGCTGAGAAAGTCAACGGCCTCACCCGAACTGAGACTGGCTTTCAACTAGCCGGCCCGGAGCAAGCCGCCGAACAAGTGGTCCTCGCCGTCCATCCCGGCCGCCTGCCCGGCCTGCTGGCCGACCTGCCGGAAATGGCCGCCATCAGCAACAGCGTGGCGGGCTACACCTGGCAACCCATCCTCACCCTCTGGCTACGTTTCGCCACCCCAACCGTGTTTCCCTTCCCGTTGCTGGCCTTGAGCGATGGCCATGCGCCCTGGGCATTTGAACGCAACGACCTGGCGCCCGGCCTGGTCGCCATCGTCATGAGCGCCGACGGGCCGCATCTAACATGGCCGGTGGAACGCCTGCGCGACGACTACCTGGCCCTGCTGGCGCGCGCCCTTGGCCCCCTTCCCGCATTGCGGGACTGGAAGATCATCACGGAAAAACGCGCCACCTGGACCTGCACCCCCAACCTGCCTCGCCCCGACAACGCCACGCCCTTGCCGGGCCTCTATCTGGCCGGCGATTACACCCGCGGTGATTACCCCGCAACCCTCGAAGGCGCGGTGGTGAGCGGCATAAAATGCGCGCGCCTGATCTTGAAAAACAACCCGTAATCCCATGCCCCCCTACTCCCCCGCCCCCGACCTCCTGAAAAACCGTGTCATTCTCGTCACCGGCGCCGGCGGCGGCCTTGGCCGGGCGGCGGCGCTGACATTCGCCCGGCATGGCGCCACGGTGATCCTGTTGGGGCGCACGGTGGCCAAACTGGAGAAGTTGTATGACGAAATTATGCAAACAGGCGGGCCGCGGCCGGCGATTTTCCCGATGGACCTATCCGCCGCCACCGACGCGAATTTCGAAGCGCTCGCCCAGGCCATCAGCTACCAGCTCGGCCGCCTTGATGGCGTTCTGCATTGCGCGACGGAATTCGAGAATCTGGCGCCATTGGAGCAGGAAGGCCTGGCCGAATGGCTGCACCTATTCCGGGTCAACGCCGCCGCCCCCGCCGCCATCAACCGCAGTTGCGCCTCCCTCTTGGCGGCCAGCGCGGCATCGGTGATTCTGGTCGGCGAAACTCACGGCCATGCGCCAGCCGCGTACTGGGGCGGCTTTGCCGTCTCGAAAGCCGCGCTGGAAGCCTATTTCAAAGTGCAGGCCGACGAATGGTCAGACGCGCCCATGCGCGTCAACCTGTTCACCCCCGGCCCGGTGCATTCCCCGCAACGCATGAAAACCCACCCCGGCGAAGACAAATCCCACTTGCCCACCTGCGAAGACCTGACCATCCCCCTGCTCTGGCTGATGGGACCGGACAGCCAGGAAACGCGCGGCCGGTTTGTCAGCCCCTGATAGCGAGCCCACATAACATGAAATCGCGCCGCGCCGCCGCCCTGCTTGCCCTGCTGGTTACCGTCAACGCCGGGGCGGAAACGCCGCCGCGCGCGGAGGCGGCAGTGCCCATTCTCGGCATGGTGCTGCCCGATTTCGCCGCCCTGGTACGCAGCCAGGGGCCGGTGGTCGTCAACATCCACACTTTTCCTGCCCAACCCGCCGACAAGAGACCGTCAAATGCGGCGGCGGCGCCGCATGAGCAAGGCGTAGGTTCGGGTTTCGTGGTGGCGCCGAACGGCATCATTCTGACCAATAGCCATGTTGTCCTGGGCGCCGGCAAGATTACGGTTCGCTTCGCCGACAAGCGCGAACAACGGGCCCGGGTGCTCGGCGTCGACCCGCTGACCGACGTCGCCGTGCTCAAAGTGGAAGCCGACCATCTACCCACCGCCACGCTGGGTGATTCCTCGCAACTCGCGGTTGGACAGTGGGTCTTGGCCATCGGCGCGCCGCTCGGGCTGGAGCGCACGGCGACCCAGGGCATCATCAGCGCGCTCGGCCGCTCGCTGCCCAGCGATAGTTATGTGCCCTTCATCCAGACCGACGTGCCGATCAACCCCGGCAATTCGGGCGGCCCATTGTTCGACGTGCAGGGGCGGGTGGTGGGCATCAACTCCCAGATCGTCAGCAACACCGGCGGCTACATGGGCTTGTCCTTCGCCATCCCGATCAACACCGCCATTGCCGTGGTCCGCCAAATCCTCGCCCAAGGCCACGCGACGCACGGCTGGCTGGGCGTGAGCGCGCAGGAACTCAGCCAGGAACTGGCCCATGCCTATGGCCTGGAACTCCCACGTGGCGCTTTGATTACGGAAGCCAGGCCGGGTGGCCCAGCGGCTCAGGCCGGCCTGCAGCCCGGCGACATCGTGCTGGCGCTCGATGGCGTGGCCATTGTCGACAGCGCCGATCTCCCCCCCATGATCGGCGCCAGCGCGCCAGACAGTGAGCACCTTCTGCGCGTGCTGCGTGAAGGCAAGGTGGGCCAGATCAGACTGCGAATCGGCGAACTGGGTACGGCGGAAAAGCTGGCCGGGCCGCGAAAACGGTTGGCACGGCTCGGAATAGGGGTGTCTGACCTGAATGAAGCCACCCGGCAGGCATTGAGCCTCCATGGCGGGGTGCTGGTCGAGGAAGTCGCCCCCGGCCCCGCCGCCAGCGCCGGGATCCAGGCTGGAGATATCCTTCTGAAACTCGGTCGCCACCCGCTGGAGAACAGCGCCCAATTGCTCGAACTCGACGCCGGCCTGAGCAGCGGCCTGACCTTGCCGGTCCTGATCAAACGCCAGGACAACCTCAGTTTCGTGCCGCTCACGCTGACCACGGCCGAGACGCCGGCGAACCCATAGCGGGCTGAAGCGCACACCCAAAAAAAAAGGCTCAGTTCGCGTTAAGTGTGGATGCACTGTGACCGCACCCTACAAAGCCAGTCGTGTCATGGCTTCCCGTGTAAACAGCCAAGGAGTCTGCCGGTAGTAGTGAATTTGAGCGAAATGCCCGTGGTGACAGGGATTGCGACCAGCTACCTAGTCTCATCACTACTTAATGCGAACTGAGCCAAAAAAAAGCCCGGTCGGGCGACCGGGCTAAATCCTCGTATGAAGGAGGATGGAGGAGACGACGCTGACAACACTCAGGGAGGTAAGCGTTAGCGCCAGCGTCATAAGCATCTTCTAATATTATTGAGCGCCAGGCAATCCGCACAAAACACCTGAGAAGAATTGGCTGAGTACCCGTCGCCCAGTTGCAACAGCCATGCGGCGCAACGCGCTGCGCTTATTGCGCCCTATGCGGGCTACAACATAAAAGCCATGCCCGCTTCAACGCTCGTTGACCGGTGCGAATTCGCGGCGTTGCGGGCCGGTGTAGAGCTGGCGTGGGCGGGCGATCTTGTGGCCGGGGCTGACGATCATTTCGTTCCATTGCGCGATCCAGCCGGCGGTGCGCGCCAGGGCGAAGATGGCGGTGAACATGGAGGTGGGGATGCCCAGCGCACGCAGGACGATGCCGGAATAGAAATCGACGTTGGGGTAGAGCTTTTTCTTGATGAAGTAGTCGTCTTCCAGCGCGATCTGTTCCAGCTTGAGCGCCATCTTGAACAGGGGGTCGTCGTGCAGGCCGAGTTCGTCGAGCACCTCGTAGCAGGTCTGGCGCATGATCGCCGCGCGCGGGTCCATGTTCTTGTAGATGCGGTGGCCAAAGCCCATCAGGCGGAAGCCGGAGGTCTTGTCCTTGGCGCGATTGACAAATTCGCCGATGCGCGCGGCATCGCCGATCTGGGCCAGCATCGCCAACACCGACTCGTTGGCGCCGCCGTGCAGCGGCCCCCATAGGCAGGCTGTCCCCGCCGCGATACAGGCAAACGGGTTGGCGTAGCTGGAACCTGCCATGCGCACGGTGGAGGTGGAAGCGTTCTGCTCGTGGTCGGCGTGCAGGATGAAGATGCGGTCCAGCGCGCGCGCCAGCACCGGGCTCGGTTCATAGGATTCGCACGGCGTGGCGTGCAGCATATGCAAGAAGTTGGCCGCGTAGCCCTGGTCGTTGCGTGGATAGATGAACGGCTCGCCCTTGTTGTACTTGTAGGACCAGGCCGCCACCGTCGGTACCTTGGCGAGCAAGCGAAACATCGAGATTTCGCGCTGGCGCGGGTCGGCAACGTCGCTGCTTTCCGGATAGAACGCGGCCATCGCGCCGAGGATCGAGACCATCACCGCCATCGGGTGCGCGTCGCGGCGGAAGCCCTTGAACAGCGACAACATCTGGTCGTGCAGCATGGAGTGATGGCTGACCAGGGCATCGAATTCCTGTTTCTGCCCGGCATTGGGCAACTCGCCGTTCCACAGCAGATAGGCGGTTTCCAGGAAGTCCGATCGCTCGGCGAGTTGCTCGATGGGGTAGCCGCGGTAATAGAGCAGACCCGCGTCTCCGTCGATGTAGGTAATGCTGGATGAGCAACTGGCGGTAGAGAGGAAGCCGGGGTCGTAGGTGAAATAGCCCTGATTGCCCAGCGCCCGGGTGTCGATGACAGCGGGGCCAAGGGCCCCTTTCAGGGTGGGCAATTCGATGGTCTGGCCGTCGATCTGGAGGGTGGCGTTGGGCGTCGTCATGTTCTGCTGTACCGAGTTGTTTTGATGGCATCCACCACGGCCTGGAATTCTCCGGGTAGCTCAGTGGACATCTCGCGCGCCCCCGTGAGCCAGTCGAACAACGCCATGTCGTCCTGGTCCAGCAAGCGGAAGAAAGCCGTTTGCATTTCCGCGGGGAGGTCGGCGTAGCGCGTATCGAGAAACAGCGTGAGCCAGGCATCCAGTTCCAACATGCCGCGCCGGCAGCGCCAGCGCAGACGGCTCAGTTGGCTCAAGGAGTGGATCACAGCGCCCGTTTCACGAGGAGCGTCTTGATTTTGCCGATGGCCTGGGTCGGGTTCAAGCCTTTCGGGCAAACCTCGACGCAGTTCATGATGCCGTGGCAGCGGAACAGGCGGTACGGGTCTTCCATGAAATCCAGGCGTTCGTTGGTGGCCTGGTCGCGGCTGTCGGCGATAAAGCGGTAGCCCTGCAACAGGGCGGCGGGGCCGAGGAACTTGTCCGGATTCCACCAGAATGAGGGGCAGGCGGTGGTGCAACAGCCGCACAGAATGCACTCCCAGAGGCCATCGAGTTCGGCCCGCTCTTGCGGGCTTTGCGGACGCTCGTTTTCCGGTTCCGGGTCAAGATTGATGAGATAAGGCTTCACCGCGCGGTAATGCTGATAGAACTGGCCCATGTCGACAATGAGGTCGCGGACCACGCCGAGGCGCGGCAGTGGACGGATTTCGATGGGTTCCTTCAGGCCCTCCAGCGGCGTCACGCAGGCCAGCACGTTGCGGCCGTTGACATTGACGCCATCGGATCCGCACACGCCTTCGCGGCAAGAGCGGCGGAAGGAAAGGCTTTCGTCGAGCGTGTCCTTGATGGCGATAAGCGCGTCCAGCAACTTCTTGCCGCGCGGCTCGAACTCGATTTCATAGTCCCGCATCGCGGGCTTGGCGCCGGATTCGGGGTCATAGCGATAAATCCGGAAGCGCATATCAGTAAGTTCTCTCTTTCGGCTGGAACGTCTCCACCGTGAGCGGCTTCAGGCGCACCGGCTTGTAGTCGAGATGGTCGTTGCCAGTGAAATAAAGGCTGTGGCGCAGCCAGTGGTCGTCGTCGCGCCGGGGATGGTCTTCGCGACTGTGGGCGCCGCGGCTTTCCGTGCGCGCCAGGGCGGAAACCAGGGTGGCGCGGGCGATCAGCATCAGGTTCTCCAGTTCCAGCGCTTCCAGGCGGGCGGTGTTGAACATCTTGCTGTGGTCGCTGAGCGCCGCGTCGGGCAGGCGCGCCGCCACCTGGGTCAATTGCTCCAGGCCGGCCCGAAGCAGTGCCTCGTTGCGGTATACGCCGCAGTGGTCCTGCATTACCCGCTGCATGTCGCCGCGCAGGCCGGCCACGCTTTCCCCACCGCCGTTCTCGGGTTTGGGTTTATCCCAGCGCGCCAGGCGGGCCAAAGATTTTTCCACCTCGGCCTGCGGCAGCGGCCGCGGGATCGGGTTCTCGCGCAAATAGTCGAGCATGTGCAGGCCGGCTGCGCGGCCGAACACCACCAGGTCGAGCAGCGAGTTGCCCCCCAGGCGGTTGGCGCCATGCACCGACACACAGGCGCACTCACCCACGGCATAAAGGCCGGGCACGGCTTCCTCGGGGCCGGTGCGCACCGGCGCCACCACCTGGCCATACAGGTTGCTGGGAATGCCGCCCATCATGTAATGCGCGGTCGGCGTGACCGGGATCGGGTCGGCAATCGGATCCACGCCGGCGAATTGCAGGGACAGCTCTCGGATGCCCGGCAGGCGCTCCTTGATCTTGTCCGCGCCGATGTGGTCAATCTTCAAATGGACATAGTCGCCGTGGGGACCGCAGCCACGCCCGCCGCGGAGCTCCTGGGCGATGGCGCGGGAGACCACGTCCCGAGAAGCCAGGTCGCGGGCGTTGGGGGCGTAGCGCGACATGAAACGTTCTCCGTCCTTGTTAAGCAGGTAGCCACCCTCGCCGCGCACGGCTTCGGTGATCAGGCTGCCAACGATGGGAATCCCCGTGGGATGGAACTGCCAGAACTCCATATCCTCCAGCGGCAGGCCGGCGCGCAACACCATGCCCAGCCCATCGCCGGTATTGATGTGGGCGTTGGTGGAGTGGCGAAAGATGCGGCCAGCGCCCCCCGTCGCCAACAGGGTGGCGCGCGCCTCGAACAACCAGGGCTGGCCGGTCTCGATTTCCAGCGCGGTGACGCCGAGCACGGTGCCCGCCTCATCACGGATCAGATCGAGCGCGTAAAACTCGTCGAAAAACTGGGTGCGGGCGGCGATGTTGCGCTGGTACAGGGTGTGCAGCAGGGCGTGGCCGGTACGGTCGGCCGCCGCGCAGGTGCGAATCGCCTGATCACCGCCGTAGTTCTGAGACTGGCCACCGAACGGGCGCTGATAGATTTTCCCGTTGTCCAGACGCGAGAATGGCAGGCCCATGTGTTCCAGTTCGTACACCGCCGTGGGCGCGTTGCGGCACATATACTCGATGGCGTCCTGGTCGCCCAGGTAATCCGAGCCCTTCACCGTGTCATACATGTGCCAGTGCCAATTGTCGTCCGACACGTTCGCCAGCGCCGCCGTAATGCCGCCCTGGGCGGACACGGTATGGGAACGGGTGGGGAAGACCTTGGAAATGAGCGCCACTTTCAGGTTGGCCTCAGCCAGTTGCAACGCCGCGCGCAGGCCGGCGCCACCACCGCCGACGATGACCGCATCAAAGGTCCGTTTAGGAATCCGCGCTTGCGTCACTTGAGGCTCCAGAGAATAGCCACGGCCCAGATCAGGCAAGCGGCGTAGACGACGCCGAACAGGAAGACCAGCGACAGGCGCAAGAACAGCGGATGCACGTAGTCGATGAATATTTCGCGCAGGCCAATCCAGGCATGAGCGAGCAGCGCCACGGCGAACAACAGCACCGCCACCTTAACGAAAACGGGCAGAAACAACCCTCGCCAGGCCGCGTAATCAAGACCGCCCTGGCAGGCGTAGACGAAGAAAATCGGCAGGAACAAGGCCATGTAGGCCGCGCTGGCACGGGCGAGCAGCCAATGATTCAGCCCGCGCCGGGCACCGCTGGCATTTCTCATGGCAGCACCCAGAAGGCGATGCCCGCCGCCGCCAGCACCGCCATAACCCCTGTTCCCCAAGCCGTCGCGCGCGCCGTGGCACGGTCTTCGCCGTAACCGATGTCGAAGCCGAGATGGCGCAGGCCAGCCAGGAAATGATGCAACATGGCCCACCCGACCAGGCTCATCAGCAACCAGCCGAAACCACCGGCGAGCAAGCCATGCACGCGGACAAAGCCCTGGGCGGATTCCAGTGACAGGGAAAAGGCGTAGAGCAGGCAGGGCACCAGCAGCGACAGAACCGCCCCAGTGGCGCGGTGCAGGATGGACACCACCCCGCCGATCGGCAACTTGATCCGCAATAAATTCAGAAAGAAAGGGCGTTGAGTCATGGCATCGGCGGGACGGCACGGTGCGCGCATTAAAAACTTATTGCACTGCACAAGCAAGCCAGCCCCCCACCAGCAACGGCTACGGCATCGGCGCCCGAATTTCTCTCCCCGTGCCGCCGGCGCGGGGGATCAAGCCCGCATCTGGGTCGGTGAACCAACCCGGTCCCAGGCTAGCAGCCTGGCGGACTTTGGAATCGGCGCTTGCGCGCTGAGGGTCGCCACAAGGGCGGGTTCGCTTGCGGCCTGAAGCGAGTAGCCCAGCAGCAGAATGAGCGGCGCCAGCATGGCAAGGCGTTGGCAAAGGAGGCTGTTGTTCACGGTGTTTCCCCTCTCCAGATCGCCATCAATTCAGTGTGGCCGACTCGGCCAGCAGGCTGCGCGCGGCCTGATAGGCCACCTCCGCGTGGATGCGGCGGCTCACCCGCTCCGCGCCGAGCAGCGCTTGGAGTTCATTGACCAGGCTGAACCTATCCCGCATCTCCAACGGCGCACGGCAAGCCACCTCCAGGGCATTCCACAGATAAGCCGGCTGTTGGTCGCGGCAAAACAGGCGTTGGCAAGCCCGCAGCAACTGGCGCCCCTTGCCGAGCCGGGCCTCACCCTCGGGCAGTGACAGCAGATCCTCGAACTGGGCACCGAGAATCTCATTTTCGATGGCGGCGGCAAGTCGGTCGTTGCCTTCACACGGATCCTCTCCCAGTGCCCGTAGCGCGGCTTCCTCATAAGCGCGCGCTTGCGGGGAAGCGGAATCGGCGATGCTGTAGGTGAGGCCAGCCCAGTGCAGCAGCCGAGCGCGGCCGGGGTCGTGGGCAGCCATGCAGCCCACCAGATAGTCAGCCAGGCCTTGCGCGCTGCTGTCACGATTCGCGGACAGCAGTTCATGGAGGGCGTGGATATAGGGCGGACAAGGCTCCAGCAGGGTGACGTGAGCCTTGATCCAGAGTTCGCGTTCGATGTCGCGCAGGCGGTCCTGGTTGTGCTCGGCGATGCGCTTGCCGCTCAACGGGTTTTCCCAGTTCTGCACCGTGGTCACCGAAACGCTGGCCAGCGCGGCCAGGCGCTCTTGCGACACCCGATAACGCCGCCTCAGGCCGCTCACCCAATCCGCCTCGAATTCGCGCTGGCTGCTATAGCGCCGCAGCGGCTTTACCTGATGCTCATTCCACTTCTGCTGCAGAAACGACATGCGGCCTCCTGGTTGACGGCTTCGAGTATGGGCGCAGCCTATTCACCTCAATCGGCATGCGACACCAACCAAGTTGGGGTGGCCGCTAACCCGGCCGTTCTCCGTAATAGCGGATGGCGGCATTCGCGAGCACATGCGCTTCTTCATTGTTCAGTTCCGGGTAGGCATCACGAATCGTGCGCGCCACCCAGAAATCGGCACGGCTACCAATGATTTCGCCGCTTTCCTGGAAAAAAGGTTCCACGCGGCGCACCACGTCCTCGAATAGCGCGCGCAAATGGGTTTGCTTGCGCCGCTCAGACTGCTCGGCCCCTTTCTTTTCGATAGGCGAGTCCATGTTTCCATCTCCTTGATGTGAACCAACCGCCCCGCTGGCGCATCGCGGCTCCTATGGGGGGTTATATTTTCCCGGGCGATCCGGCCATGCCCGTGAACTCGGGCGCCTGCTGTTAGCGGCCCGCCCCGCCTGATCTTTAACCCTAGAAAGCTCAGTTGACCGCTCCTTGGCCCTCGCGAGGCCGCATGTACGCAGAGGTTAGAGCCTTCGATAACGGTCAC
>PFJX01000145.1 GCA_002784045.1 Hydrogenophilales bacterium CG_4_10_14_3_um_filter_63_21
GTGATTTCGTTGGTTCCTTTGCAGCCTTTGCCGCCGCACGAAGGGGGTCAACCTGACGCGCAATGAACGCGCACCCTCGACCTGGGCCATGCTCAGGCACTCCCCAGACCCAACCCGGCCGCGTGCCGGGTTTTTTCATCTTGGCCATCACTTTCTGCCACTCTGGAGCAAGGGAATCATTTGTCCCGTGGGACACTGGCGGGACACTGAGGGGTAAAAACCGAGAAAAACAGGGAACAACCGGGAACAGCACTTCCCGCGCTGCATCTATAATCGCCGCCTTCCGGTTGCTCCCAGTTTCTCGAATTCCCCGACTCATAATCCGTTGGTGCCGAGTTCGACTCTCGGGGGGCCCACCACTTAACCCTCATCCGCTATGGCCAGAACAGATAAAAACGCACCGCCTAAAGATTTCGAAACCGCACTTCAGGAGCTGGAAACCCTGGTGGCGGACATGGAATCCGGCCGCCTCAACCTTGAGGCGGCGCTGGCTGCGTACCAGCGCGGAAGCCTCCTCGCGGCTTATTGTCAGAAAACCCTGGATGCGGCTGATCAGCAGGTGAAGGTGCTCGATAACGGCGTGCTCAAAGACTTGCATCCGGGGGGCGGCGATGACTGATTTCGCCGCCTGGTCGCGCACCATCCAGGCCCGCGCTGAAAACGTGCTGGCCGCCTTGCTGCCGGACGCCGGCATCGCGCCGGAAAGGCTCCATGCCGCCATGCGCTACGCCACACTCGGTGGCGGCAAGCGGGTGCGGCCGATGCTGGCCTACGCTTCTGGCGAGGCGTTGGGTGCTGAGGTGGCGCGTATCGACTATGCCGCCGCCGCCGTCGAGCTGATCCACGTCTATTCGCTCACCCACGACGACCTGCCGTGCATGGATGACGACGATCTGCGCCGCGGCAAACCTACCTGCCACGTCGCCTACGATGAAGCCACCGCCCTGCTGGTGGGAGACGCCCTGCAAAGCCTGGCCTTCGAGGCGCTCGCCCATCCCGCCGCGGCGCTTACCACGGAGGTGCGGGTCGAGATGCTGCGCCTCCTGGCGCGCGCTTGCGGTTCGCGCGGCATGGCCGGCGGACAGGCGGTAGACCTCGCGGCCACCGGGCGCTCTCTGGATCTGGCCGAACTGGAATTCATGCACATCCACAAGACCGGCGCCCTGATCCAGGCCGCCGTGCTGCTCGGCGCCCTCGCCAATGGGACGCTGGAAACCACCACGCGGGAACGCCTGGAACGCTATGCGCGTTGCATCGGCCTGGCTTTCCAGGTGATGGACGATGTGCTCGATGCCGAGACCGACACCGCCACGCTAGGCAAGACCGCCGGCAAGGACGCGGCGCAGGGCAAGGCCACTTATCTCACTCTGATGAGCGTGAAAGATGCACGCGCTTATGCACATGAACTGCTGAATGACGCCCTGGAGGCGATCCAGCCCTTCGGCAGCGGTGGCCAGCGCCTGGCGGACATCGCCCGTTTCATCGTCGAACGCAGCTATTGAAATGTCCCTGCTCGAAAGCATCACCTCCCCCGCCGATCTCAAGTCCTTGAGCCGTGAGCAACTCAAGGATCTGGCGGATGAGCTACGCCAATTCATTATTGAAAGCGTGGCGGAAACCGGTGGCCACCTCGCTTCCAACCTGGGTGTGGTGGAACTCACGATCGCGCTGCACAGCGTGTTCGACACTCCGGAAGACCGCATCGTCTGGGACGTCGGGCATCAGACCTACGCCCATAAAATCCTCACCGGCCGCCGCGGCCGGATGCACACGCTGCGCCAGACCGATGGCCTTTCGGGGTTCCCGAAACGGGAAGAAAGCCCCTATGACGCTTTTGTCGCCGGCCACTCCAGCACCTCGATTTCCGCCGCGCTGGGCATGGCCGTCGCCGCCCATTTGAATGGCGAGGAGCGGCGTGTAGTGGCGGTGATCGGCGATGGCGCGATGACCGCCGGCATGGCCTTCGAAGCCCTCAACAACGCCGGGGCGATGGATGCCAACCTGCTGGTCATCCTCAACGACAACGACATGTCGATCAGTGCCAACGTGGGCGCCCTCAACAGCTACCTCACCAAACTGCTCTCCGGCCGCTTCTACAACAACCTGCGCAGCCGTGGCGAGAAAATCCTCGCCACTCTGCCGCCCATCCACGAACTGGCGAAGCGCGCGGAAGAACACCTCAAGGGCATGGTCACCCCGGGCACCCTGTTCGAGGAATTCGGCTTCAATTATCTGGGCCCCATCGACGGCCACGATCTCGATGTCCTGATTCCTACCCTGGCCAACATGCGCGCGCTGAAAGGCCCGCAATTCCTGCATGTAGCCACCCGCAAGGGCAAGGGCTACGACCGCGCGGAAGCCAACCCCTGCCTGTACCACGGGGTAGGCAAATTCAAGGTGGAAGAAGGGGTCAAACCCAAGGCTTCCGCTTGTCCGACCTACACCGAAGTGTTTGGCCGTTGGCTGTGCGACATGGCCGAAGCCGACCCCCGCCTGGTCGGCATCACCCCCGCCATGTGTGAAGGCTCCGGGCTGACCGAATTCAGCAAACGCTTCCCGACACGCTATTTCGATGTCGGCATCGCCGAACAGCACGCACTCACCTTCGCCGCCGGGCTGGCCTGCGAAGGCAAGAAGCCGGTCGTGGCGATCTATTCCACCTTCCTGCAACGCGCCTACGACCAGTTGATCCACGACATCGCACTACAAAACCTGCCAGTGTTGCTGGCCATCGACCGCGCCGGCCTGGTCGGCGCCGACGGCCCCACCCACGCGGGCGCCTTCGACCTCTCGTTCCTGCGCTGCATCCCCAACCTGCTGATCGCCACGCCCTCGGACGAGCAGGAATGCCGCCGCCTGTTGACTACGGCGTATCACTACGACGGCCCCAGCGCCGTGCGTTATCCACGGGGGATCGGGCCGGGCGCGGAAATCACAACAGAGCTCGAAGCATTCCCCATCGGTCGCGGCGTGTTGCGCCGTAGCGGCCGCGGCCTTGCCCTCCTCGCCTTCGGCGCCCCGCTCAGCGCGGCCCTGCAAGCGGCGGAAGTATTGGATGCCAGCGTGGCCGACATGCGTTTCGTCAAACCGCTGGATCGGGAACTCCTGCGGCAACTCGCGGAAAACCACACGCGCCTGGTCACAGTCGAGGAAAACACCGTGATGGGTGGAGCCGGCAGTGCGGTTGGCGAAGCCCTGGCGGAAATGGGAATCACGATCCCGCTGCTGCACTTAGGGCTGCCCGATCGTTTTGTCGCGCACGGCGACCCCGCTGTCCTGATCGCCCGTTGCGGTCTCGATGCCGCCGGAATCGAGAGCAGCATCCGTGCCTGGGCTTGACACCTCCGGAAACGCAATTCCGGCTTGCCTGAGCAAGGCCAAGCCAGTATCATGCGCGTTTCATTTTTCCAGCAGAATTCAAGGAGTCTCGTATGGCCAATAGCGCACAGGCTAAGAAGCGCGCCCGTCAGAACACGGTGCTACGTTTGCACAACACAGCCCAGCGCTCGGCTTACCGGACCGCTGTGAAAAAGGTTCGCAAGGCGATTGAAGCCGGTGACAAGGGCGTCGCCCAGGCGGCCCTGCAAGCCAACATGAGCGTCATGGACAGCCTCGCCGACAAAAACATCGTGCACAAGAACAAGGCTTCCCGGCAAAAAAGCCGCCTGTCCGCCGCCATCAAGGCGATGGCCTGAGCCATTCCTTATTTGGCAAAAAAATTCGCCCGGCTAGCCGGGCGAATTTTTTTGCGGCCCTCTCAAATCGATCGCCAGGCCGCGCCAAGATCGACTTGGCCCCGCATTTACCAACTCTCGGGAGGGCTGCTGGGGCGATTTTCCCGAACCGAGGCATAGCTAATCGGTTCTCCCCGCGCGCCTTTCCGTGCCCATTTTCGTAAAAGGAAACCCAACCATGAGCCTCAATAACGTCTCCTCCGGCCACAATGTGCCTGACGACATCAACGTCATCATCGAGATTCCGGCACACGGCGAACCCATCAAGTACGAAGTGGACAAGGAGACCGGGGCCATGTTTGTCGATCGGTTCATGTCCACGGCGATGCACTACCCATGCAATTACGGTTATGTGCCACACACCCTGTCCGAAGACGGCGACCCGGTGGATGTGCTGGTGGTCACCCCGATCCCGCTGCTGACCGGTGTGGTGGTGCGCTGCCGCCCGATTGGCGTATTGAAAATGACCGACGAAGCCGGCGTCGATGCCAAAGTCATCGCGGTCCCGGTGGACAAGCTCAGCAGCCTGTACAGCCACGTAAAGCAGCCGGCAGACCTGCCTGAACTGCTGTTGCGGCAGGTTTCCCACTTCTTCGAGCACTACAAGGACCTGGAGCCGGGCAAGTGGGTGAAGGTGGAAGGTTGGGCCGGGCTTGACGCTGCCCGCGCCGAGATCATCGCGGGCGTGGATCGCTACAAGGCCGCACCGGAAAAGCCGATGTTCTGATGAAGGTCTGCATCCTCTCCGACAGCCACGACAACCGCCGCCTGCTCGGAGAGGCCGTCGAAGACGCCAAGGCGCGCGGCGCCAAGGCGGTGCTGCATTGCGGCGATGTGGTGGCGCCCACCACCTTGCGCGTGCTGCGCAAATTCGAGTTGCCGGTACACGTCATCCACGGCAACAACACCGGCGATCTCTACGCCATGAGCCAGCTCACCCATGAGCCGGACAGCGTGGTGCGCTACCACGGCCAGGACGCCGTGGTGCATCTGGCCGGGCGCAGCGTGTTTCTGGTGCATTACCCGCACTATGCCGCCGCCCTGGCGCTCACGGGCGATTACGATCTGGTCTGCTGCGGCCACGATCATCGCGCCAGCATCAAGCAGGTGAGCAACGTCAAAGGCGGCATCACCCACCTGCTCAACCCGGGCACGGTCGGCGGCGTCGGCACCCGACCCACTTACATTTTGGCGGACTTGGAAACCTTGCAATTCGAGATTCGGGAAGTACCGACGGCACCGGGTGAAGCGTGCAACACGCCGCCGGCGACGGTACATGAGGGGTGAGGTGTAGGGCGGAACGCGCAGCGGTTCCACCGGAAGGTGGACACCAGATCGAGCCTGCCACCTTCCGGCGGATCGCCCTGCGGGCATTCGCCCTACGCTCGCACTTGCTTGACCAGCTTGGCCAATTCCTCCGCCGGGAGTGGCGAACCAAAGTAATAGCCCTGCACGATCTGGCAGCCGGCCTGCTTCAGGAAGGCAAGCTGCTCCTCGTTTTCCACCCCCTCCGCCGTCACCTCGATGCCCAGGCCGGCCGCCATACCGATGATGGCGGCGGCGATAGCGGCATCGTCCGGGTCGATATGGCTTTCCCGCACGAAACTCCGGTCGATCTTGAGGCGGTGAATGGGTAGACGTTTGAGATAGGAGAGGGAGGAATAGCCGGTGCCGAAGTCGTCGATGGCCAGCTTCACCCCCAGATCGGCCAACTCGGTGAGTTTTTCGATGGCTTCCATGTTGTGCTTGATCAGTACGCTTTCGGTGATTTCCAGTTCCAGCGCGCCGGGCTCCAGGCCGCTTTCTGTGAGGGCATTGCGCACCTGTTGCACCAGATCGCCGTTATGGAACTGGCGCGGCGACAGATTCACCGACACGGTCAGGCCGGACAGCCCCGCATCGCGCCACTCGCGCATCTGGCGGCAGGCGGCGGTGAGCGCCCAATGGCCGATCTGGTCGATCAAGCCGGATTCCTCGGCGACGGCGATGAAATCGCTGGAGGCGAAGGTGCCAAATTCTTCCGACTTCCAGCGCAACAACGCTTCCACACCGACGATGGCGCGGGTTCCCACGTCCACCAGGGGCTGGTAATAAAGCAGCATTTCCTCACGTTCCAGCGCGCGGCGCAGGCTGGTTTCGATGGCGAATTGCTGCAAGGCTTTGAGATTCATGTCCGCGGCGTAGAACTGGAAATTGTTGCGGCCATTGTCCTTGGCCTGGTACATCGCCGTATCGGCACAACGCAGCAAGGCGGTGGCATCCATGCCATCCTCGGGGAAGCGGGCGATGCCGATACTGCCGCCTACATAGAGCTCCTGCTCATAGACCAGCAGCGGCAGGCTGATGGCTTTCAGCGCGCGTTCCGCCATAGCCCGCGCCTCGCCTCGCCCGCACGGGTGCAACAGGATGGCGAACTCGTCGCCACCCAAGCGGCACACTGAATCGCCGACCCGCGGCAGACCGCGCAGCCGTTCCGCCACGGCCGCCAGCAAAACGTCGCCAGCCTCGTGGCCGAGGCTGTCGTTGACCAGCTTGAAATTGTCCAGGTCGATAAACAGCACCGCTACGCCACGCCGACCCTCGCGCGCGGCGCTGACCGCATCGCGCAAGCGCTGCATGAACAGATTGCGGTTGGGGAGCTGGGTGACCGGGTCATACCAGGCCATGCGGCGCAAGTCCGATACGGCCTCGTTGACCTTGCGGCGCAGCCCCGCGAACACGCTCCAGGCCACTCCCAGGGCGATCGACACGGTTGCCAGGCCAATGCCGAAGAACCAGGCCAGGCGCCGCGACATCGCGTCGAGGCTGGCATTGACTACGAGATGGCCGATGATCACCCCATTTTCCAGCAGGGGTTGGCGCTGAATCGTGGTCCACCCTTTACCCTGGGCATCGAGTTGTGGCGCGCTGGCCCGCTGGTCGCGGCGGTACTCGGCCAGGCGGGCGCCATCCGGTGTAAATAGGCTGGCGGCGACGATCTCCGGCGCCCCGCGCAGAGACTGGAGAATGGCCGTGGCCGCCGGCCGATCCCGCTGCGTCAGGGCATCCCCCATGCGGATCGCGGTGATCTGCACCTTGGCCGTCAAGCTCTCCTGAAAAGCCTCGTGCAGTTGCCAGAAATGCGTCACCACCAAAACCGCGAAGGCCAGAAGCAGGGCCAGGGCGGCGATCGCCAGCTTGGCCGAAACCCTGTGCGCGAGGATGCCATGGTCTTGGCCGGGGTCAGGAGAACTAGCGGACATGGGTCAGATGCTTTTCCGGAATAGGGAAGGCGCCATTCTAGGCCGGCACGGCAACCTCTCAAGAAACACGCCGGGCCGCCCCAAGTGTTTCTTGGCCCCCTTGAGGGGAGAACACCGCGCAGCGGCGTTTTCGGGGGCGCTCATTCGCAATACGAATACGCGGCAGCACGCAAAAGCGGCCGAAACAGGTTGGCGCTACATTCATGTCGCCAGCTCAGCCAAGCGCGGACGGTAACGGCGGGTCAATTCGTGTTCGCCACCAAACAGGGCGAACAGGGAGATCAGGGCACGGCGGCCAATGTCATCACGAAAACCGGGGGCCGTTCGCGCCAGTTCCAGCAACTGTTCCAGCGCGGCCTCCATCTCATCGTTCAGGAGGGCGCGCGCGGCCCGCGACAACCTTGCTTCCGGTGTATCCAACGCGGCTACCGTGAGGGTGTCTGAAGCGGCCGCGACGATCAATTCCAGATGGATCAGCAAAGGCGCGATATCCGCCCGTCGCCGCGCCTCGATGGGCAAAGCCGCGAGCAGCGACAAGGCTTCGTCCGGGCGTCCATCCAGGGTCAGCAGCTTGGCTAGATCGAGCGCCACCGCCAGGTCTTCCGGCACCTCCACGGCGGCCTCCGCCAGCATGGCGATGGCCTCCGCCGTGCGCCCTTCCTGGTGCGCGCGCAGAGCCGCCATGCGCCGCCGATCTTGATCACCGGCCAGGAAACGGCCCAACGCCGCACGGAACGTGCTATCCGGCTCGGCCCCGTAGAGGGTATCCACCACCTCGCCGCGCAGGAAAAACCTCACCGTCGGCACGCTACTGACGCCGAGATCGTGGACACGCCGGCCGAGCACATCGGTATTCACCATCACCAGCAGAAAGCGGCCGCCATATTCGGCTGCCAGCCGCACCAGACGCGGCATCAGGACCCCGCAGGGAGCGGCTTTGGGATTCCAGAAATACGCCAGAACCAAGCCACGCGCGGAATTGCCGAGCACCAGTTGATCGAAATTCTCGCGGCTGGCAGCAAAAACGTAAGGCGTCATCCGTCTCTCCCGACCACCATCGAGTTGATCGCCAGCCAACCTGGCCGGCACTCGGCCGTGCCGATGAGTGCGTGATTGCGCGGCGTGGAATAACCCGACCGTAGCGGTCCATCGGCCAGCGCCAGGCCGGCGCCGACAATCTGAACACTGGGATCGGAGAACATGGACAAGGGCGGGCCGATCAGGGTGGAGTCAAGATGGGCGGGTCGAAGCATGGCATGGGTATCGGGAAGAAGGGCGAGGTATTATCCCACGCACCCATTCCCGACAACTCGACGAGGCTCGCCATGACCATCCACGCTTTGAACAACCAAGAAGTCCGCCTGTTGAGAGATGAAATCGAACTGTTGATGGCCGAACGGCAGAGATTGTTGCAGGTCGCTGGCGCCGCCGCCGTGCTGGTGGCCAACCTGGACTCCGACAATCTGCCGGCGGATCAGGACACCATCGACGCGGCCGAAGTGCTGGCGGAAAGCCTCAACGAACTTTCCGAAGAAACCCTCAAGGAAGCCCTGGACATCGTGCGCGCCGAGGTCGACGCGGCCACCCGGCAGGACGCGGCGGCCCAGCATTAAGCCGCATTTTGCGCGGATAGACGCGTGGCAGTGCCTTGCCGGCGTCAACGCCTACCCTGTAAGCGTTAGCTATTGAACGGCCTGCGGAAGTCGGGAAACAAGTCCCCCCTTCGTAAAAACGGGGTCAAGGGGGGAGTGCACCTGGTAGCGCTACACTTGCTCTCAATAGCTAACGCATACAGCGCCTTTCCAACCCATCACCGCCGGCCATTTGATCTAAAAGATATGACGCTTAACGAGAATCAATCGCCCTGGTAGATTAAACAGGCCTTCTCCCGCATACCAATGCCAGAAGAATGGGCAAAATGTTCCAGGAAGTGCAGAAGTCATGGCCCGCAACGGCCAAGCTTGCACTAGACTACGCCCGCCCGCTTGTGGCCCCTTCCCCATCACCAGGAGACATGCATGAACAAGACCGAACTCATCAACGCCGTCGCCGAAAAAGCCAACGCATCCAAAGGCGCCGCAGGCGACATCATCGGTGCGGCACTTGAAGCCATTACCGAAGCTGTCGCCAAAGGCGAAAGCGTGCAGTTCATCGGCTTCGGCACTTTCAGTGTCCAGGACCGTGCCGCACGCACCGGCCGCAACCCCCAGACCGGCAAGGAAATGAAGATCGCCGCCAAGAAAGTGGTGCGCTTCAAAGCCGGCGCCGCTTTGACGGCCGCCGCCAATCCGGTCAAAAAAGCCGCCAAGAAAAAGTAATTCCAACCCCATTCCCGCTCTTCCGCAACGGAGGAGCGGGTGTCAGCGGTACCTGTAGTTCATCAGCACACTGGGAGACGTCCTCCCTTTCTCTTCCCGAAGAATTCGTCCATCCAGCGCCTTCACGCCGGTTTGCGGGTAAACAAACGTTTCACACCCCCCTCGTTCACCCACCCCTACCATGACCCATTCGGCCCTGGAAAAAGGCTCGGCCCTGGAAAAACACACCCCCATGATGCAGCAGTACTGGCGCATCAAGGCCCTGCACCCCGACATGCTGCTGTTCTACCGCATGGGAGATTTCTACGAGCTGTTCCATGACGACGCCGAGCGGGCCGCGCGCCTGCTCGACATCACCCTGACTACGCGCGGGGCGTCGGCGGGGCAGCCGATCCGGATGGCGGGGGTGCCGTATCACGCGGCCGAGCAATACCTGGCGAAGCTGGCGCGGTTGGGAGAATCGGTGGCGATCTGCGAACAGATCGGCGATCCGAAGACTTCAAAGGGGCCGGTGGAGCGTCGCGTGGTGCGCATCGTCACGCCGGGGACGGTGACCGACGAGGCGCTGCTGGATGATCGGCGCGATGCGGTGATGCTGACCATCGTGCCAGCGCGGCAAATGCTGGCGCTGGCCTGGTTGACCCTCTCCAGCGGCCATTTTGCCGCCAAGGCCATTGCCAATGAGCGCCTCGGCGCCGAGCTGGTTCGCCTCAACCCCTCGGAAATCCTGCTGCCGGAGGGCTACACGCATCCAGACCTGGCCAACCTGAAAGTGGCCTTTTGCCGCCGTCCGGACTGGCAATTCGACGCCGAGCGCGGCCGCCACCTGCTGCTGGAGCAGTTCGGGGTGAGCGAACTCAGCGCCTTCGGCATCGAAGGCCAGCCGGCGATCCAGGCCGCCGCCGGGCTGTTGCTGGATTACGCGAAACACACCCAGCAAGCCGCCCTGCCCCACATCAACGGCCTCAGCCTGGAACAGGACAGCGCTTACGTGCTGCTCGACGCTGCCGCACGCCGCACCCTGGAAATCAGCGAGACGCTACGCGGCGAGCCGGCGCCGACCCTGCTTTCGGAACTGGATCGCTGCCTCACCGCCCTGGGTGGCCGATTGCTGCGCCACTGGCTGCACCACCCGTTGCGCGACCGCGCCGTGCTGCGCCAGCGCCTGGCCGCCATTGAAGCCTTGCTGAATGCGCCGGGTGCCGCGAAAAACACGCGCGCGACGCTCAAGGGCATGGCCGACCTGGAACGCATTGCCGCCCGCATCGCGCTCAGAAGCGCCCGCCCGCGCGACCTCTCCGGCTTGGCGTGCAGCCTGCTGCGCCTGCCCGCGCTGCAAGCCGCGTTGACCGATGCCGGGCCGGCGCTGGCGCCACTGTGCGAACGCCTGGCCTTCCCGGATGCGACACTCGATCACCTGGTGCGGGCCATGAAACCGGAACCCGGCGTGGTGCTGCGCGAGGGCGGCGTCATCAATGATGGATACGACACCGAACTCGACGAACTGCGCGCCCTGCAATCCGACTGCGGCAGCTTCCTGATCGAGATGGAGGCGCGCGAGCGGGAACGCACCGGCATCAATAACCTGCGCGTTGAATACAACCGGGTCAGCGGCTTCTACATCGAGGTAAGCCGCGCCCAGGCGGAGAAGGTGCCGGCCGACTACCATCGCCGCCAGACCCTGAAAAACGTCGAGCGTTACCTGACGCCGGAGTTGAAAGCGTTCGAGGACAAATACCTGTCCGCCGCCGACCGTGCGCTGGCCCGCGAGAAGCTGCTCTACGAACAACTGTTGGAGCTGCTCGCCGGCGCGCTGCGCCCCTTGCAGCAGGTCGCCGGCGCCGTGGCCGAGGCGGATGTGTTGTCGGGACACACCGAACTGGCCGGGGAGCGCCGCTATTGCGCGCCGGAATTCAGCGAGGAATGGGGCATCCGCATCGAGGCTGGCCGCCACCCGGTGGTGGAAACCCGGGTGGATGCCTTCATTCCCAACGACCTCAACCTCAATCCGAACCGCCGCATGTTGTTGATTACCGGCCCCAACATGGGCGGCAAATCCACTTACATGCGGCAAATCGCCCACATCGTCCTGCTCGCCTGTTGCGGCCTCTATGTGCCGGCCGCGCGCGCGGTGATCGGCCCGGTGGACCAGATATTCACCCGAGTCGGCTCGTCGGACGACCTCGCCGGCGGCCGCTCCACCTTCATGGTGGAAATGACCGAAACCGCCGGCATCCTGCACGGCGCCACGCAACACAGCCTGATCCTGATGGACGAGATCGGCCGCGGCACTTCCACCTTCGACGGCATCAGCATCGCCTGGGCGGTGGCCCGCCACCTGGCCGAGAAAACCCGTGCCTACACGCTGTTCGCCACCCATTATTTCGAGCTGACCCAGCTCAACCAGGAATTCCGCAGCCTCGCCAACGTGCATCTCGACGCGGTGGAAAGTGTTGGCAACAGTGCTGGCAACCGCGGCGGTGGCCTAACCTTCCTGCACGCCGTGGAAGACGGCCCCGCCTCGCAGAGCTACGGCCTCCAGGTCGCCCGCCTGGCCGGTGTGCCGGCATCGGTGATCAACGCCGCCCGGCGCAAGCTGGTGATGCTGGAAAACCAGCAGATCGCCCCCTCCGGCCAGGGCGATCTTTTCGCCCAGATCGTCCCCGCGCCGGAGCCACCGTCCAGCCCCGCCCTCGATCGCCTGGCAGCAATCGACCCGGACGAACTCAGCCCGAAACAGGCGCTGGAAGCGTTGTATGAATTGCACCGGTTGCTCTAGCAG
>PFJX01000033.1 GCA_002784045.1 Hydrogenophilales bacterium CG_4_10_14_3_um_filter_63_21
GCTTTGACCCTGGCTTTCCAGGGCCTCACACCACAGCCACGTTTCGCCTGATTTACTGTTCAGCAGCGGGTACCTGAGTAGTTACAGTCCGGGTTAAATGTGGGCTAGCATCCCTACATCGCTGGCTCATCTAATGCAAATCATGATTTCCCCCTTTTCCATCGGGCGGTTACCGCGCATCGTGTTTGGCGCCGGTTGTATTGCCGACGTTCCCTGTCTTGCCGCGCATTATGGTTCACGCCTGTTGATCGTGACTGGCTCGCGCTCGTTTGTGAACAGCGACGCCTGGACGACACTGTCGCGTGAGTTGGCACGGCGTGCTTTCACCTGGCAACGGGTCCATGTCGCAGGTGAACCTTCACCCGGATTGATTGATGACACCGTCAGAGACTTTCGTGGCACGCATTTCGATTGCGTCCTCGGCATTGGCGGTGGTAGCTCGCTGGATGCGGCAAAGGCCATCGCCGGCCTGCTGAGACCGGGCAACTCGGTGCTTGATCACCTCGAAGAGGTAGGGCCTGAACTACCCTATCAGGGGCCAGCCACGCCATTCATCGCGGTGCCGACCACCGCCGGGACGGGGTCCGAAGCGACCAGGAATGCCGTGCTCAGCATACAAGGTGCCGACGGTTTCAAAAGGTCGTTTCGCGACGACAAGCTGGTAGCGGAATACGCGGTTATCGACCCGGATCTGCTGACAACCTGCCCAAATCAAGTGTTGGCAGCCAACGGCATGGATGCTTACACCCAACTGTTAGAGTCCTATGTATCGAGCAAAGCCAACCCGTTTACCGATGCCCTGGCGCTCTCTGGCTTGGAGGCGGCACGCGACGCGCTGTTACCCTGGTACGAGGGCACGGGCGACTTGGCGGGGCATCGGGCGAACATGGCTTATGCCGCATTGCTCTCAGGGATCACTTTGGCCCAGGTTGGATTGGGGTCGGTGCATGGCCTGGCTTCGCCGCTCGGCGCCTTCTTTCCGATCCCGCACGGTGTTATATGCGGCACCCTGGTGGCCGAAGCCACGCGGGTCAATCTTGAGGTACTGAGCGCGCGCGCGCCAGAACATCCGGCCCGGGCTCGTTATGCAGAAGTGGGACGCCTGATGGCGGGGCGGCCTCTTACCGACATGGAAGCCCAGGTGTCTCTGGTGGCGCTGCTGGAAAGCTGGACTCGACGTCTCAATTTGCCGCGTCTCGCCACTTATGGCGTAGCGGAGGCGGATATAGAACGGATCGTTGCCAACAGCCGTGGTTCCAGCATGAAAACCAATCCCATCCTGTTAACCGACGCAGAAATCGCCAGCATCGTGCGGGCACGGCTTTAGTCTTCCTCACCGCCCAATACACGTCTGGCTACGTCCGACGGAAAACCGCGCCCCAGCAGAAACCGCTGCTGTTTCGCTCGTTCCTTGGCATCGGAGGGAAGCTGGCCGAATTTTTTCAGCCAGACCGCGCGCGCGGCGGCCAGATCGGCTTCACGAGCCTGGCCGACAACCTCTGCGATGACCGTCTCCGGAACGCCTTTTTCCCGTAATTCCGATTTGAGCCGCACGCTGCCGTGGCGCCCAGCACGAGAATGCGCCAGGGATTCGGCATAGCGGGCATTAGAGAGCAGGTTTTCCTGCTCCAGTTGGTCAAGCAAGGAGACGATTGCATCCGCCTCGCCGTGGGATGACAGTTTTTGGACCAGTTCGGCGCGACTGTGTTCACGCCGCGCCAGATAGTTCATGGCCCGCTCGCGCAGATTCACGCCGTGATGGCCGCCGCTGCGGGCTTCACGCCGAGCTGTTCGCGAATCTTGGCTTCGATTTCCTGGGCGATTTCCGGATGTGCGCGCAGAAACTCGCGCGCGTTGTCCTTGCCCTGGCCAATTTTTTCGCCCTCGTAGGCGTACCAGGCACCGGATTTATCGATGAATTTTTGCGCCACGCCCATCTCGATAATCTCGCCTTCACGGGAGACGCCTTCGCCGTAAAGGATGTCAAAAATCGCCTCCTTGAACGGCGGCGCGACCTTGTTCTTGACTACTTTGACCCGGGTTTCCGAGCCGACCACTTCGTCGCCCTTCTTGATCGCGCCGATGCGGCGGATATCCAGACGCACGGAGGCGTAGAACTTGAGCGCATTGCCACCCGTAGTGGTTTCCGGGTTGCCAAACATGACACCGATCTTCATGCGAATCTGGTTGATGAAGATAACCAAGGTGTTGGTGCGTTTGATGTTGGCGGTAAGTTTGCGCAGTGCCTGGCTCATCAGGCGGGCTTGCAGGCCCATATGGGAATCGCCCATCTCACCCTCGATTTCCGCCTTCGGGGTCAGGGCCGCCACCGAATCAACCACGACCACATCTACCGCACCGGAACGCACCAGCATGTCGGCGATTTCCAAGGCCTGTTCGCCGGTGTCCGGCTGAGAAATAAGCAGTTCCGAGACCTTGACCCCGAGCTTCTGCGCATATTGCGGGTCAAGCGCATGTTCCGCGTCGATAAAGGCCGCCGTACCGCCCAGTTTTTGCATCTGCGCGATCACCGACAGGGTCAACGTGGTCTTGCCGGACGATTCTGGCCCGTAGATTTCCACCACCCGGCCGCGTGGCAAGCCGCCAATGCCGAGCGCCACATCCAGCCCCAGGGAGCCGGTGGAAACGGCCTGTATATCGTCGGCGATACTGCCATCACCCATGCGCATGATGGAGCCCTTGCCGAACTGCTTTTCGATCTGTGCGAGAGCGGCGGCGAGTGCCTTGCTGCGGTTTTCATCCACGTTGGTTTCCTCCAAATTAAGTCGGGCGATTATGGCATGAGGGCCAACAGGTTCCTTAGTGCCAGTTGCACCGATTGCGCGCGTACTTGCTGGCGGTCGCCCGCAAACCAATGCCGCGCGGTGGCCACCTCCGCATCAGCGAGCCTCCAGGCGAAACACACCGTACCGACGGGTTTCTCCAACGAGCCACCACTTGGCCCGGCGATACCGGTGATGGCGAAAGCGGCCTGTGCTCGGCTGTGCGCCAAGGCGCCTTGGGCCATCTGGGCCGCCGTTTCCTCACTCACCGCGCCGAACGTGTCCAGGGTTTCCACCCGCACTCCCAGCATTTCAATCTTGGCTTGATTGCTGTATGTGACGAAACCGCGTTCGAACCAGGCGGAACTCCCGGCCACGGCGGTCAGCGCCTGCGCTGCCCAACCGCCGGTGCAAGACTCTGCCGCCGCCAGCATCCAGCCGCGCGCCACTAGAGCTGTGCCCACTTCTGCTGCGAGCGCTTCCAATTCAGCCTGGGTTACATCCATCTTGCCAACCCCACGAGCACCCCAATCGAGTAGCCCGCCGCCAGCACATCGTCCAGCATCACCCCGAAGCCGCCCGGCACACGCGCATCAATCCAAGCGATTGGAAAGGGTTTCCAGATATCGAACAAGCGGAACAAGGCGAAGGCCAGCGCATAGCCCGCGAGTGTCGGGGGTGCCGCTGGCAGCACCAAGAGGAACGCGGCTACTTCGTCCCAGACCAGGCCACCATGGTCATGCACACCCAGGGCACGACCGGCCACCCCGCATGCCCAGACACCCACCGCCAGGAACAGCACGATCCAGGCCCAGTAGAGTGGCGAGCCGGACAGGAGCCAGAACAGGGGAAAGCCGACCAGGGTACCGAGGGTGCCGGGCGCCCTGGGCGAGAGTCCAGCGCCGAAGCCGAGGGCGAGGAAGTGAGCCGGATGGGCGAGGAGGAAAGCGAAGGTTGGCTGGATGACTGGCGTAGCACCCTCTTCCCTCCCCCCTCCGCTCGGAGGCGAGGGGAGAGGATTAGCTGAAGTGGTCAAAGCCGGTCTCCTGAACCTGCATCAGCGCGCCATTGGCCGCCAACAGACGTAAGCCGGGCTCGGCCGTGATGCGGCCTATGCGGGTCACATGCACGCTGGCCGCGGCGGCGGTGGCCAGCACCACATGCGCGCGCTCCGCTGCGGCGGTGAAGCAAAGTTCGTAATCATCGCCGCCGGCCAACAGACAGCGTTGCATCAGCGCATGGGGAAGGCGAGCGGCGACGGCGGGATGCGCCGGTAGGCACGCAAATTCGATCGCGGCGCCGGCCTTGGAACATGCCAGGATGTGCCCCAGATCCGCCAGCAGGCCATCGGAAATATCGATGGTCGCATGCGCCACCCCGAGCAGGGCACGCCCGAGCGCCACCCGTGGTTCCGGGGCATGCAGACGGGTGAGGCAGGCTTCGATTTCTCCGGCATCGGCGAGATCGGCTTCGCCCAGGAGGTAACGTAGGCCCAGCGCCGCGCCGCCGAGATCGCCGGAGACCCAGATATCATCGCCATCACGCGCGGCGGAGCGGCGCAACGCCTGGCCGGCCGGCACTTCGCCGAGGAGGGTTACGCTCATATTGAGTGGGCCGCGCGTGGTGTCGCCGCCCACCAGGCTCACCTCAAAACGCGCTGCCATGTCGAACAGGCCGCGGCTGAACACCTCCAGCCAGCCCGTCTCGGCCGCCGGCAAGGCCAGCGAGAGCAGCGCCCAGCGCGGCGTGGCGCCCATCGCCGCGAGATCAGAGAGATTCACCGCTAGGGTTTTGTGGCCTAAAAGATAGGGGTCCACATCGGGAAAGAAGTGCTGCCCCGACACCAGCATATCCGTGGACACCGCCAATTCCATGCCCGGCGACACAGCCAGCAGGGCCGCATCGTCACCCACGCCGAGCACCGCGTCAGGAGTCGGACGAGTGAAGAAACGAGCGATCAGGTCGAATTCTGAGGGCATTTTATTTTAGTGAGGAGTGAGCCATGCCTCACGCCACTACCTCACCGGCCTGCTGCTGGCAATTCCACCGCCCGCGCCACACGGGCCAGTTTGTCCAGCACCCCGTTGACGAACTTGTGGCCGTCGGTGCCGCCATATTTCTTGGCCAGGTTCACCGCCTCGTTGATGCACACCTTGTAGGGCACGTTGAGGCTATGGCCAAGTTCATAAGCGCCGATCAGCAGGGCGGCGTGCTCCACCGGGGAAAGTTCACTCACCGGGCGGTCGAGATGCGGCGCTAAAGCCTTATCCAGCGCCTGCATCTGTTTCAGCACCCCCTCCAGCAGTTCCCGGAGAAACCCGGTGTTGGCTTCGGCATATTCATCGGCCTCCTCGGCAAAGGCGAGAAGGCCGGGAAAATCGCTACCCGCGGTCAGGCGTTCGTAGAGCGCGCGCAGCACCAGTTCACGGGAAATTGGGCGGCTGCCGCGTCCGGTTCCGGCGGCCCGCGAAGGCTTGTCGAGACTCATTACAGCGCCCGCAGCAGGCGCACCATCTCGATGGCGACACGCGCGGCTTCCGCGCCTTTCTCCGACATGCGCGCGGTGGCCTGGTGTTCGCTATCGGTCGTGAGGATGGCGTTGGCGATGGGGATGCCAGTGTCCAGGCCCACGCGCATGATGCCGGAGGCGGATTCGTTGGAGACCACCTCAAAGTGATAAGTATCGCCGCGCACCACGGAACCGAGTGCGATCAGCGCGTCGTACTTGCCAGACTCCGCCATTTTCTTGAGGGTCAGCGGAATCTCCAGCGCGCCTGAAACCGTGGCGATGCGGATATCCTCCAGCACCACCCCCTGCCTCAGCAACGACGTATTGCAGGCGGACAGCAGGCCTTCGCAGATGTCAATATTGAAGCGGCTCATGACGATGCCGATCTTCAGGCCTTTGCCGTCTTCGTTCGGTTCGTACTCAAAAATCTGTGTGTAGCGGCCCATTTCAGTTTCCTTCCTGATCCAGGTAGCCCGCCACTTCCAGCCCGAAGCCGTCCATGGCTGGCATCTTGCGGGGGGTGGCGAGGAGTTTCATTTTGCCGACGCCAAGGTCGCGCAGGATCTGCGCACCGGTGCCGTAATTGCGCAGATCAAATTTTTTCGAGGCAGCGGCGCCGGTCGTTGGCAGCGCGCGGGTGGCGAGTTCGTCGGCGGATTCTGGGCGATGCAACAGCACCAACGCGCCCGCTTTTCCGTTCGCCGCCGCATCCGCGATGATCTTGAGCGCCGCGGGCACCGAATAGGCATGGGCAGAGGCGTTCATATCCAGTGCGTCGATCAGCGACACCGGCTCATGCACCCGCACCAGGGTCTCACTGTCGGCGCGGATGTCGCCACAGGACAAAGCCAGATGCGTCGCGCGGCTGACCTTGTCGCGATAGACATGGAGACGAAACTCGCCATAAGGCGTCGTAATCGTGCGTGCACCTTCGCGTTCCACCAGGCTTTCGTGGGCGGCACGGTAGTGAATCAAGTCGGCGATAGCGCCGATCTTGAGGCCATGTTCCTGGCTGAATTCCAGTAGGTCCGGCAGGCGCGCCATGGAGCCGTCTTGTTTCAGAATTTCGCAAATCACCGAAGCCGGCTCCAGGCCAGCCATGCCAACCAGGTCGCAGCCTGCCTCGGTGTGCCCGGCCCGCACCAGCACACCGCCCGGCTGCGCGCGCAACGGAAAGATGTGGCCGGGCTGGACGATGTCCGTCGGCTGTGCGTTCTTGGCTACCGCCACCCGGATGGTGGCGGCACGGTCGGCGGCGGAAATGCCGGTGGTCACCCCCTCCGCCGCTTCGATGGAAACCGTGAAGGCGGTGCCGTGCTGGGCCTGGTTATCGCTCACCATCTGCTTCAAACCCAATTGGCGGCAGCGGGCGTCGGTCAGGGTCAGGCAGACCAGGCCGCGCGCGTGGCGGACCATAAAGTTGATGGCTTCCGGGGTAACGCGCTCGGCGGCCATCACCAGATCGCCCTCGTTCTCGCGATCCTCCTCGTCGACTAGGATGACCATGCGGCCAGCTTTCAGCTCGGCGACGATTTCTTCGATGGGGGCGAGGCTCATTTAGTCTTTATCCTGTTCGTGTACGTAATTCAGCAGGCGGTCGGCGTAGCGGGCCAGCATGTCGGCCTCCAAATTCACCTTGCCGCCGGGCCGCAAGCCCTTGAGCTGCGTCTGCTCCAGGGTATGGGGAATGAGATTGATGGAAAAATTGGCGCCCTGCACGCTGTTGACCGTGAGCGAAACCCCATTCACCGCCACCGATCCCTTGGCCGCCAGGTAGCGTGCCAGGTGGCCCGTAGCGCGGATATCCAGGCGCCAACTACCCTCCTCGCCCGCGGACACCGGCGCGAAATGCAGCACCGTGCCAACACCATCAACATGGCCAGAGACCAGATGCCCACCTAACCGATCGGACAAGCGCAAGGCCATTTCCAGGTTCACCTTGTCACCAGGGGCAAAACCGATGGTGCAGGAGAAGGTCTCAGCGGACACATCGACACTGAAACGGTCGGCGGTCTTGTCAACCACGGTGAGACAGACGCCGTTGCAGGCAATGGAGTCGCCCAATTTCACCTCGGCGAGACCCAGCCCGCCCGCCGCGACGGTGACACGCGCATCGCCGCCGCTGGTTTCAACAAGATGGGAGATTTGGCCGACGGCCTGGATGATTCCGGTGAACATGATGGAAGGGCGCCTAAACGCGTCCAAGACGCAGAGAGAGCGGCCATTTTAGGGTTTTGCGCCCTTCATTGGAAATCCAGCGCGATTCCAGGCTGGCGCGCAAGGCCGGCAGCGGATCTTGATTCAGCGCGGCGCGATAGGCTTTCACCGCCGACCAGGTGGCGAAATAGCCCATGAGCTGATCCAGATTCCACTCCGCCTGCATCGTGAACACCGGCACCGGCGCTGTTGCCAACAACGCTTCGAAGGGAAACGGCAGATCGCGGTAGCCGCTTTCCACCCAGCGCCGTTCCGGCGGCCAGTACGGCTCGAGAGTGTTCGTATAGAAAGACTCGATCAGAGAGTCGATGGCCGGGTCGACCCTCAAACGCTCGTAACACCACAACGCCAGCACCCCGTCGGGGCACAGCACCCGTTTCACCTCGGCATAAAACAGCGGCAGGTCGAACCAGTGCACCGCCTGAGCCACCGTCACCAAATTGACGCTTGCAGCCGCCAGGCCGGATAGTTCCGCCGGCGCCACCCGGTAACTCACGCCAGGATGAACCACCGCGTTGGCGATCTGCTGCGCGCTGGCATCGCTGCCCACCACCTCTCGGAAATGCCCGGCCAGCACACACGCCGCCTGCCCGTTGCCAGTGGCGCAGTCCCAGGCAAGGTCGTGCCGATCCACCTGGCCGGCGAGAAACGCGAACAACTCGGGCGGATAGACGGGTCGGTAAGCGGCATAAGCGTCGGCATTGGCCGAGAAATGATCCTTGAAATCAGCCATCAGGCAGCGAACCCGAGGAACACAGCCAGGGCGCGGTTGACCGCCAACAGGCTGGCGTCGTCGAGATGCCCGAAACTGACCCCGACTTTCTCGCGCGATAGGGTTTGCACCTTGTCGACCATGATTTGCGATGGCTTGCCAAGGCTATTGCTGGCATCCGGCTGCACCGTAACCCGGAACAGGGGAGCGTCGCGCAACTCCCCCGTCACCGGCAGAATCGTCACGGAGGGGTGCTCGTCGAAGAGATCGGACTGAATGACCAGCGCCGGGCGCGGCTTGCCATAGCCACCCTGTGGCGCGATCGACACTAGATCGCCCCGCCTCATTGCCATCCTTCTGTATCGGCGACAGCGGACAACCATTCCAGGGTCTCCCGCTCGTGCGGGTCGTCGCGCAACAAACCGGACTGGCGCCAGCACTCCTCGACAAAGCCCGGACAACGCGTATCCGGCACCCAGAGCTGAATCGGCCGCATGCCCAACGCGCGCAGTCCGGGTCGATACTTCTGCACTCGCTCGGAAACATGACATGAGCGGTCATGACTCCTCCTCGAAAAAGCGTTACATGCAACGTCTACCCCCCTGTTTCAGGTGTACCGAGTATCCCACTCAAATACACCCAGTCTATTCATACATAAGAACTTTCGATTAAACCAATATCGCGATGGGGTGCACTTTGCAGGTACCATTCGCGCCAATTTTTGGGTGGCAGTCCACTCCGGGCACGCCGTCAAGCGCATTTTCCAGCTTAGTTTCAAATCCTCACCCATCGGAGGCGAACCATGACGTCTGTAGTGGCGACCAACCAGACCATTCTGGTCGTGGGCGGCGGCATCTCGGGCATGACAGCCGCTCTGGAAGCGGCCGAAACCGGGAAGCAAGTCGTACTGGTGGAAAAAAACCCGTACCTGGGCGGACGTACCGTTCAGCTCTACCGGTATTTCCCCAAAATGTGCCATCCCACCTGCGGCCTGGAAATCAACCTGCGCCGTTTGAAAGCGAACCCACGCATTCAGGTGTTGACCCTGGCCGAAGTGACCGGCATTTCCGGCGGCAAAGGCGATTACCGCGTCTCGGTGAAGCTGAAACCGCGCTATGTGAACACCAACTGCACGGCATGCGGCGAATGCGGCAAGGCGGTTCAATCGGAAATCGACGACGAGTTCAACTACAACCTGGGCAAGATCAAGGCGGCCTACCTGCCCTCCAGCATGGCTTACCCGCAGCGCTATGTGATCGACTCGTCGATCATCGGCACGCCTGACGCCGAGCGCGCGAAAGCCGCCTGCAAGTACGACGCGGTGAACCTGGACGACCAGGAAGAAGTCATCAGCCTGAACGCCGGTGCCATCGTCTGGGCCACCGGCTGGCAGCCCTACGCCGCCGAGAAAATCGTCTACTACGGCTACGACCGCTTCCCCAACGTCATCACCAACGTCGAGTTCGAGCGTCTGGCCGATCCACACGGCCCCACCGGCGGCAAGATCCTGCGGCCATCCGACGGCAAGGAAGCGAAGAACGTCGCCTTCATCCAGTGCGCCGGTTCGCGTGACGAGAACCACCTGCGCCACTGCTCGCGCTTCTGCTGCATGGCCTCGTTGAAGCAGACCCACTACGTGCAGGAAGCGTTTGGCGACGCCGGCAAGTCCACCATTTATTACATCGACATTCGCGCCATTGATCGTTTCGAAGACTTCTACCAGAAGGTGAAGGCCAATCCGAACGTGTCCTTCGTGAAGTCCAAGGTCGCTCGCATCACCCAGGACGGCCAAGGCAACCCGGTGTGCAACGGCGTCGATGTCGAAGGTTACAAGCGCTACGCCACTGCCCACGATCTGGTGGTGCTGGCCGTCGGCATGGAACCCTCCGTGAAGGGCATCGACATCCCCGCCGAGGTGATGTCCGACTCTTCCGGCTTCATCATGGCCGACCCGGCCAATGCCGGCATCTTCGGCGCCGGCTGCGCCACCAATGCGCTGGATGTGAACCGCGCCGTACAAAGCGCGACCGCGGCCGCGCTGCGCGCCATCCAGGTTGTCAACAAAGTCGCCCGTGCGGAGGCTTGAGAAAAATGGCTGAAACGAAAACCGCTGCCTATATCTGCAAGGGCTGTGAGCTGGGCGCCCGCCTGGACACCGCCGCCCTGGCCAAAGCTGCCACCAAGTCCGGCAAGATGAACCTCGTGCGCGAGCATGACTTCCTCTGTTCCGCCGCTGGCGTGGCGATGATCCAGAACGACATCGACAACGAAGGCGTCACTCACGCCGCCCTGTGCGCCTGCTCGCGCCGGGCCAAGACTGATGCCTTCAACTTCACCAGCATCGCCATGAGCCGCGGCAACCTGCGTGAAGGCGTGATCTGGATTCGTCCGGACACCGACGCCGCGCGCGAAACCACCCAGGAAATGGCGGAAGACTACGTGCGCATGGCCTGCGCCGAAGTCAAAGCCATGCAGGTGCCGCAAGGCAACCCCAACACCGGCACGGTGAAGACCCTGCTGGTGGTCGGTGGCGGCATGTCCGGTATGACCTCCGCACTGGAAGCCGCCAAGGCGGGCTACAAGGTCGTCCTGGTCGAAAAGACCGGGGAGCTGGGCGGCTGGGCGGCCAAGCTTTACCGCCGCGTGCCCACCCGCGAGCCGTTCAAAGCACCGGAAGACACCGGCGTTGCCGACCTGGTTTCCCGCATCGAGGCCGACGCCAACATCAAGGTCTACCTCAACGCCACCGTCGCCAAGACCGACGGTGCCCCCGGCCGCTTCAAGGTTGAGATCGCGGTGGAATCCGGCGCGGTCGCCAATGAAGACATCGGCGCCATCATCCAGGCGACGGGTTTCACTTTGTATGATGCCAACAAGCTGCCTGAACTCGGCTATGGTCAATCGCCCAACGTGGTCGATCAGGCCGGCCTGGAGGCCATGGCGCGCCAAGCCGCCGCTTCTGGCAAGCCGATTTGCCGCCCGTCCGACGGCCAGCCGGTCAACAAGGTCGTGTTCGTGCAGTGCGCCGGCCAGCGCGACGCCACGGCTAAGCACCTGCAGTACTGCTCCGGCTTCTGCTGCAACACCAGCATCAAGCAGGCCATGTATTTCAAGGACAACAACCCGGACATCGACACCGTGGTGCTGTTCACCGACCTGCGCACGCCCGGCAACGGCGAAGATTTCTACCGTTCCGCGCAGAACAAGGGCGTGATCTTCTCCAAGGGCGTGGTCTCCAGCGTGTCCGCCGCCGGCAATGCCTGCTCGGTCAAGTTCAAGGATTTGATCCTGAACGAGGAAGTTGACACCCAGGCCGACCTGGTGGTGCTCGCCACCGGCATGGTGCCCACCAGCGGCCCCGACCTTGACCAGTTGGCCGAGGCCAACCGCGTGGCCGAGGGCGGCGACGAAGGCGCCAAGCAGCAGGTCGTCGAATTGATGTCCAAGTCCGTGCTCAACCTGACCTACCGCCAGGGCCCGGACGTGCCGCAATTCAAGCACGGCTTCAACGACAGCCATTTCATCTGCTTCCCCTACGAAACCCGCCGCACCGCCATGTACACCGCCGGCCCGGTGCGCCGTCCGATGGACATCGCGCAGGCCCAGGAAGACGCCACCGGCGCCGCGATGAAAGCGATTCAGGCGATGGAAAACGCCGGCCTCGGCAAGGCGGCCCACCCGCGCGCCGGCGACCTGTCCTTTCCCACCGTGCGTCTGGAAGGCTGCACCCAGTG
>PFJX01000140.1 GCA_002784045.1 Hydrogenophilales bacterium CG_4_10_14_3_um_filter_63_21
CGCCGCTACGCGCCCGATTGCACGGTTTTCGAGCCATCTAGCTGCGTTGCTCCTCCTTGCGGGCCCCGGCCCGCTGCGCGCATTGGCAACTGAGCGCACCTTGCCAGATGGCTCGGAAACCGCACACTCGGGCGCGTTCAACTGAGGAATCTAGGATAAAGGATCACCGTCAAACTGCGCCGGTCATCGTCGCGGAAACGGTCGAGATGGCGCTGGTAGCCGCCGCCGGGCGAATACACGGCGAAATGCGTTTCCAGATCGAACAGGCCGAGGAATAGTTTCTGATTCACCGCCTGGCGAAGTGACTCGAAGCGGTCGAGCACCTCGAGCAATGCCGGGCCGGTATTCGCCTCATCCAGCCACAACACCTGGTCGCCCCGCACTTCCGAACGCACCTGTGCCTGCCCGCGCCCGGTCCCGGCGGCGTGGAAGGCTCCGGCCGCATGCGCCCGCAAACACTCCGCTCGTATAGCCGCCGTCTCGATTTCGCCGAGAAATCCGGGAACCACACACCAGCCATCGTTGGCCAAAGCGGCGACGATGCTTTCCTTGTTCATTGCATCTCGCTCCTCACACTACAGGAGCGGCATCTCCCCCCTTAATACTTCACCCGCACCCGCCAGTTCAGCACCGCCTTGCCTTCCGCCGGCACCGGCACTTCCCAGATGACGCTGTTGGCGCTTGTCTTCTTGTGCGGGTGGCTTTCCTGGACCATCTGCCATTCTCCCGGGATGCTCTCGATGACTGTGACCACGATTTTCTCGCGCTTGGCATTGCGGATTTCCATCTGGTAGCCGGACTCGATCACGCCACCACGGGCGTTGAAGCCGGCAGCCAGTTTCTGGAAGTCGGTCTGCTTCTTGTCGGCGGTGATGTCAAAGGCTTCGCCCAGTTTCAGCTTCACGCTCTCACCCCGGGCGGTGTGGTCGATGCGGTCCTCACCGATGAATTGCGCGCGTCCGCCCGCATCCTTCTTGTAGACCCGCACCACGCCTTTGGGCAGAGGAATGCCGAGGTTTTCGCCTTGGTTGGCGAATTCCATGAACACGCCCGGCTTCATACTCTTGCCGAGATCGCCATACTGGCCCTGGTAGTACCAATCGCCGCCGACTAGGCGAAATTCCTTTTCCACGACGATTTTTTGCGCGGACAACAAAGCCACCTGCTTGGTCTGCTTGTCGCTCAGGGTGGTATTCCGCTCCAGCGTGTAGAGGTGGTATTCGAACAAGCTTTCTTCCTGCATCTGCGGGGCGGCGTCGGCCATTGCCTTCATCATCACTGGTATGGCCCGGTGTTCCGGTTGCGCCCGGTTCACCTCGCCGGCCACCAATTGCAGGCGCGCGTTGGGGTAGGCCGTGCCGCTGGTGTTGGTGAGCGTGACCCAGCCGTTGAGGTCGATGCTGTCTTCTTTGGCCGACAGTTCGGCGACGTAGTCGGCCTTCCAGGCCAGGCCGCCCGTGAGGTAAGACAATTCCAGTCCATGCTCGGTACCGGCCTGGTAGGCGCTGGCGGAGGGTGCATCGGTCTTGAACAGCATGGACAGGGTGGGCGTATCGCGCAGGCCGGCGGGCACGCTGGTGAAGGCGATGCGGCCGGGAATGGCGGTTTCCACGCGATCGACAAACCGCAACACTACGCCGTCATTGGCCGCCAGCACCGTGGCCTGCTCGGCATATTCCACGCCGGTGACCGGCTGCGCGCGAATCACCCGCACGGGCTCGCCCACGGATTTTTCCAACAGCTTTTTTGGGGTGAGCAGGTCGAAATCAAAGTTCTGTTCCAGCAGGGTCAGCTTGTGCCCGTCCAGGCTCCGCAGCAGCGCGGTTTCCGGCTGCATGCGCGCCGACACCTCGCGCCAGGCCAGCAGATTTTCGCCGCCGCCAAGCTTGACCCGGCGCGCATCTTTCACCAGTGCCAGATCGCCGTTGTAAATTGTGACCGCCAGGGCGGTCTGATCAGCCGCGGTGGCACGGCGTTCCTCCGCGGCCTGAGTGGTGGGGATAAAAGCGAGCGCCGCGAGGGCGAGCAATGCGGGTTTCATGAGAAGACTCCAGGAGATGAAGGTTCGGGGGCCAGCAACACGTCCACCCCGGCTTCGGGTTGGATGGTCGCGGCGGGAATGGTGGCAACAGCGGTGGCAACAGCGGTGGCAACAGCGGTGGCAACAGCGGTGGTAACAACGGGCTTGCTGGCGCGCCAACGCCGCAAGGCGCCGCGCTTGCCGGCGCCGCTCACTAGCAGCCTGTCTAACTTTGGAATCGTCGGCTGCAAATCGACCGGAGCGGTCCATTTTTCACCGGCTTTTTGCCCCATAGCTGGGCTATGCGGTGGCAAATCCAGCAAAAATTCGCCTCGCCGGGGCCGATTTTCGCTATCGACGACCAAAGTCCGACAGGCTGCTAGAAACAACACATGGCGGGCACGCGACAGGCGACGGGCGGAAAGGCAGACGCGCTCGGGCGGCGGTTTCGGCGCGTCGAACACCGCCAGGACATCGGCCTCCTGTTCGGCTGTGTGGCCAGGGAACAAGCTGGCGCTATAACCATCTTCACCGAGATCCAATAGCACCAGGTCGAATGCCGGCACGCGGGCCAGTTCTTCAGCATAGGCCAGGGCGGCCGCGCGTGCCATCGCGCTGTTGCGTTCTGGATGATTGGGCGGCAGGCAGGGCTCGTCGCCGAACCAGATGTGCCAGCGCGGCCAATCATGTGCCTCCCGCGCCAGCGCCCGGTAAACAGTACGCGGTGTGTTGCCCCCGGCCAGCACGAGGTGGAACTCACCACGCATCGTCAGCGCCTCGGCCAGCCAGGCTTGATCAGAGTGGGAAGGATGCCAACGGGTTTGCATGGAAAAGCCCAGGGAAGGGGGAATGGAGCAAAGCAGATAAAATCCGCCCAAATTTTACGCGTCCATGCCATGACCCCCGTTCTCGTCTTCGACATCGAAACCATTCCCGACATCGCCGGGTTGCGCCGCCTCCACAATGTCGGTACGGAAGCCAGTGACCACGAAGTCGGCGAAATGGCTTTTCTGATGCGCCGCCAGCAGACTGGCGGCTCCGACTTCCTGCCGCATTATTTGCAGCGCGTCGCCACCATTTCCTGCACCCTGCGTGAGGGCGACCGCTTCCGCGTGTTCTCGCTCTCGGAACCGGACGCCACGGAGGGCCAGATCATCCAGCGCTTCTTCGACGGCATCGAAAAATACACGCCGCAACTGGTGAGCTGGAACGGCGGCGGCTTCGACCTGCCGGTGCTGCACTACCGTGCCATGCTGCATGGCGTTGCCGCGCCGAGATACTGGGATTGGGGTGATGGGGACTACAACGACAGCCGCGACTTCAAATACAACAACTACCTCAATCGCTATCACAGCCGCCATCTCGATCTGATGGACGTGATCGCGATGTTCACTGGCCGCGCCAACGCCCCGCTCGACGATCTCGCCAAGCTCTATGGCTTCCCCGGTAAGCTCGGCATGGACGGTTCCGCCGTCTGGCCCGCCTATGAGCGCGGTGAAATCGCCGCCATCCGCGACTACTGCGAAACCGACGCGGTCAACACTTATCTCGTTTACCTACGCTTCCAGAAAATGCGCGGTAGCCTGACCGCTACCCAGTACGACCAGGAAATCGCTCTAGTGCGTTCCAGCCTGGAGGAGATCGGTGCCGACCACTGGTTCGAGTTTCTCGAAGCCTGGGACGCGGAATAAAGAAACAGTCAGGGTAAGCCAGAATTATTCGTCAGGCGCGTTTATAAACAGGGGGGACTGGACACGCGCCACACTTTTGCTCTTGATATGGGCAGGGGCGGCCCAACATGGTGCAGCACCGCACTCGCTTCAATCCACGCCACTCTGTTCAACAAATAATCCATGTCAAAACGCGATTACTACGAAGTCCTCGGCGTCGCCAAAGGCGCTTCTGACGAAGAAATAAAGAAGGCCTTCAAGAAACTGGCCATGAAGCACCATCCTGACCGCAACCAGGGTGACAAGGCCTCTGAGGAGAAATTCAAAGAAGCCAAGGAAGCCTATGAGGTCCTTTCCGATGGCAACAAGCGAGCGGCCTACGACCAGTACGGCCATGCTGGCGTCGATCCTTCGCTGGGCGGGGCGGGGGGTGGGCGCGATTTCGCCGATGCCTTCTCTGACATCTTCGGCGACATCTTCGGGGGCGGAGCGGGTGGGCGGCGCTCCCATGTCTATCGTGGCGCCGATCTGAGATACAACCTGGAAATCTCCCTGGAAGAAGCCGCGCGCGGCACCGAAACCAAGATTCGTGTACCGGTGCTCAGCGAGTGCGAACACTGCCACGGCAGCGGTGCCAAACCCGGTACCGAGCCGGTGGCCTGCCCGACCTGCGGTGGCCACGGCCAAGTGCGCATGCAACAGGGTTTCTTTTCGATTCAGCAGGCCTGTCCGCGCTGCCACGGCAGCGGCCGCGTCATCGCCGACCCTTGCAGCCACTGCCACGGCGAAGGCCGGGTCAAGAAGCACAAGACGCTGTCGGTGCGAATTCCTTCCGGGGTTGATGAGGGCGATCGCATTCGCCTATCCGGCGAGGGCGAGGCCGGCGTCAACGGTGGCCCACCCGGCGACCTGTATGTGCAGATTCACCTCAAATCACACCCGGTGTTCCAGCGCGACCACGACGATCTCCACTGCGAACTCCCGATTTCCTTCGCCACCGCGGCGCTGGGTGGTGAGATCGAGATTCCCACCCTGGACGGCCACGCCAGTATCAAGATTCCCACGGAAACCCAGAGCGGCAAGGTGTTCCGTCTGCGCGGCAAGGGTATCAAGGGCGTGCGCAGCCAGCATCCCGGCGATCTGATGGCGCATCTCGTGGTGGAAACCCCGGTCAACCTGACCGAGCGGCAGAAGGAACTCCTGCGCGAGTTCGACAATTGCTGCGGCGGCCAGGAAGGCAAACACAACCCCCGCGCCAAGTCCTTCATGGACAAGGTGAAGGCATTTTTTGCCCAATAGGCTGAAGAATGCCGGCGCATAGCCCAGCTATGGGCAAAAAGCCGGTGAAAAATGGACCGCTGCGGCCGATTTGCAGCCGACGATTCCAAAGTCAGACAGGCTGCTAGAGGGGGATTCGACTGAATTAGCGAGCCTTATTCGTCGTGTTCTTCCACCCCGAATAGCTGTTTTTTCATCCCGTGCAAGCGGTCGCGCAGTTCCGCCGCTTTTTCAAACTCCAGGTTTTTCGCGGCGGTGAGCATGTCTTTTTCCAGGCGTTTGATTTCGCGCGCCAGGTCTTTCTCGCTCATGACTTCGTATTTGGCCTGTGCTTGCGCGGCCTTCAGTTCCTGGTTGGCTGCATCCGGGTTGTAGAGGCCGTCGATGATGTCTTTGATGCGTTTGACCACGCCCTTGGGGGTGATGCCGTTGGCCAGGTTGAAGGCGAGCTGTTTGGTGCGGCGGCGGTCGGTTTCGTCGATGGCGCGGCGCATGGAATCGGTGATGCGGTCGGCGTAGAGGATGGCGGTGCCGTTGAGGTGGCGGGCGGCACGGCCGATGGTCTGGATCAGGGAGCGCTCAGAGCGCAGGAAACCTTCCTTGTCGGCGTCGAGGATGGCGACCAGGGACACTTCGGGAATATCCAGGCCCTCGCGCAACAGGTTGATGCCGACCAGTACGTCGAACAGCCCTAAGCGCAGGTCGCGGATGATCTCGACCCGCTCGACCGTCTCGATGTCCGAATGCAGGTAGCGCACTTTGATGCCGTGTTCCGACAGGTATTCGGTGAGTTGTTCCGCCATCCGCTTGGTCAGCGTCGTGGCCATCACCCGCTCGCCGCGCGCGGTGCGCTCAACGATGGCGGAGATGAGGTCGTCCACCTGGGTGGCGACCGGGCGGATTTCGATAACGGGATCGATCAGGCCGGTGGGGCGCACCACCTGTTCCACCACCCGTTGCTGATGTTCCTTTTCGTAAGTGCTGGGGGTGGCGCTGACGAACACCGTTTGGCGCATGATTTTTTCGAACTCGTCGAAGCGCAGCGGCCGGTTGTCCAGCGCGGAGGGCAGGCGGAAGCCGTAATCGACCAGGTTTTCCTTGCGCGCGCGGTCGCCCTTGTACATGCCGCCCACCTGCGGCACGGTGACGTGTGATTCGTCGATGAACATGACCGCGTTGGGCGGCAGGTAGTCGATCAGGGTCGGCGGCGGGTCGCCCGGATTGCGCCCGGACAGATGCCGCGAGTAGTTCTCGATGCCCTTGCAGAATCCCAGTTCGGCCAGTAGTTCCAGGTCGAAGCGGGTGCGCTGCTCGATCCGCTGTGCTTCCACCAACTTGTTGTTGTTCTGGAAGAACTCCAGGCGTTCGGCCAGCTCCAGCTTGATCTTGTCCACCGCCTTCAGCACCACGTCGCGTGGGGTGACGTAGTGGCTGGAGGGGTAGACGGTGAAGCGCGCCGCCTTGTGCAGCACTTGGCCGGTGAGCGGGTCGAACAGGCTGATGCTTTCCACCTCGTCGTCGAACAGGGAAACGCGCACCGCCGTTTCCGCGTGTTCCGCCGGGAAGATGTCGATCACGTCGCCCTTCACCCGGAACACGCCGCGTTTGAATTCCATTTCATTGCGCGTGTATTGCATCTCAGTCAGCCGTCGCAGGATGGCGCGCTGCTCAATGCGCTCGCCCTGTCTGAGGTGCAGGATCATGCCGTGGTAATCGACCGGGTCGCCGATGCCGTAGATGGCCGAGACGGTGGCGACAATCACGCAATCCTCCCGTTCCAGCAGCGCCTTGGTGGCGGACAGCCGCATCTGTTCGATGTGCTCGTTGATGCTGGAATCCTTCTCGATGAACAGGTCGCGCGAGGGCACGTAGGCCTCGGGCTGGTAGTAGTCGTAATAGGAGACGAAATACTCGACCGCGTTGTCCGGGAAGAACTCGCGGAACTCGGAATACAACTGCGCCGCCAGGGTCTTGTTCGGCGCCATCACGAAGGCCGGCCGCCCGAGGCGGGCGATGACGTTGGCCATGGTGTAGGTTTTGCCCGATCCGGTTACCCCGAGCAGGGTCTGGAAACGCAGGCCCGAGTCGATCCCCTCCACCAGTTGCTCGATCGCCACAGGCTGGTCGCCGGCCGGAGGGAACGGTTGGTGCAGTGCAAAAGGGCTATTGGGAAAAGTGACAGCCAAGTTAAAATCCGCGCGCTCAAAAAACGGGCAATCCTAGCACCCCGAAGCGGGGCGGCATGTGGCAAAACATGTGGCAATCCAGTAAAGGCACCCTCTTGGAACTCTCCCACCGCGTCCAGAACATCAAACCGTCGCCTACCCTGGCGGTCGCAGCCGCCGCCGCGAAACTGAAAACCGAAGGCCGCGACATCATTGGCCTGGGGGTGGGCGAACCCGATTTCGATACCCCGCGGCACATCAAGGATGCGGCCATCGCCGCCATCAACGCCGGTTTCACCAAATACACTGCGGTTGGCGGTACGCCCAGCCTGAAAAAAGCCGTCATCGCCAAATTCAAGCGGGAAAACGGCCTTGACTACCAGGCAAAACAGATTCTGGTGTCCTGCGGCGGCAAGCAGAGCTTCTACAACCTGGCGCAGGCCGTCATTGATCCAGGCGACGAAGTCATTATTCCGGCGCCTTACTGGGTGTCCTACCCGGACATAGTGATCCTGGCGGATGGCGTGCCGGTCATCGTCGATGCCGGCATCGCGCAGGGTTTCAAGATCACGCCAGCGCAGCTCGAAGCGGCCATCACCCCGAAGACCAAAATGCTGGTCATCAACAGCCCATCCAACCCCAGCGGCGCTGTTTACAGTAAAGACGAACTCGCCGCTTTGGGCTGCGTGCTGCGCCGCTACCCACAAGTGCTGATCGCCAGCGACGACATGTACGAGCACATCCTCTTGACTGATGGCGAGTACAGCAACCTTCTCAACGCCTGCCCGGACCTTTACGGCCGCACCATGGTGCTCAACGGCGTCTCCAAAGCCTACGCCATGACCGGCTGGCGCATCGGCTACGCCGCCGGCCCCGCCGGGATCATCGCGGCGATGGAGAACATCCAGTCGCAAAGCACTTCCAACCCCACCTCGATTTCGCAAGTGGCGGCGGAAATGGCGCTCAACGGCGACCAGGCCTGCATTGCCCCCATGGTTGCCGCTTTCCGCGAACGCCATCGTTTCGTAGTCGACGCCCTTAATGCCATACCCGGCGTGATCTGTTTGAAAAGCGGTGGGGCGTTTTATGCCTTCCCGGACGTTAGTGCGGCCATCGCCAAACTACACGCCGCGGGCAAACTTCCCGCGCCAACTGATCTGGCTCTGAGTGAGCGTCTGCTGGAGTTCGGCGTTGCCCTGGTGCCAGGCTCCGCTTTTGGCAGTGAAGGCTGCATCCGCATCTCTTTCGCCACCTCGATGGATAACCTGAAAAAAGCTATCGAACGCATCGCTCAGGCGCTCGCCTGAGCCGCAAAAAATGGGCAAACACCTGTCCAAGATATTGACCGGAAGCCGCCCCCTCAGTAATATCGCGGCCTCTCAATTCCCCGATAGCTCAGTTGGTAGAGCAACGGACTGTTAATCCGTGTGTCCCTGGTTCGAGTCCAGGTCGGGGAGCCAGAAAAAACAAGCGCTTAGGCCACCTTAACCGGTGGCCTTTTGCTTTTCCGGGGCTAATCAGCCCGTTTTGGATAAACAGGAATCAGCTCATGAGTACCCTGCCCAGATGTCCGCAATGCAATTCGGAATTCACCTACGAAGACGGCGTCATGTTCGTCTGCCCGGAATGTGCGCATGAGTGGCCGCAAGTGGCGGCGGAGCATTCGGACGAGGGACGCGTCGTGCGCGATGCCAACGGCAACGTGCTTGTGGACGGCGACACCGTCACGGTAATCAAAGACCTGAAAGTCAAAGGCTCGTCGTTGGTGGTCAAGGTTGGGACGAAGGTGAAAAACATCCGCCTGGTCGAAGGCGATCACGATATTGACTGCAAGATAGATGGCATCGGCGCAATGCAGTTGAAATCAGAATTCGTGAAGAAGGTGTAATCGGTTGGGGTTTTGAACCAAGCCAGGATATTGCATGAAAACGGGTATCCCCTTTACCCCCGTAAAAGGCGCTGATATTTTGGCCGTATGGAAAACGGCAGGCCGAGCCTCGGCGTTGATTACCCTCGGACGTTCGAAGAAATGGACGACTGGTTCCGCAGCGAGGACGATTGCCGCAACTATATTCGGCGCTTGCGCTGGCCCGACGGTTTCGTTTGCCGTCATTGTGGGGCTATCGAGGAGCCGTGGGTAATGGCGCGCGGCGTGTTTCGATGCAGGGTGTGCGACGGCGAAACGTCGCTGACCGCCGGAACGGTGTTCCAGGACACACGTAAGCCACTACGTACATGGTTTCTTGCGATGTGGTTCATAACCAGCCAGAAGAATGGTATCAGCGCCCTGGGCTTGCAGCGGGTATTGGGTCTGGGTAGCTACGAAACGGCCTGGACGTGGATGCACAAACTGCGCAGAGCGATGGTACGACCGGGCCGTGATCGCCTCACTGGCGAGATCGAGGTCGACGAAACGTACGTTGGAGGCCCGGAAGAGGGCAAGCGAGGGCGCGAGATCGAGAAAAAGTCCATCGTCGTGGTCGCGGTGGAGAAAAACGGTCGAGCCATTCGCGCGTTCATAACGTCGCCTCTCAGCTTAAGCGGTGGCTGCTCGGTACGCTCCAGGGTGGTGTTCAACAACAGCATCTCGATTACTACCTTGACGAATTCACGTTTCGCTTCAATCGCCGCCGCTCAAGTGCATGCGGATTGCTTTTTCACCGCCTCGCACAGCAGGCCGTTTCCGTTGATCCGGCACCCTACAGCTCCATTATTTATGGCACATCGGCGCTACGGGGGTGAAGGGGATACCCATTTTTTTACGGGTTGTACTCTAAATAATTCTAATTATATCAAATGGTTATCGTGATTCTCGCCATTTTTTTGCAATGTTCAGGTTAGCATCGCTCCCCCATGTTGTCAGACTTCATCGTGCCCGCCCAAGTGTTGCCTACCGCCATCTCCAGGAAACCGGCCCCATCGGGGTTTGCCTTGCCGAGGACTGCATGAGTGAGATTCTGGACAACGCCGAATCCGCCGAAGTGGAAATTCGCCACCTGGCGCGGGTGCAGGGTGAGCTCTGGAGCGAACTGCCGAACGACCTCTATATCCCGCCGGATGCACTGGAGGTCATCCTGGAAGCCTTCGAGGGCCCGCTCGATTTGCTGCTCTGGCTGATCCGCCGCAATAGCCTGAATATTCTCGACATCAACATGGCCGCACTGACCCGCCAGTACATCGATTACGTTGAAGCCATGCACCGCAAGCGCCTGGAACTTGCGGCGGAATACCTGGTGATGGCGGCGATGCTGATCGAGATCAAGTCGCGCATGCTGCTGCCGCGCCCGGAAAAGGTGGAAGCAGGCGAGGAATATGACCCGCGCGCGGAACTGGTACGGCGCTTACTGGAATATGAGCAGATGAAGCTGGCAGCACGTGGGCTGGGGGAATTGCCGCAGGCCGGACGTGATTTTTTCACGCTCAGTGTCCATATCCCGCAACTGGCTGCCAAGCGCCTGCCGCAAGTGGCGCCAGACGATCTGCTGGCCGCCTGGGGAGAGATACTGAAACGCGCTTCCATGACTAAACATCACCGCATCGGCCGCCAGGAACTCTCAGTGCGTGAACACATGGGTCGCATCCTCAAACACTTGCAGGTGGCCGGCCGCAGTCTGTTTTCCGACCTGTTCGAGCCCGAGCAAGGCCGTTCCGCCCTGGTCGTGTCGTTGCTCGCCTTGCTGGAGCTGGTGCGCGAGCGGCTGGTGGATATTGTCCAGAATGAGCCCTTCGCGCCGATTTATGCCCAACTTCCCACCCAACGTGCCATTGCCGACGAACTTGCAGACCCCGCTTGATCTCGATGCAATCAAGCGCGTGCTGGAAGCCGTCTTGCTCTCCAGCAGCGGCGCTCTGACCCTGGCAGAACTCAAGCGAGTGTTCGAGGTGGAGTTGGGCAACGATTTTCTGCGTCGCGCCCTGGAGGAGCTCAAGGCCGAGTGGCGGGGCAGGGCGGTGGAATTGGTGCTGGTGGCCGATGGCTGGCGCTTCCAGACGCGGCCTGAGGTGCAGCCCTATCTGGATCGGCTCAATCCGGAAAAACCGCCACGCTACTCACGCGCCGTCCTGGAAACTTTGGCGGTGATCACCTATCGGCAGCCGGTGACGCGCGGCGATGTGGAGGAAATCCGCGGGGTGGTGTTGAATAGCCAGATTGTGAAAACTCTGGAAGAACGTGGCTGGATCGAGGTGGTGGGGCACAAGGATGTACCCGGCCGTCCGGCCCTGTTCGCCACGACAAAACAGTTTCTTTCCGACCTGAATCTTCGCGCCCTCTCCGAACTGCCGCTCCTGCCAGAACTGGCCCGAGACCTCATTGCCAACGCGTTGCCGGAAGACGTTCCCGAAGCTACCGGGGAATGACTTCGATTTTTATCAAACCTGATTTGCTATCACATGGGCCAATTTTTTCCCGGGCCCGCCTTAATTTTTCCCACCGTGGCCCAATATGATCGGCAGCGCCAACCAACCGTCTAACACAATGCCACGCTATTCCTATAAGGGCAGACCGCTCAAAGCGGCTCCCGACGAACTCGAAGATCACAGCGAAAAATTACAGAAGGCACTGGCCACGGCCGGTTTGGGTTCCCGCCGCGATATGGAGCAACTCATCGCTGAGGGCCGCGTCAGCGTCAATGGCATGCCGGCAAAGGTCGGCGACCGTGTCAAGTCCAGCGATCTGGTCAAGGTGAATGGGCGCTTGGTGCGCCTGGCCTGGAAGCACCAGGCGCCGCGCGTGCTGATCTATCACAAGCCGGAAGGTGAAATCGTTTCTCGCGACGATCCCGAAGGCCGTCCATCGGTGTTCGAACACCTGCCAGCGATCCGTGGTGGCCGCTGGATCACGGTGGGGCGCTTGGACTTCAATACCGAGGGTCTGCTGATCTTTACCAGCAACGGCGACCTCGCCAACCGCCTGAGCCACCCGCGTTATGAAGTGGAACGGGAATACGCCGTGCGCTTGCTCGGTGCATTAACCGGCGAGCAGATGAATCTGTTGCTGAATGGTGTGGAACTGGACGATGGCGTGGCCAAGGTGGAAAGCATCGTTCCCGCCGGGGGCGAAGGGGTAAACCAGTGGTATCGCCTGGTCATCAAGGAAGGCCGCAACCGCGAGGTCCGTCGCATCATGGAACACCTGGGCCTTATCGTCAGCCGCCTGATCCGCGTGCGCTTTGGCCCGCTTGCCATGCCATCGCGCCTGAAACGCGGGCAGCAAGAAGAACTGCCGGAAGCTGAAGTTCAGGAGCTAATGAAATGGTGTGGCTTGTTGCAAGACATCGAACGTGGCAACGAGCGGGAAAACCATGCTGAACGCGCGCCGCGCGGCGAAGGCGGCAAGATCGGCCACCCCTACCGTCGGCGTTGACTTGGCAAGGGTGAGCGGCAGACCTGAACGTCACGCCGTGGCAGCATGCAGCGTATCGCTTTTCAACTGTTTCGCTTCTGTTCGACGACCTTCTCAACCACCTTGCCGGCCCAGTCCTTGGCACCTAGGCCGAAGGCGATGGCGAAGGCCAGGCCGACGGCGCCGAAGCTGATGATGAAGGCGGCGGTGAGCAGTTCATTGGCAATCTGGAGCTGTTCCATGGCCATGAAGAACACGAACACCAGCATGGCGTATTCGGAGAAGGTCGAGACGGTCAGCGCGCCTTCGAATTCCATGTTATTGAGCCAGGCGAACACCATCCGGTTGATGAAACGCGCCAGGATGGTGCCGAACACCAGGACCAGGATGGCGACGATCACATTGGGGATGTACAGCACCACTTTGTTGAACAACTCCGCCACCATCGACAGGCCGAGCGAGTTAGCCACCGTGACGATCATGACCAGAATGATCAGCCAATAGACCAAGTTGCCGATCACGGAAGCGACTGAGAGCTCTAGCTCGGCATGTTTCATGAAGCTTTCCAGACCTGATTTTTCCGTGGCTTTGTCGAACTTGAGCAGGGTGAGCAGGCGCATCACGCCGGTGCGCGCTAGCTTGGCCAGCATCCAGCCGAGTACCAGGGCGATGATGGCACCCAGCAACTGAGGAATGAAGCTCGCCAGTTCCGTCCAGAATGAGGTGAGTGAAGCGACAAAGATGTCGAGTTGTTGCATGGCTTGCTCCATGTTGTTGTGATCCTGAAAAAGTGTAGGTTATTAGATTAATTCTAATTGTTCACGGGTGAGGATGAATACCGTGTCTTCACCCCCTTCGATTGCCGGCCAGGCGAAATCCAGGTGTGGGAAGGTGGCTTCTAGCGCTTGCCGGTTGTGGCCGATTTCGACCGCCAACAGGCCGCCAGGGTTCAGATGGCGAACCGCGTCGTGCAGGATGCCGCGCGTCGCATCCAGGCCGTCAGCGCCGGAGCCGAGCGCCAGAGCTGGCTCATGTCGATATTCCGGGGGCAAGGCGGCGACTGCCTCGGAATTCACATAGGGTGGGTTGGAAATAATCAGGTCGTAAGTGGCATCGCCGAGTGGGGCGAACAAATCGCCTTCATAGAGATGCAAACGATCCCCGAGACGGTATTCCGCAACATTGCGACCGGCGACCTCCAGGGCTTCGGACGATAGGTCCACGGCATCCACCTCGGCATTCGGGAAGGCTTCGGCCAGCAAAATCGCCAGGCAGCCGGAGCCGGTGCAGATATCCAGCGCCCGCAACACCCCTTCCGGATCGGCCAGCCAGGGTTGCAGGTGTTCCAGAATCAGCGGCGCCAGGAAGGAGCGAGGCACGATCACGCGTTGATCGACATAGAAGCGATAGCCCTGCAACCAGGCTTCGTGAGTCAGGTAGGGCGCGGGAATGCGCTCGTGGATGCGCCGCGAGAGAATGCCGGCCAGCTTTTCCCGCTCTGCTGGCAGTAGGCGGGCATCCAGGAAAGGGTCGAGGTGGTCGGGGGGTAGATGCAGGCTGTGCAGGCAGAGATAAGCGGCTTCGTCGAATGCTTCCGCGCTGCCGTGGCCGAAGAACAGGCCGGCTTCCTGAAAGCGGGAAACCGCGAAGCGCAACCAGTCGCGGAGGGTGATGAGCTCCTGCCGGGCAATGTCAAACATGCAGTAATTTCTCCAGCGTGCGCTGGTAAATGCGGGCCAATTGCTCCAGTTCCTTGACGTCGACGTGCTCGTCGATCTTGTGGATGCTGGCGTTGATCGGGCCGAATTCAACGACCTGGTCGGCGATGTCGGAAATGAAACGGCCATCCGAAGTACCGCCGGTGGTGGACAGCTCCGGGGTGATGCCGGCGATTTCCTGCGTTGCGTCGGATAGCGCATCCACCAGCGAGCCGCGCGGGGTGAGAAAAGGCTTGGCGCCGATTTCCCATTCCAGGTCGTATTCGAGACCATGCTGGTCGAGGAGGGCGACCACTCGGTTTTGCAGGCTTGCGATGGAACTAGCGGTGCCAAAACGGAAGTTGAAGGCAATGTCGGCGTGGCCGGGAATCACGTTCATGGCGCCGGTTCCGCTGTGCATATTGGAGATTTGCCAAGTAGTTGGCGGGAAGTCGTTGTTGCCTCCATCCCAGACTGTGGCGGCCAGTTCGGCGATGGCGGGGGCGGCGAGGTGGATGGGGTTTTTCCCCAGGTGCGGGTAGGCAATATGAGCCTGGATGCCCTTGATGCGCAATCTGCCGTGCAAGGAGCCGCGCCGCCCATTCTTCATCATGTCGCCGAAGGTGGTGTTGCAGGTGGGCTCGCCGACGATGCAGGCGTCAATGCGTTCATGGCGAGCGGCCAATCGTTCCACCACCCGAAGCGTGCCGTCGATGGCCGGGCCTTCTTCGTCCGAGGTGATTAACCAGGCTATGGAACCGGGGTGCTCGGGGTGTTCAGCCAGGAAATCCTCGACGGCGGAGAGAAAAGCGGCGATGGAACTTTTCATGTCCGCCGCGCCGCGACCATAAAGCTGGCCGTCGCGTTCCATCGGCACAAAGGGATCACTATGCCACTGTTCCAATGGGCCGGTGGGCACCACATCGGTATGGCCAGCGAAGCAGACCAAAGGTGCCGCCAAGCCCCGACGCGCCCAGAAATTGCTTACACCGCCCTGATTCACGGTTTCCAAGCTGAAACCCAATTTCTCTAAACGAGCCATCAGCCAGTCCTGGCAGCCTGCGTCGATAGGCGTGACGGAAGGGCGCGCGATCAATTCGCGCGCGTATTCGAGAACCTTACCTGGCATTCAGAGCAGCCTCGATGGCCTGGGTGACTTCGCCTTCCATTTCCCGCAACACTTTTTCGGCGGGGCTACCGGCGGTGATGGCGGTGGGGCGGTTGAATAGCACAGTGGTGACGCCGGCCTTGTGGGTGAGGGTGACATGCAAAGGGCAAAGGCCGAGCAGAGAGGGATCAAGGTTGCTCACCTGGTTGACATACCAGCCGCTACAGAACACCAGTGAGGTCATGCCATCGAGATGGTTACGGTTGTAGTCGCCGCCCCATTTCTTGGCCATGTGCTTGAGATTTTCCGAGATAGGCAGTTCGTCCACGACCGCATAGCCGGCATCGTCCAGTTTCTGGCTGACCTGCTTGACCGCCTTCGCCAATGGCAGCTTGGCGGATTTCTCGTAGACATGGGGATTGGCAGCCTGCGCGGAAAAGGTGAACAACGATATGAAGAGGGCAAGCAGCGAGTTTCTCAAGCTCATTCTCCGAAAAACGCGCCGTAGTTCTCTTCGCTGAACCCGACCTGATACTGGCCGTCTCGATCCAGGATGGGGCGCTTGAGCACACTGCTGTTTTCCCGGATCAGCGCCAACGCGGAATCAGCGTCCACAACTTGGGCGCGGCGCGCTTCCGGGAATTTCCTCCAGGTTTGGCCGCCGCGGTTTACCAGCGCTTCCCAGCCGAGCAGATGGAAAAGCTCACGCATCAGCGCTTCCGGCACGCCCTGCTTCTTGAAATCGTGGAATTCATAGGGAATGTCGCGCGTTTCCAGCCAGGCACGGGCGCGTCTGACGGTGCTGCAATTGGGGATGCCGTACAGTTTCATGGCAAACTCGCTGGAAAAAAGACGCGCCATTCTACCTGCCTCCGCTTTTGGCGGCGGCTCGGCGCGCCACCTGTTGTCGCCCTGATGTTTGAATCGAAGGAAACCCCATGAATCTCCGCATCGGCCACGGTTTCGACGTGCACGCCTTCGCCGCGGGGCGCCGCCTGATCGTGGGCGGCGTCGATATTCCCCATGATCGTGGTCTGCTCGGCCACTCGGACGCTGACGTGCTGTTGCATGCTCTTTGTGATGCCCTGCTGGGCGCGGCCGGACTGGGCGATATCGGCATGCACTTCCCCGACAGCGACCCGCATTTCAAAGGGATCGACAGTCGCAAGCTATTGCGCCAGGTGAGCGCGTTGCTGAACCGGAAAGGCTGGAATACCGGCAACGTCGACGCCACCGTTATCGCCCAGGCGCCGCGCATGGCACCGCATATTCCGACCATGCGCGAGCACATCGCCGCAGATTTGAACGTGGCCGTGGAGCAAGTTAATGTGAAGGCCACGACCACCGAGAAACTGGGCTTCACCGGCCGCGGCGAAGGCATCGCCGCGGAGGTGGTTTGTCTGATCGTTCAGGCATGAATCTGGAACCCATGCGGGTGTTTTTTTCGATCTGGCCGGATGCGGCGGTCAGGGACGAACTCGACGCTGCTGCGGGGAAACTGCACGAACTATGGGGAGGCCGTCGCACGCGCGCCGACACCTTGCATCTCACCCTGGTGTTCGTCGGCGAGATCGCCGTGAACCGGCTACCAAACTTGCTCGCCGCCGCTGCGGGGGTCTCGGCGCCGAAATTCGAAATATTGTTCGACCGCAGCGATTGCTGGCGGCATAACCATATCGCTCATCTTGGCGCCAGCCAATTACCGCCCGCGTTGTTGGAACTGGTGCGGCAACTGGAAACGCGCCTGGATGTCGCCGGCATTTCGTTTGACCGGCGTCCCTATGTTCCCCATATCACCTTGCTGCGAAAAGCCGATTGCTTAGCACAAATAGAAAATCCCGCGCTGGCGCCGATACGCTGGCCTGCGCGGGATTTAGTGCTGGTTAGATCCAGCTTGCGCTCCGGAGGAGCGCTTTATGAGCAGATAGGCCTCTGGCCCCTGCTATAGGTACAAATAGCTTTCCAGGTGACCCGCCAGATCCTTGACCGGAAGGCGGGTGTAATCCTTGTCGATGATCTCCGATAGCTTGCTCCTTACCAGCTCGGGCAGCCGGCTGTTCACCAGCCCCATGAAGGGGGCTGAGGCCACGAGGATGAGGCGGTCGTAAGCGTTGTTGATACGGCCATCGTCCAGTTCCCGAGAGATTTCCTGGGCAAAACGTTCAGCTTCGTGGTGTTTTGGATCAGTCGCCTGCACAAAGGCGCCATGCCCTGTCCCTGTGTGTGAACCGGAACGATCACTCACCAGATCGGACGTCTTCTCCCGGCTTTCCGGATGCAACAGCTCCTTAATGAACTGAAGCCCCATCTTTGGACCGTGATTGGCGAACAATCTGGCCTGGCTGGCGTTAGCGACCATGATCCACGTAATGGACATCTCAATCCTCCTGTGCGAGTCAGATTACTTGGGGAACTTAAGGAACTTCTATTTCTGTGTACGCTTTCTGCTTAGGGGGTTACTGGTCACGATTTCAGCCTAGCAGGCAAAGCAAGGGGGTCAAGGCTCCGACAGGCATGAAGAATCGCCGCTTCGTGAGCGGTGGTCGCATCGGTATAATGCGGTTTTGCGCGTAAAGGCTTCCAAAAATGCGTGTTCTTCAAAAAGCGCTCACCTTCGACGATGTCCTGCTCGTCCCCGCTTACTCTTCTTTCCTGCCACGTGATGTCAGCCTGATAACCCGGCTCACACGGGAAATCTCTCTGAATCTCCCGGTGGTGTCGGCGGCGATGGATACCGTCACCGAGGCGCCGATGGCCATTGCGATGGCGCAGGAAGGCGGTATCGGCATCATCCACAAAAATTTCACGCCCGAGCAGCAGGCGATTGAGGTCGCCAAGGTTAAACGTTATGAATCCGGCGTGGTCAAGGATCCCATCACCATCAGCCCCGGTATGCGTGTGCGCGACGTCCTGGAAATTACCCACCGCTACCATATCTCCGGCCTGCCGGTGGTGGACGAGGCGGGCAAGGTACTGGGTATCGTCACCAACCGCGATCTGCGTTTCGAAACGAATCTCGACCATCTGGTGCGCGACATCATGACCCCGCGCAAGAAGCTGGTGACCGTGAAGGAAGGCGCCAGCAAGGAAGAAATCGTGGCCTTGCTACACAAGCACCGTCTGGAACGCCTGGTGGTTATCAACGACGATTTCGATCTGAAGGGTCTGATTACCGTCAAGGACATCAGCAAGTCCAGCGAACATCCCCTCGCCAACAAGGACGGCCAGGGCCGCCTGCTGGTCGGCGCCGCAGTGGGCGTCGGTCCCGAAAACGATGATCGCATCGCCGCGCTGGCCGAGGCGGGTGTGGATGTGGTCGTGGTGGATACCGCCCACGGCCATTCCCAAAGTGTGCTCGATCGGGTGAAGTGGGTGAAAGTGCATTACCCCAACGTGCAGGTCATCGGAGGCAACATTGCCACCGCCGACGCGGCCCTGGCATTGGTTGATCACGGTGCCGATTGCGTCAAGGTCGGTATCGGGCCAGGTTCCATCTGCACCACCCGCATCGTCGCCGGTGTCGGTGTGCCGCAGATTTCCGCCGTCGCCAATGTGGCTGCCGCGCTCGCCAGACAGGGTGTGCCGCTGATCGCCGATGGCGGCATCCGTTATTCTGGCGACATCGCCAAGGCCATCGCTGCCGGGGGTTATTGCGTCATGCTAGGTGGCCTGCTGGCCGGCACCGACGAGGCGCCGGGCGAGATCGAGTTGTATCAGGGCCGTTCCTACAAGTCCTATCGCGGCATGGGCTCCCTTGGCGCGATGCAGAAAGGCTCCAAGGACCGCTACTTCCAGGACAACGAAGCCAATGCCGACAAATTGGTTCCGGAAGGCATTGAAGGCCGCGTTCCACACAAGGGCAGTGTGCTTTCCGTGTTGCACCAACTGATGGGCGGCCTGCGTTCCTCGATGGGCTATCTGGGAGCCGATAGCATCCCGCGCTTTCACGAAATCGCCCAGTTCGTGGAAATCACCAACGCTGGCATCATGGAATCCCACGTCCACGATGTGCAGATCACGAAAGAAGCGCCGAACTATCACGTTTGACGAAGATGGCGGTTTTCAGGAAGCTGATCGCAGCGATTGCCTACTGACGACTGCCAGCTGCCGACCGCGGACTCACTATGCACTCCAAAATCCTCATCCTCGACTTCGGTTCCCAGTACACCCAACTCATCGCGCGCCGCGTGCGTGAGCACCATGTTTACTGCGAGCTCCATCCCTACGACGTCTCTGAACAGTTCATCCATGATTTCTCGCCCGCCGGGGTGATTCTCTCCGGCGGCCCGTCCTCGGTGACCGAGGAAGACACACCGCGCGCGCCGCGGATCGTGTTCGAGCTGGGCGTGCCGGTGTTGGGTATCTGTTACGGCATGCAGACCATGGCTGATCAACTGGGCGGCAAGGTGGAAACCGCCAGCCAGCACGAATACGGCTATGCCGAACTGCGCGCGCGCGGCCATTCCCGGTTGCTTGCCGACGTGCGGGACCGCGTTGATTCAGAAGGCCACGCCTGGTTGGATGTCTGGATGAGCCACGGCGACCGCGTGGTCGATCTGCCGCCCGGTTTCAAGGTGATCTGCGACAACGCCGCCACCCCGGTGGCTGGCATGGCTGACGACGTGCGCCGCTTCTATGGTGTGCAGTTCCACCCGGAAGTCACCCACACCGTGCAAGGCAAGGCCATCCTTGGCCGCTTCGTACATGAGCTGTGCGGCTGCGGCCAGGACTGGAACATGCCCGACTACATCTCCGAAGCCGTTGCCAATATTCAGGCTACCGTGGGTTCCGACGAAGTCATCCTGGGCCTGTCCGGTGGTGTCGATTCCTCGGTCGCGGCGGCGCTGATCCATAAGGCCATTGGCGACCAGCTCACCTGCGTGTTCGTCGATACCGGTTTGCTACGGCTTTACGAAGCCGAACAGGTGATGGACGCCTTCGCGAAAAACCTCGGCGTCAAGGTCATCCATGTCGATGCCACCGAGCAATTCATGGGCAAGCTGGCGGGCGTTTCTGACCCGGAACGGAAGCGCAAAATTATCGGCGGTGAGTTTGTCGCTGTGTTCCAGAGCGAATCCGCCAAGCTGAAAAACGCCAAATGGCTGGCCCAGGGCACTATTTACCCGGACGTGATCGAATCCGCCGGCGCCAAGACCAAGAAAGCGCATGCCATCAAGAGCCATCACAACGTCGGTGGCTTGCCTGAAGACATGCACCTCAAGTTGCTGGAACCGCTGCGCGAATTGTTCAAGGACGAGGTGCGCGAATTGGGTGTGGCTCTCGGCCTGCCGCACGATATGGTCTATCGCCATCCTTTCCCAGGTCCTGGCCTGGGCGTGCGCATCCTCGGCGAAGTGAAGCAGGAATACGCCGACCTGCTGCGCCGCGCCGACCACATCTTCATCGAGGAACTGCGCGCCAGTGGCTGGTACGACAAGACCTCCCAGGCTTTTTCCGTGTTCCTGCCGGTGAAGGCGGTGGGCGTGATGGGTGACGGCCGCACCTATGATTACGTGATCGCCCTGCGCGCCGTGCAGACCCAGGACTTCATGACCGCACACTGGGCGGAACTGCCTTACACCCTGCTTGCCAAGGTTTCCAACCGCATCATCAACGAGATTCGCGGCATCAACCGCGTCACCTACGACATCACCGGCAAGCCGCCTGGCACGATCGAGTGGGAATAATTCGGCGTCTTTCATGGTCTATCGAGACCTATCGAAAGATTCATCTAAGTCGCTGTTGCGTATATAAATAGTCTGTCGATGTCTATCGGCATCTATCGAGGGGATGCGCTCCAGTTTGACGGTAAATCTGGCGGTAAAAATTTCAGGCCTCTGCCAGTGAAAAAATTTACCGTCAGCAAAAAACTAGTAGTGACGGTAAAAATAACGTCAAAAACACCATATAAAACAATGAAGTAGGAAAATTGTAGAGCGTCTTTTTTCGTGACGGTAAAATTTTCATGAAAGGAGGGCGCGACAATGCTGTCAGATGGGACGTTGAGGGGCCTCAAGCCCGAGGTCACTGCCTACAAGGTTGCCGACCGGGACGGGATGTACGTGACCGTCTCGCCCAAGGGCACAATTACCTTTCGTCTCGACTACCGGCTCAACGGCCGGCGCGAGACGCTCACTGTTGGGCGTTATGGGACCAAGGACGGAATCTCGCTGCTGATGGCGCGCGAGCGCTGCATGGAAGCGCGACGGGCAATCGCGGCGGGTCAGTCACCCAGCCAGGAAAAGCAGCGCGAGAAGCGCCGCGCCGCCGAGGCCAAAACCTTCGAGGAATTCACCAAGCGGTGGCTGGAAGAAGCCCGAATGGCCGATAGCACCAAGTCGATGCGCAAGAGCATCATCGACCGCGACATCATGCCGGCGTTCCGCAACCGGCTGCTGGCCGAGATCGGGCCTGAGGATCTGCGCAACCTGTGCGCCAAGGTCAAAGATCGCGGCGCGCCGGCCACCGCCATTCACATCCGCGACATCGTCAAGCAAGTGTTTTCTTTCGCGGCTCTGCATGGTGACAAGGCGCCAAACCCGGCTGATGAAGTAGGGCCCTCGTCGATTGCCACCTTCGTGCCGAAGGACCGGGCACTGTCGCCGTCGGAGATCCGCGTCATGCACCGGGTGCTCGAAACCACCGCGACCCTGCCCACCATTCGCCTGGCGTTGCGCCTGATTCTGCTCACGCTGGTACGCAAGAGCGAGCTCATCGAGGCCACGTGGAACGAAGTGGACTTCGAGAAAGGGGTCTGGTCGATTCCCAAGAGCCGGATGAAGGCAGGCAAGCCCCATAACGTCTATCTCTCCACTCAGGCAATGGACATCATGGTGGCGCTGCGCACCTGTGCGGGCGGCTCGCGTTACATCCTGCCCTCGCGCTATGACGCCGATCGCTGCATGTCCAAAGCCACCCTCAACCGGGTGACCCAGGTCGTCGTGGCGAAAGCCAAGGAATCGGGACTGCCGCTGGAATCCTTTACCGTACATGATCTGCGGCGCACGGGCTCGACCATCCTCAATGAACTCGGCTTCAACAGCGACTGGATTGAGAAGGCCCTCGCGCATGAGGATGGCCGGTCATCGCGTGGGGTCTACAACAAGGCCGAGTATGGCGAACAGCGCCGGCACATGCTCCAGGAATGGGCGGACATGATCGATGCGTGGGTGGCTGGAGAGTCGCACACGCCGACATTGCTGCCGCCGAGCATGAAGATGGTGACGACGGCTGCGCCGATATGAGTGGGCCAGTTTTGCCGCTGTCCGTCGGCGTCGATGGCTGCCGAGCAGGCTGGATCGCTGTCGCACACGATGGCACTGCGTTGACCTATCGCGTGCACTCACGCTTCTCTGAGCTTCTCGCCTCATGGCGTGGGGCGGACAGAATTCTTGTCGATATTCCGATCGGTCTACCGTGGCGAGACTGACTGCGTTGCATGGCTTCGCGCTGCGTCGTGGCGAACGATTCGGCTTCGCGCGCGTTCTCGCCCAGCGCCGTAGCCTGGCGCTCGGTAACCGTGAACGTACTGGCGAGCCGGCTCAGGGTGGCTTGGTAGCGGAACACACCGGCGTCTGGGCCGGTACCCTGGATCGTCGTGCCGTGCGCATCGGTGGTGCTCGACATGAACGCCGAGCTGCGGTTCGGGGCGAGCTGCTGCTGGTCGAAGGACACTGCGTCCTGGGTGACCAGCCCCTTGGTCGCGCTGGCTGCTTCGCTCGATGCGGCGGATTGGATCGCACCCACGCCGGTCACGGCCTGGAAGGCGACTTCACCGCCCTTGATAATGGCGGTCGCAATGATCGGGATCGACACCACCATGTAGCCAGCGATCGCCTGATCGGAGATCGCGCCGTGATAGATGCTGGCGGCCGTCTCCAGCGTCAGGCCCTGAGCGCCTGTGCCCATTCTCGCGGCTGCGGCGAGATTGCGAGCGCTGGCGAGGGTGCCCACGTAATTCAGGATCGCGTAGAGCGGTGGCCAGAGCTGGATCCACACCAGACTCATCACGAAGCTCTTGATCGCAAGGCCGAGGCCCCGGCCTTGGGCGACCAGGAAAAGCAGGAATACGAAGGGGAAGACGGCGTAGATCACCGCCTCGATGACGTTGCGCACCATTGGTAGCGCTTCGGCGGCGATCCGACCCATGGTCAGGAACGACGCGTTGGTCGATGCCGTCGCATTCGCGCGAGCGGTGGCGAGCATTACGGCGGCCGGGTCGTTCAGCTTCTGTCCGGCGAGGCTGCTCGTGTCCTGGACCAGGTTGATTAGGATGTTCTGGCGCAGCAGGTCCGCAGCACCCTGTGCGGCGGTGGCGATCTGGGTCTTGGCATAAGCCTGCTCGATCTGGCCGTCGATCACGCCGGTCAGCAGGCTGGGATCGAGGGATGGGTTCAACTGGAAGGCGAGCAATGCCCGGACACGGGCCACTTCGGGTGGCAGGTGGTTGGCGAGCTGGGTGTAGACGTTCGGGCAGGTGTCGACCTGCACTGGGTTGCCGTAGGTGGAAAACCGCGCCGGGTTGGGGTTGGCCATCAGCGACCAGATGTCGGTGCTCTGAGCGAAGGTGGCGGGGTCGATCGTGCCGTCCTGCAGGTCGTAGAGCGTGCAGTTGTAGACGTAGGCGATCATGTCGGTGCGCAGCTGCGGATCGTCGATGGTCGCGCCGCGGATGGCCTGGATCAGCCGATCACCGAACATGACGCCATTCTTCTGGTAGGCGAGTTCGGTCGGCAACTGCGCGTTGGTGTCGGGGATGACCTGGAAGGCGGTCTCGAAGAAGCGGGTCATGACATCGCCCACCTCGCTCGTGTAGTGGCCGAAGAAGGCGACACCGATCGGCACGTTGCCAACCGCCACCGGCGGCTGGCTGCCCAGCTTGTCGACGATGACCACGTCGACCTTGGGCAGGAACATGACTTGGTAGACCAGCATAAAGCCGATGAACCACCCCCAGCCATGAAACCGCCCCGGCGTAAAAAGCCCCGCGAACGCCGCCACCAGCACGCCGGTGATCGCCACGGTCTTGATCAGCCCGAAATAGTCCGCGCCGCCCATGATGGCGGCAATCGCGTTGAACACCCCGGTCAGGGTGTCGACGTTGCCGTAGGCATAGATCTCGAACATCGCGGCGCGGCCGGGGCTCGGACTATGAGCCGCGGGTGCCGGTGTTGGCACTGAAATCCAGCATCGCCTTCACCGCCGGCGGCATGGCGCTCCAGAGCTGGCGCTCGAGCGTCTGCAAATCCTGGGTCATTGAGGTAACCGAGCGGACCTTGGCGTAGGCGGTCTGCTTTTCCGCGAGGAGCTGGCGCTGGGCCTGCTGGGCATTGGCTCGAATGGCGTCCAGGTATTTCTGTTCGATCTCGGTGCGCTTCAAGGCCTGCGACAGCGCGCTCATGGCCTGGCTCAGGGATCGGTTGAGGAAAGTCTCGGCGTAATCGAGCGCGATCACGTCCTTGTAGGTCTCGATCAGCGTCTCGGCAGTGCCGGAGCCCGGCACGGCGTTGGCCACCGCCAGCATCCGGTAGACTGGCTCGCTGGTGTTGTTGATGAAGCCGATGTCGCTCGCGGCCTGCGGGGAGCGATTGACGATGTTGTCCGACATGCGCTGCAGGCGCTCGGTCACGAGTTGGGTGAAGGGCTTGACCGAGACGGTCGTTCGCACCGGGTTCAGGCAATCGGTGGGTTCGTCGCAGACGTAGACGTCCACATCCACATTGCCTGGGGCGGCGGAATCGGCATTACCCAGAAGAAGGTCGCGCAGGCCGGTGATCGTCGGCTCCGCGTAGCGCGGGCTGGCGCCGCTGCCGTCATCGGCGGGCGGCGAGAGGATGACGGTGCCGATCATGCTCATGATCAGTTCCTTCTCCTGCTGGCTGATAGTGCCGCCCACCTGGTTGAGTGCAATCCAGGTGACGTTGCCCTTCACGAAGGTGGCGTTGTGCACGTTGGGGTCGCCCGAGGCCGCCGCGGCCTTCACCACCGAGGGTGCATTGGTGGCGCAGGTGAGTCGGGCCTCGGCGCGGTCGGACACGGTGCCCAGGTACTGGGAGATATTCGCGCAGCCGCTTTGCACCGAGTTGTCGAACTCGCACACCACGCCATTGACCAGCGCCTGCGCCGCCTCGCAGGAGTTGATGTTCATGGCGTTGATCTTGTTGAGCTGGTCCTGCAGTTCGGTGAGCAGCTTGTCAATGTCGGGCGAGATCGACTGCAGGGCGAGCTTGAAGGCGTAGCCCACGGCGTTGGCGCCGATGTTCTGCAGCAGCGAGATGAACTGCTGTTTGTTGATGAAGGAAAACGCCCCGCCATAGATGTCGATGCCGCCGCAGCCGGCGCGAAGGCTCGGCAGCTGGGCATTGATGAGCGGGTAGTTGCGCCCGGGCGCGCGCATCATCAGGCTGCCGCCGGCATAGAGATTCATGGCCTGGCCACGAAAGGCGCCGGGGCTCGTGACGTTGCCGAGCGTCCCCAGATCGTTGAACATCGTCTGCATCTGGGTGTTGAGATCGGCCGGCAGTCCCGCCACCGGCGCGGCGGCGAGCGTGACGGCGAGGATCCCTGCGATCAGGCGTTGTGATCTCGTGCTCATTGCGGCGCTCCCGTAAGGCTGACGCTCGCTTCGGGCTTGTCGCGGGCGAGCGCTGCGATCCGCTCCAGCAGGTCGGAGCCCGACATGAGGCCAAAGCCGACCGGGCGGATCTCGCGTCTGGACGGCGCGGTCAGGTAGAGCGCCGGCACGGTGGTGGTGTTCAGGCGCGCGGCAATGCCGTTGTCGGCGCGGGCGTCCCGGTATTCGGGCAGGATGCCGCCATCCAGACTCACGGCCAGCACCGTCATGCCGAAGTCCTGCTCGAAGCGCTTCAGGATCGGAGCGAAGCGGTGGCAGAACGGGCAGTCGCTGCGGAACACAAAAATGAGCCCGTGGGTCGCGGCCAGATTGCGCACGGTGACGGCATCTCGATCACGTTGATGGTCGTCGAAGACGTTGATCGCCATTGCGTTGGTCGGCCGGCCGGTGAGCCCGTAGTCGAGCTCCGGCTCACGCCACACCAGGCGCTGCCAGCGATCGGCAAACACCTGCGACTTGTCCATGACCAGGCGCTGGTAGCGCATGTAAGCCAGCAGGTTGGCATCGGTCGGATTCATGACCGCGACGCGTTTGAGGACCTCCAGGCGCTGCTGCATCGCCTCGAAGTCGGTCAGATCCTTCGGTCGTTGCGCCGGCGCGATGGGCGTGCGGGGTTTCGCTGGCGTTGGATCGCGGTACCAAAACCAGCCTTCGCGGTGTTCCAGCCAGTAGGTCACCGTGGCATCGGCGCCGTTCACAGTTTCGACGGACTGGGTCTCGGCTTCGGCGGCCTGTGCCGCATGCGGGATCGTGACAGCCGCGGCCACCGCCAGGACCAACGCGCCGGTGATGCGTCGAGCCGTCGTGCGGACGTGTAGGTGGCTCATTTCGCCTGCTCCGGGAAACGCCCGTCACTGCAGAAGCTCAGCTGATAGGTGAGCACTTCGTCGTGGCGTGTGCCGTTCTCGAGCACGTTGCGCTGACGGGTAGTCACTTCCAGCCGGCCGCAGCCCGCCTGGGGGAGGGTGTGCAGGCGCCCCACATCGATTTCGATCGGGGCGGTGGCATCGAATTTGCGCCGCACATAGCCGGCCCCAGGGCCACCCAGAATGCCGTGTGCTTCGCCTTGCGCGGCCGCCTGCATCAGCAGGGGCTTCACCTCGGTGACCGCGATGCGATCGATGGTCGAGGCGGCCGTGGCGGACTGCAGGGCACCGACTGCCAGACAGAGTGCGAGGCAGAGCGCGGCGAATGCGCGCGGCAGGCGGGTGGATCGCGAAGTTCCGGTGGGTTGGATCATGGGCGGGCACTCATGGCAGGGGTTTCAGGGCGCGAAGTAGCTGTTGACCCGCTGCTGGGCCTGCTGCTGCACTGCGCCGACGTTGGGCATCGTCGGGGCGATCTCGGCGTAGAACTCCGACAGATCCATGCGCGAGAAATCGAGCGACTGCAGTTGTGCGATCGTGAAGCCGCTGCAGTCGGGGCTCTGCGCGCCGCCGAAGCTGCGCCCGAGCTGGGCGCGGCCCTGCTCGTTCAGGATGCGGGCCAGACGGGAGTTGAAGCAGCAGTAGGTCTGGGTGGTCTCGATACAGATGCCGATGATCGGGATCTTCGCCGAGCAGTAGCTGCCCACGCTGTGGCACAGATGGTTGTCGTTCTTCATGGCGAGTACCTGCTCGGCCTGCTCGCAGGACAAGAGCCCCGAGAACTGGATCGCCAGCATCGCGATCGTCCACGGGCCGGGCACCAGGGTCTCGATGAAGGTGCTGACCGAGAGATCGCCGGCCATCAGGCCCGCCAGCGCCGAAGAGCCGCCGCCGGCACCAAACAGGGTCTCGAAGCCGGAGATCACGAGATCCGGGGCGTCGGAGGTGAACAGCGCGTCATAGGTGTAGGTGGAGCCCACGGCCCCTGCCGCCTGGCTGCCGGCGCCGGAGATGATGCTGAAGTCGGTGAAAAGCGACCCGCTGGTGCCACCGCCCTTGCAGCAATTGACGAGACCGAAGAGCTTCTTGCGGCAACGGTTGTCGTAGCCCAGGAAGACGACCAGGCTGTTGGGGTCGATGTATTTGCCGGCTTCGCGCTGCACTTCGAGTCCGGTCAGGGATCGCGCAAAGTCCGGATCCGGCGCGTGGGAGGTGTCGAAACAGTGGCCGTCCAGGCAGAACTGCTGGCTGCCGCAGTTGGTCACCGTGGACGTGGCCCCACCGCCCACACGACATTGCCAGGTCTGTTCAAAGACCATGCAGGCGCCCTGGGCATTGGTGTCCACGCAGGTCGATCCCACCTGGCTGCAGCCTTGGTCGCGCAGCGGCTGGCAGTCATCGGTGGTGTTGGCGGATACGCAGCTGTACTGATCCGTGTAGCGCCAGCAGTCGCGGTAGACCGGGTAGCCCCCGATGTTGCGGGTGGCCGGGCCTTCGACGCAGGTCTCGGAGGCTTTGACGCAATCGGCGGCCTGCGCGACGGCGCCGCAGGCCAGCAGCAGCCCGAGCAGGGCGGCCCTTGGCCATCCTTGGGGTCGCAGGCGTGTGCTCCTCATTGTGCGCGCGCCTCCAGCGCCGCGCACTGGTCGTCCCAGGTGTCGATGAAGCTCACCGTGGTCGGCATGGCAAAGGTGCTCACGCCGTAGTAGCTCGTGCCCTGGCAGGGATTGGAGAACCAGGCGCCGATGGAGCAGTTCGCCCCGGAGCAGGACTGGCTGTAGTAGGTCTGGTAGCAGTAGTAGCCGTTGATCTGTGTGGGGCCCGGGGTCTTCGGGATTTGTGCGTTCAAGGTGCCAGGCACGTTCAGCGTGCCCAGATCCGTATAGACGCCCCCCGTGCTCTTGTTGATCGTGAAGACGTGCATCACGTAGTCGTTCGCACCACAGGTGAAATCGTAGGCGAGGTAATCGACGCACGACGGGCAGGGATTGGCAGTGACACGGGTGAGGAACTGCCCCGCGCTGCAGCCCGGGGTCTGGATCGGTGTGACGATCAGCACCTTGTCGCAGGAGAGCGAGTCCATCGTGCGGTACTGATGGCAGATCTCAGTCTGGAAGATGTCCGGCTGGGTCGAGGTCTGCACCGTGCAGTCGCTGTAGCTGCCGGCGATGTTGCCAGCGATGGCCTGCGGGTCGGCGGTGATGGTCTTGCCGCCCGCGAGCAGCGGGTCGTTCGGCGCGATCGTGAAATTTGGCCTGATTGACGGATGGGTCTGCGAGAAATTGACCGCGTTGCAGGCTTGCGCGCCGTAGCCCGCAGCGTTGCCGAGTCCGCCGGCACAGGCATTGGCCGCGGCCGTGGCCGGCGCCGAGATGCCGGGGTTGCCGAAGTACGATGCCTGCGGCGGGTTGGCGGTGTAGCCGGGCACGCTCGATTGCGCGGTCGTGCCGTTGATCTGGCCCTGCGCCGCAGTATTGCCGCTTTGGCCCAGTGCTGCGCCTTGGTTGAAGGCGTCCGAAAGCGACTGGGCGTGCACTGCCGGTAGTGCAGTCGCTACCAGCGCCGCGAGGAGAATTCCGGCAATCCGTCGCGGGCTCACGGTTTGTTCATCCGTTGCAGGAGCGCCGTCGCGCGCGGTTCGGCCGCGGGACTGCGCTTGGCGATCGCCTCGAGCGCGTAGTCGAGGCTGACGTCACCGGCCACACGCACGAAGGCGGCGGACGCGAGGCAACTGCTGCCGCACTGGGGAGGGTTGGCTTCATTGTCCTTGGCGCTCACCATGCCATGCCCGCTCGCTGCGGTTTCGTCGGCCAACGTGAGGACGAAAGTGGGGGCGCTGGTCACGCCGTATCGCGTGTAGGCGTCGGGGTCGATCACCCAGGCCACCTGGCGTTTGTCGATCAAGTCACTCACCACGGCGAGCGTCTCGCGCAGCGACTGGGCTTTGAGGCCGCGCAGCACCAGCACGGCGCCCGAGCGCGTCGCCTGATCGACCAGCCGCTGCAGGCTACCGCGCGGCATGTCGAGCGTGATGAAAATTCGCAGTGTGCCCGGGGGGGGGGCGTTGGCGCTCTGGGCGGCGAGTTGTCCGCCCTGTCGCGCCATCGCGGCGATGTCGATGGCGGCCCTGGCTGCCGGAGTGGTGGGAATTTGCGGTAGTGGGCGGGCTGGCTGGGCAGCGATCTGTGCCGGGGTCGGGAACGGATGGGCATTGCGTGCGCGCGCCATGTCCTCGGGCCCCGGCCAGGCCGGCGTCTGGGCGAAGGCTGCCCAGGGCAGGAGCGGGGTGATGGCGAGCCCGCGCCCAAACCTGCGCAGACTGGTGTGGTCAATACGCGCCGGCACAGCAGCTCCTTTTGCGGAAGATCTGATAGGCGAAGTCTTCGCCGCTCACCGGGAAGGCCTTACCGGAGCCCCACAGCATGGTGGTGCGCCCGTAGGGCTGGCAGCACTGGCCGGAGAGCTTCTGGGTGTTGGGCACCGGATAGGCCATCTGCAGCTTGTAGTGGGTCTTGTCCATGATCGGCAGCGGGTAGTAGCCGCACAGACCCTGCGTGCCTGCGCCATCGAAGGTGGTGAGCTGGCGGTGCATCATGGCGGTCATGCGTTCGGCCAGCAGCACCGAGGCCTGGACATCGCCGACGTGGGCGGTGACGTGGCCGGTCATCGGATAGATCGAGCCCTGGCAGCCGGCGCACCAGAACAGGCTCGCGAGTGGCATGCCGGCACTGGCCACCACGCAGTCTGCCGCACAGGCGGCTTGGGCGACCACGTTGGCAAACAGCACTGCCTCGGGGTTGAGGATCGCGGCCAGTTCATCGTCGGCCCATAGCGGATCGACCTCGGTCAGATAGGCGAGATCGAGCGATCCCTGCTCCAGACAAGGGAAGTCGAGCAGCACCTGCAGCCAGCTCAGGATGGGATTGGCATACCAGTGCACCTGGTAGAAGCTGTTGCGGGTCTGGGCGTCGTGGCCGATCTGCGCGCCGCGCGGCACGTCGATGCCGGGATCGATGGCGAGGCCGCCCAGACCCACCATGCAAAACGGCGTGCGGGTAACATCGACCAGGCGCACCGGCTCCCAGAAGCCGATCGCCACGCCGATGCGCGGTGGGTTGCTGCAAAAGCACACCGGTGACGACGGGTTGTCGATGTCGGGCTCGCCATCGGAGATGATCGGCGTCGAGCCGATGGTTAGCGGAAACATACAGCTCCAGCAGATGTCGGTGATCGGGTTCATGAACTGGCCATGGCAGGTGGGCCCGGCGTTTGCGGGACTCGCGAGCACGAGGCTCGCCAGCAGCGCGACGATCGCGCTGAGCCATCGGTCAGGGTTCAGGTGAGGGCTACAGCAGTTCATCGATGTGCAGCCGCTTGCCGGCCTGCGTGACGAGCGCAGGCACATGACGGATTCCGAGCTGGGTGGTGAGCCGGCCCTGCTGGTCGAAAAACACCGGACGCTTCCAGCGGCGCATGAGCTCCAGGTAGGAGCCGCCGGTCAGGATGAGCTTGAGCTGGCCGTGGCGCTCGCTGATGAGGTGCTGCGCCGCGTCGACCTGCGTGGCGTCGCGGGCGTCGATGAACAGCAGTGGTCGCGACAACGACACCATGTCGAGCGGATTGACCCGTGTGCCGGGGGCCACGATGACGCGGCCTTCCGCATCGGTGATCGGATGCGGTACTTCGATGCTGGGGTCGAAGTCGAAACTCCGCACCCGGATGGTCCGGGTGATGCCGGCCACCGGCGCGGGCTTCTCGATCTCTCGGCGGATGCGCGCCTGGCTCTCGCGCTGCAGGCGCCCGAGCGCACCGCTGGCCTCCATCTCGTGTAGGCGCGTGCGGATGACGTCCAGCAGGCTGGGTTCGGCGATGGCATAGACCGGACCGATGACGCCGAGATCCTCGGCGCGGGCGCCGCCGGCAGCAGTGATGCCCAGCACCAGGATCAACGCGGCGTGACGGGCCGCCCGGCGGCGTGTGGCGGCCGGCTGGCGTTCGTGGGGGCTGTGCCGCAACTCAGAAGATCGCATAGGCACGACCGATGAGTTGCGTCTGCGAGACCCAGCCGGTCAGCGCGTAGCGCGAATCCAGACTGTCGGGGTGGGGGGTGCGCACATAGTAGGCGCCGGCGGGCAACGTGCCGGTGGGTCCGGGCTCGAGCGGGAGTCCCTGTCGGCTGAGGGTTTTTGCATTTCCCATGGCGTGGCCGTTGACGAAGAAGTCGCGATCGACGCGGCTCACCACATCGCCCGGCATGCCGGCGACCACCTTCACGAAGGTGGAACCGGCCGGATAGGGACCTCCGCCGAGCCAGCGGAAGGCCATGTATTGGCCGCGCGCCGGCAACTCGCCCTTGTGGATCAGGAAGAGCCGGTTGGGCAGGCTCTCGGTGACGTTGAGGCCGAAGCGGTAGTGCGCCCCGAACCACAGGCCGGCAGCGGCCAGCAGCAGGGTGACCAGGCCCCACCGCAGCAGATGCCGGGTGAGCTGGACGCCCATGGCTCTGCCATCGAGGCCATGGAACATGGCGATCGGCGAGGACCCGCGTCGGCTCGCGGTCCCGGGGGCATCGAGGGCAGAAGGTTTAGCGGTTTCTGTGACCATGGGCGCACTTACAAGCCGAGCCGCCGACGCACGTCCGGCGTGAGATCCGTGAGGTGCGCACCCGAGCCCACCACTGCGCCGCGGGTCAGCACCAGACACCCACATTCCGCGGGAAGCGCCTCGATCAAGTGGGTCATCTCGGTGCCGAAGGCCGCCGCGCGCTGGATGGCCGTGACGCGATCCGCGTCGCTCGCGTCGCGCTTGACCAGCATGGCAGCGACCTGGTTTTCCTTCAGGCGATAAAGCTCGGCGACATCGAGGACCGCGATGGCGGATTTCTGCGCGGGCAGCAACCAATGCGATCCCACGACGAGCACGGCGCTCAGCAGTGCGTTGATACCGGTGAGCAGTGCCGCCTCGCGCCGTGTCATGCGAGTCCCCGGTCGCGCAGCACCGCATCGATGGCCTGCGATACGCTCATGCCGGCTCCGCGCTTGGCGCCGATCGCATTGAAGTCCTCGGCGCGACTGCTGAAAAGCAGCAGGCTGTAGGGATCGACGACGAGCCGGCCGATGCCGTTGCCGGCCGGGGAGTGGATGAAGAGCTCCGAATACGCGCCGTGTTCGGTGCGCAGCGACTGCAAGAGCCGCTTCATCGAGTCATCCATGGTGAGCTGGCCGAGCTTGTCCATCTGCTCGATGGACTCAGGCTTCTGGCGTAGCAGGAACATCCAGTCGGAGTTGTCGAGTGCGGCTTTGGCGGCCGGGTTGCGGTAGTAGTCGTCGACACCCTGGGTGGCCGACATGAAGGAGCCCTTGTACTTGCGCGCCCGGCGGTAGCCCGCTTCGATGAACTCGGCCGTCGCGCCACCCGAGAGCAGGTCCCAGGCCTCGTCGATGATCACGATCTTCTTGCGATCACGCGAGAAGTACATCTCGCGGGTGATGCGGTACATGACGATCAGCAGGACCACCGTCTGCAGGTCCTTCTTGGCCTTGAGCTCTTCGAGTTCGAGCACGATGAAGTCGCTACTGAAATCGATGGTGGCATCGGACTGGAAGTATTTGCCGTAGGCGCCGTCGCGGGTGTACGGGTACAGCATCGCCGCCAGGTCCTTCAGTCGCCGGTCAGGCTCCGGGCGGGTCTGGCCGTCAGTGGGCTCTTCGTCGATGCGGCCGGTGGCGAGCAGGTCGTGGACGTCCGAGACCGTCATGCTGCGGCCCTTGGCCTTCCAGGTTTTCTTGATAGCCGCACCCAGCGTCGAATACTGAAAGCCCTGCAAGGGTTCGCGTGGCGAGACCATCTGCGCGAGTAGCGGTTGCAGCAGCTCCATGTCCTCGTCGATGTCGTCGACGAAGGTGAAGGGGTTGAGCGAGAGGCCGGCGTGCTCGGTGAATTCGATGAAGCTGCCGCCAAAGTTGCGGCAGGCCTTCTCGTAGGAGCGCCCCACGTCGATGATCCAGACCCGCGCGCCGGTACCGAGATACGAGGCGGCGATTTCGTTCAGCAGCAGCGACTTGCCGGAGCCCGAGGTCCCAGCGATCGCGACGTTGTAGTTGCAGGCCGGGTTGTCGTAGACGTCGATCTGCATGACCTGGCCGCGCCGCCCGCCGAACACCAGCACCGGCGTGCCGGTGCCCTGCCATTCGGCCAGGAGCGGGGCCAGATGCACCGCGTTGGCCGATGTCTTGGTGGTGACGCGCTTCATGCGCGCCAGATCGGCGTGAAACGGGGGCGACATCGTCATCGGCAGCGACCCGATCAGCCCTTGGGTCATCATCATCGTGTCGCGCGAGAGCTCGAAGCCGCGTGCCCGGAAGATCGATCGGGCGGCCTGCTCGGCGCGCGCCATGCCGCGCGGGGGGGGCGAAGAGGGCCACCTGGTGGTGTAGATCCACCCGTTGCTGGCCGTCGTCCATGGCCTTGAGCACGATGTCCCAGTCGGCCTTGCGTTCCTGCAGGTCGGGCAGGAAGCGCGCCATGTAACTGGTGGCGTTGGTCGTGGCGCGCGCGGCCTTCAGGTAGGCCCAGTTTCGCGTCGCTTCGACGTCGAACACGTGCACGCCCAGGGTGATCATGAAAGGACATGGGTACTGGAGCGTGGCCTGATAGAGATCGCCGATCAGGCTGCCCATGTTCCAGAGTGCGAAGCGCGGCGGAAACGATCGCACCGACAGCAGGCGCAGCTCGCTGCTCTCCTCTTCGGCCGGATTGCTCAGCTCGATCCCGGTCTGACGGATGGACAGGCGCGTGGCGCGATCGATCACCTGATCGCGCAGTTCGCGGCCGGGGTCATAGGTGAGCGCCAGGCCCTCGCCGCCTTGCCGGTGGGGATCGAGCAAGGCCGAGACCCAGTTGATGAGCTCGGTCGCCGTCCACACCCGCGATGGAAAACCTGCCGCGTGCAGGGTGGCACGCGCACCATCGCGCAGCAGCAGCAATTCATCGATTCGACTCAGATTCTCCAGGCCGCCGGGCAGCGAGATGCTGACGATCAGCCGGAATTCCCGAAACAGGTAGCTCTGATTGGGCAGCAGCGAATTGCAGGCGCCCGCGAGGTAGTGGCCGACCCGGCGCCTGGCCATGGTGCGGTGGATGTTGCTGTGCCGTCCCGATCGGCCACGCTCGTCGAATTCCGGCACCGCAGCGTCGGGCAGGCGCAGCTCGGCATAGCGTCCGAGCGTGCCGCGGATGTCGGGACTCGCGAGCAGGTGGAACTGGATCCCGGTACCGGCGGGGGACGCGGCATAGAGTGCGGTCAGTACCCGCGACATCTCTTCATCGGCACCCGACTGTGGACGCACCTCCAGGCAAAACCCCAGTGCATCCCGGTTGACGAAGACCTGGCGATCTTCCAGGTAGGCGCGGTAGGGCAGCCACTGCGAAAGGCTCGCCGCATCGAGGCTGATCGCGTTACCACCCGCGCCCGAGCCGGGCAGCAGATCGGCGGCGCGAGCATGGCTCAAGGCCGATTCGAGATCGTTGATCAGATTGCGCAGCATGCTCATCGCTCCGTAGACGAGGAGTCGGGGGCTGATCCGAGGGTCTGCGGCGATGCGCCGCGCGGGCCCGAAGGGTTCGCATCGCTCGTCGATGCTGCCGAGGGGGTGGGCGGTGTGAGCGGCGGGGTGGCGACATCGAGCCGGGAACGGGCGGCCGGGCGGACCCTGTCGATCAGCCAGCGACCGGTGTCGACCACTACGTGCACGGATGAGGCATCGTGCAGATCGCCATCACCGTCTTCCCAGGGCGCGATCCACAGCCGCAGCACGCGCGGGTTCGTGCGCAGCGTCGGGGCGGTGGCCGCGACGGTTGTCGTGCCGGTGGTGATCGCGATGTTTGGCGTGTTGCTGGGCGTGGTAGCGGCGCCGGCGGGCAAGGCCGCATGGAAGGTATTGCCAGCGTGGCTGTCCGGTCCGGGATGGGTGAGCAGTTGGCTGCCGACCAGCACCGGGGTCGGAGGGTTGGCGTCATAAGAGCGGTTCATGACGAGCGGTGCGGCAGGCTGTTTCGGCAGTCGGGGAATTTCTGACAGGCTGTATGCCGCGTTGGCATAGACGCCGGAGACCGAGGTGCACTGGGCGCCGACGGGGGCCTTGCAGGCATAGTTTTCCGCGCCGCCGACACCGGACAGGGTCGAGGCGCAGCCGCCCAGGGCCAGCGCCGTTGTCATCGCCACCACCGCCAGGCCGGCAGCCGGGATTTGCGCGATCTCGCTCATCGAGGTAGCGCCTCGGGCTGTGGCGCACCCTGCGCGCTCACCGTCGAGCGCGCGAGCCAGACTTCGAGCTGCTCCTTGCTTGCCGCGCCGGGCAGGACTCGGCCATCGGCTGCGATCAGCGTCGGCGTGCCGTTGATGCCGAGCCGCTCGCCGAGCGCCACATTGCGGTCCACCGGATGCTGGCAATCGGCTTGTGGGAGGGTTTCATCGCGCCACAGGGTCGCGTGCCACGCGGCGATGCGATCCTCGGCGCACCACACCGACACTGCCTTGGCGTGGGCTCCGGGATGCAGCGAAGCCAGCGGCATCAGGAAGGTGTAGATCGTGACGTCGGTGAGGCTGCGAATGTCCGCCTCGAGTTTTCGGCAATAGGGGCAGTCCGGATCGCTGAAGATCGCGAGCACACGCGAGCCATTGCCGCGCACTTCCTTCATCGCGTCGGAAAGCGGCAGGGCATTGAAGTCGATGCGGGCGAGCGTGTCCTTGTGCTCGGCGGTCAGATCGCGCTGCGCCTTCATGTCATATAGATGGCCGAACAGAAAATACTGCCCGCTCGCATCCACGTAGGCGATGTTGGCTCCCATCACCACCTCGAACACACCAGGCCATGGGGTCGGATTGACCGCGCCGAAGTGGGTGGACGGATAGAGCGCCTGCAATCGGTCGCTCATCGCAATGTCCGGGCTCGGCATGGTGGTGGCTGGCGTGGATTGCGCAGCCGCTGGTGCGGTGCTCTGCGCTAGACAGGGCAGCGCCATCGCGGCGGCCAGCAAGCCGGTACAGAGGAACTGGCCGGCGGAACGCAGCGGCATTCGGTGGGGCGTGCGCGGGGCGTGCGCTTCAATCATCATCATCGTCGGATCTCCTTGAGAATTTCGCGCGCTCGGCGAGTTGGGGATAGGCGTCGCTGTCCTGCGTGGCGGCATCGAGCGGTCCCTGCAGGGCAATGCCCTGGGTCAGCACCACATCGACGGTGCGACCGGCATCGATCTCGATCACGGGGAATATCTTCTCGGCCAGGCTGATGTAGTACTGGGCGAGTCGATCGAGGGCCTTGCCCATTCCCGTGCCCAGGCCCGCTTCCAGTTGCTTGCCGGGCTCCACCGTGCTGGTGGAGCCGAGGGGCGACACCGAATAGGTGGTGGAACTCTGCTGGAAGGCGCTGCCGATGCCGCTGGCTACACCGGCGAGCAGTGCATTGGCCAGGATCTGCCCCTGCTTGGAGACCAGCCGACCGCGCATGCCGGCCTTGCCGTCTTCGCCGGCTACATAGTGCCTGA